>NZ_JBJDRI010000001.1:0-292639 GCF_044987425.1 Microbacterium sp. ZW T5_56 | reverse complement strand
AGCAGACGCGACAAACCGCCTACGAGCTCTTTACGCCCAATAATTCCGGATAACGCTTGCGCCCTACGTATTACCGCGGCTGCTGGCACGTAGTTAGCCGGCGCTTTTTCTGCAGGTACCGTCACTTTCGCTTCTTCCCTGCTAAAAGAGGTTTACAACCCGAAGGCCGTCATCCCTCACGCGGCGTTGCTGCATCAGGCTTTCGCCCATTGTGCAATATTCCCCACTGCTGCCTCCCGTAGGAGTCTGGGCCGTGTCTCAGTCCCAGTGTGGCCGGTCACCCTCTCAGGCCGGCTACCCGTCGACGCCTTGGTGAGCCATTACCTCACCAACAAGCTGATAGGCCGCGAGCCCATCCCAGACCGAAAAATCTTTCCAGACAACGACGATGCCGTCTTATCTCATATCCGGTATTAGACGCCGTTTCCAGCGCTTATCCCAGAGTCCGGGGCAGGTTGCTCACGTGTTACTCACCCGTTCGCCACTGATCCACAGAGCAAGCTCTGCTTCACCGTTCGACTTGCATGTGTTAAGCACGCCGCCAGCGTTCATCCTGAGCCAGGATCAAACTCTCCGTGAAAAACAGCTGCAACACCCCCACCGGAATAGGCAGAAAGCGCTGCGAGTTTGAAACTGACCAAAAACAGAATGTCAAAACTGACTTCCATAAATTGATCCAAAGGAATCTCACCCACCCCAAAAAGGGGTGGCGAGGTTATTTGGCATTTGACAAGTGCACGCTGTTGAGTTCTCAAGGATCGGATACTCCCACCACCCACCCTCACGGGCTTCGCTGCGGGGCAACTTCTCTAACCTAGACCACAAACCACACCGCGTCAAACCGACACGCCACGACCCGAGATCCAGGCAACCACCACCACAACACCACGACAGAAACTGTCCAGATCTTGTGAAGGAGGCTTGTCCACCAACATGAGGGGAGCCGGACCCGAAGGCCCTCCGCTCTACCCTGTGGGGCGAACAAGAACTAAGTTACGCGGAACGGAACAACCCGGCAAATCGAGGCATCCGACGGGCGTGTCGGGCTAGTCGCCGACCTCGGTGCCCGTCGCGTCCTTCAGAGTCACCCGGTACGACTCCCAGTTGTCCACGTTGCTTGTCTCCGCCAGGACGTGCACTGTCGCGCCGCTGGCCGAGGTCACCGTGCAGGACATGGTCCCCAGCAGATCCGCGGGCTTCACATCCCAGTCGCCACAGTTGGCGCTCCACTTCTCGGTGCTCCCCGTCACGGTGACGTACGCATCCGCGACGCTCTTCTCGAAGACAGCGCGGCTGATGTCCGCCGGCTCACCGCCCCCACCGCCCACCACGGGCGGTTCCGGTGCACACGCCGCCAGCAGAGCTGCCAGGAACAGAACGGGGAGAAGCCTTCGACTGTTGCGCGTCTTCATGTTCTCCTCCAGCGTGCTCACCCCGCGGCGTTCGCCTCTTCGATGGCTTCGACTTCCTTCTCCCACGCGTCCTTACCGAGGCGGTACCAGAGGTAGAAGGCGAAGCAGGCGAAGACGACCCACTCGGCCGCGTAGAACAGGTTGAGCCAGTTGATCGGCGACGAGATCTCGGGCGCCGGCGACACGATGGGCTCCAGGTTGCCGAAGGGCTCGGCCGACGTCAGGTACTGACGGTAGACATCGATGCCGTCCGCGTCGTGCCAGAGGTTCAGCAGCGCAGCGGTCGACATCCGGCTCATCTCCGTGATGGCCTGACTGCGGGAAGGTGCCATGGCGCCTTCGTCGGAGATGAGTCGACCACTCACCTGGACGTTCTGCGGCGGCGCGGCGTTCAGGGCGGCGGCCGCGGCATCCGCCACCGCGCGGTCGGGGGTGAAGCCGACGGCGACGGCGAGAGAGGTGGGCGCGCTCGCATCAGCGATACGGAACTGCCCGGCTACCCAGTAGCCGGCCTCGCCGGAGTCGTAACGACCGGAGACCACGAAGAAGTCATCAGCGACGAACGAGCCCGCGATCGACACCCGCTGTCCCACGAGGGGCTCCGGCAGGTAGTCGCCCGGCTTCACCACATCGGTGATGGGCTCCACCTGTTCGGTGACCCCCTCGGGAAGCGGGTCCGTGTCGATCGCGCGAGACAGCTGCCACTGCCCGAGCCAGGCGAAGACGCCGGCCACCACGAGGCAGAGCGCGAGCATGCCGAGCCAGCGTGCGCGCAGCAGTACCTCCCGCAGCGTGGGCGGGAAGATCGTCACGGGGGTGTCGGACACGGAGACCTGCGCTACGGGCGGCTCAACCGGCGGCGTACGGGGCGACAACGACCTCGACCCGCTGGAACTCCTTGAGGTCGGAGTATCCGGTGGTGGCCATCGACTTCTTCAGGGCACCGATGAGGTTGGCTGTTCCGTCGGACACCGACGAGGGGCCGTAGAGGATCTCCTGCAGCGGTGCCACCTGACCGATCGAGGCACGACGGCCGCGCGGCAGCTGCGGATGGTGCGACTCGGGCCCCCAGTGGAACCCCTGCCCCGGCGCCTCCTCGGCACGAGCGAGAGCGACGCCGAGCATGACGGCATCCGCACCCATCGCGAGCGCCTTCACGATCTCACCGGACGTGCCAACGCCGCCATCGGCGATCACGTGCACGTATCGTCCGCCCGACTCATCGAGGTAGTCGCGGCGCGCTGCCGCGACGTCGGAGATGGCCGTGGCCATCGGTGCGTGGATGCCGAGCGTCGCGCGCGTGGTGCTGGTGGCACCGCCGCCGAAGCCGACGAGCACACCCGCCGCCCCCGTGCGCATGAGGTGCAGCGCGGGAGTGTAGGTGGAGACGCCTCCGACGATCACGGGAACGTCGAGGTCGTTGATGAACTTCTTGAGGTTCAGCGGCTCGGCCACGCTCGAGACGTGCTCGGCAGAGACGGTCGTGCCGCGGATGACGAACAGGTCGACGCCCGCGCGGGCGACAGTGTCGTAGAACTCCTGCGTGCGCTGCGGGGTGAGGGAGCCGGCCACGGTGACTCCGGCGGCCCGGATCTGCGCGATGCGGTCGCGGATGAGCTCGGCCTTGATGGGCTCCGCGTACAGCTCCTGCATGCGACGCGTGGCGTCAGCATCGGGCAGGCCCGCGATCTCATCGAGGTGCGGCTGCGGGTCGTCGTAACGGGTCCACAGTCCCTCCAGGTCGAGCACGCCGAGACCGCCGAGCTGACCCAGCTGGATCGCGGTGTCCGGGCTCACCACGGAGTCCATCGGCGCCGCCATCACGGGGATGTCGAAGTGATAGGCGTCGATCGACCAGGCGGTCGACACGTCCTCGGGGTTGCGGGTGCGCCGGGAGGGCACCACAGCAATGTCGTCGAACGTGTAGGCACGGCGCGCGCGCTTGCCTCGGCCGATTTCGATCTCCATGGTCACCCGCTCAGCCTACCCGGGTCGCCTGGGAGCCGATCACTCCGCTGCCAACGCCGACATCACGCTGCCGCGGCGACCCGACAGCGCCGGGACGATGGTGGCCACCACGATCAGCACCAGCGCGGATGCACCGATCATCGCGATCGGACCGAACGCGATGCGGATGCCGGGGGCACCCACAGCGACAGCGATCAGCACGACCGAGAGCACGATCACGGCGACGGCGAGCAGCACCGAAGTGACCACCAGGATGACGGCTTCGCAGATCGCGACGCGCAGCAGGGTTCCCGGCGCAGCGCCGGCGGCGGTGAGCAGCGCGCGTTCCCGCTGGCGCGCGCTGCCGGTGGTGTAGACCGCCGCAGCCGCCCCGACGATCGCCACGAGCAGCGGTGCGCCGAAGAGGAGCACGAGCTGAGAGGTGTCGATCGAGAAGTCGCCCCACGAGTTCGACGGCGCGGCGGCGAGCGTCATTCCTGCCGCGTACAAGCCACCCACCAGAGCGATCGCGGCCATCACCGGCCCGATGGCGGCAGTGGACGCGCTCGCGCGGGCGGCGGCGCTGTGGCGAGCCAGGTACCAGGCGGTGAACCGGGCCGGAATGAGAGCGGTCCAGGTACGGAGCACGCCCGCATAGACGAGCGGCCCACCCACCGCGAGCGCGGCGGCGAACAGGGCGGGAAGCAGCGGAGCCAGGCCCGTGATGCTGCGGTGTCCGTCGCCTCGCATGCTGAGCGGCAGCGCGACGGTGCCGGCGATAGCGAGCGCGCAGACGACGGCGCGCACCCACCGTCCCCACCCGGAGGGCACGGGTTCGGGTTCCCGCAGGATGCGCACCGGCGAGGTGCGAGCTGCGCTGCGAGCGCCGCGAAGCCCCGCCAGCACGATCACGCCCGCGGTGACCCCGACGGCTCCGGCTGCGGACGACAGCTGGATGGCTGGCTGCGGAAGCCCCTCGCCGAGGGTCGACAAGCCGTAGTCGTACACCGGAGCGTAGATCGCCAGCCCGACGAGCCCGCCCACCACAGCACCGAAGAGCGCGGTCAGCAGAATCTGGGCGACGCTCACGAGGAAGATCTGCCCCGGCAGGATGCCCACGATCTGCCAGAGGGCGAGGGAGCGTCGACGCAGGTTCATCACCAGGACCGACGCGGAGCTCGCGACGATGAGCACCACGATCCCGGTGAAGATCAGGATGGTGCCGAACAGGCTCGAGAACAGCTGATCAGCACTCCCGTCGGCGGGGCGTGGCTGGGCGGCGAGCCCGAACGCGAAGGTGAGGGCCGTGCTGACGGCGGCGCTCACCGCCGCGAGGCCGAGCCATAGCCGGAATCCGCGGGCGAGATCGGCGACGATGAGCCGGATCATCGCAGTGCGCCGGCGGGGTGACCGTGAACGGCCGCGAAGATCTCGGCCGCAGTGGGGGTGCGGAGCTCGCCGTGGATCGCACCGTCGCGCAGCACGATCACGCGGTCCGCACGCGCGGCGGCTTCCAGATCGTGCGTGACGAGGACCACCGCACTGCCGGCGTGTGCTGCCTGGGTCAGCAGACCCAGCACCGCGGTACCGGTGGCACCGTCGAGGGCGCCGGTGGGTTCGTCGGCGAACACCACGCGCGGCCGCGCGGCAAGCACGCGTGCGATGGCGACGCGCTGCTGTTGACCGCCCGAGAGCTCGCCGGGACGGTGCGAGCCCCGGTCCTGGAGACCCACCGCCGCGAGCGCCGCCGTGACCTCTGCCGCGCGCACCCGCCGTCCGGACAGGCGCGCCGGCAGGGTTACGTTCTCCCGCGCTGACAGCGAGGGGATGAGGTTGAAGGACTGGAAGACGAACCCGACGCCGCTGCGGCGCAGCCGCGCGAGACGCCCTCGCAACAGCGTCGCGGGGTCCTCACCGAGGAGGAGCACCTGCCCGCGGCTCGGGGGTTCGAGGCCGGCGAGACAGTAGAGGAGTGTGGACTTCCCCGATCCGCTCGGGCCCACGATCGCGACGAATTCGCCCGGCTCCACGGTCATGCTGATCCCGGTGAGCACGACGGTCTCCGTACCGCCACGACGGGCGGGCGGATAGGACTTCACAAGATCACGGGCGGCGACGACGGGCGTCGGGGAGGGCACATCTGAGGACATTCCTCCACTTCATTGCCCGCGCCCCTCTGGCGACAGCGGGCGAGCTCGCCATCGACGGTAGAGCTGACTCCACTCTTTCCGCCTCGGCGGAGGGGAAACGTGGCGGCTTCCCTATCGTGGAGTGATGAGTGCAACCGTCTGGGACGAGGTGCGGCGACCGCCGCACCGATTCCTGTTCGGTGCCATGCCGTGGCGCTCGCTCGGTTATCTGGTGTTCAGCGTGGTGTGGGGGCTGTTCTGGCTTCTCGTCATGATCCCCACACTCCTTCTGATCCCGCTGTGGGCGCTCGTGGTCGGGACGATCGAGCGGCGACGGACGCGCTGGCTAGGCTTTGCAGCTCAGCCGTCTCCGCACGTGCGGGTTCCCCGCCCGGAGCGGCGGCACTGGCTCAATATCCGTCTCCTGGAGCCGGCGACCTGGCGCGAGGTCGGCGCACTGTTCTCGAATCTCGTCTTCGGCCTCCTCGCGCTCGTCCTGGTGGGTGCCGAGATCACCGTGCTGGTGCTGTGCGTCGCGTTCGTCTGGCTCTCCGTCAGTGAGAGCGGGCGAGTGGTGACGTTGTGGGGCGATGTGAGCTGGGCGCTCACCCCCGAGAGGACCCCGTTCCTGGTGATCGCGTTCCTCCTGATGCTGGTGGTCGGCGCATACGCTCATGCCGTGCTCGCCGGAGCGCAGGCATCGCTGCTGCGCCTGCTCTGCGCACCACGCGATGCCGAGCTGCAGTCACGCGTCGAGCAGCTGACGGCGGCCCGTGCCACGCTGGTGCGCGCGCTGGATGAGGAGCGACGGCGCATCGAGCGCGATCTGCACGACGGCGTACAGCAGGAGCTGGTGGCTCTGGGCGCGCGGCTGGCGATCATCGAGCTCGAGGCGGAGGCGGTCGTCGCGACGGGGACCACTGATCCCCTGCTGCGGGCTGTCGGTACAGCACGCAGCGCCGCGGACGCCGCCCTGGACTCTCTCCGCCGCACGGTGCGCGGCTTGCATCCGGCGGTGCTGAGTGATCGGGGGCTGACGGCAGCGTTGCAGGAGCTCGCCGGACGCGCGCCCGTACCGCTGCGCCTCGAGCTCGATGTGCCGCGCCTGCCAGCAGCCGCCGAGACAGCCGCGTACTACCTGGTGACGGAGGCGCTGAGCAATGCGGCAAAGCACTCCGGGGCTTCCCTGGTCTCGGCCGAGGCGCAGGTCGAACATGGGGAACTCGTGGTGACCGTTTCCGATGACGGCGGCGGCACGGTAGCGGAGGATCGCGGCACCGGAGTCGCGGGACTCCGCGAGCGCGCGGCGAGTCTGGGCGGTACCCTCACCGTGTCGACAACGACTGGCCGCCGATCGGGAGTGCTGCTGTCGATGCGCATTCCGGTCTCGGCGTACGAGGAAAGGGGCCACGGTGCGCATCCTGCTGGCTGAGGACTCCGCGCTGATGCGCGAGGCGCTGATCGCCCTGCTGGAGCGACTGGGGCATCAGATCGTCGGGCGTGCCGGCTCGGCACCGGAACTGCTCACCGCCTTCGCCGCGCTTGACCCTGCACCCGATCTGGTGATCACCGATGTGCGGATGCCCCCGGATCTCACCGATGACGGACTGCGCGCGGCGATCGAACTGCGCCGCACGGCCCCGGAGCAGCCGGTGCTTGTGCTGTCGCAGTACATCGCGGAGAGCTACGCCCAGGATCTGCTGACCCTGCCCGGCGGCGCGCTGGGCTATCTGCTCAAGGACCGGATCGCCCACGTGCGCGACTTCGAGCGCGCTCTCACCGGCATCGTCGCCGGAGGCACGGTGATCGATCCCGAGGTGGTGCGCACCCTCCTCGCCCGCTCGACGCCCGGGCCGCTGGAGGGCCTGACACCGAGGGAACACCAGGTGCTGGCGCTCATGGCCGATGGGCTGTCCAACTCGGATATCGCCGCCGCACTCGTGCTGTCGGACGCAGCCGTGAGCAAGCACGTCGGCAACATCTTCCTCAAGCTCGGGCTGTCCCCGGTGGACGAGAACCGACGGGTTCGCGCGGTGCTGACGTACCTCCAGGCGCGCTGACGCACGTTCGTCACGTCAGGCGGGATCTGGCGAACGTTCGGCAGGCGCTGACCGTCAGACGGTCGGCCCGTCACGCAGGATCTCGCGCAGCTCCTGCGGCGCTGGCGCGTCGGGCTGTTTCGTCCGTCAAGCGGTCTCGTACCGCCCCGACGCGACGGCGCGGGCGCGAGCCTTCGCCGCCTCCTCCTCGCGATTCTTCGGCGGCGCTGTGGTGACGAGATCGTCCAGCAGGTGCTGCGTGATGTGGGCGATCTCCGCCACGGCTCGGTCGAACGCCTCCTGGTTGGCGCGCGACGGCTTGGTGGTGCCGGCGATCTTGCGCACGTATTGCAGTGCGGCGGCGTGCACCTCGTCTGAGGAGGCGGCGGGCTCGAAGTTGTGGAGGGTGTGGATGTTACGGCACATGCCCGGCACGATACGCGCCGCCACCGACGGTGACCAGAGGGACGGCCCCGTTGCGCGCACCTGGCCCCATCCGTGAAGAAGGAGCCAGGGGCGCGCGACGGCGGAATCAGCGAGCGCGCACCACGCGAGCCTCATCCCACACCGGCGTCTCGGTCTCGTACACCGATCCGTCCGAGCCGAACACCAGGAAGCGGTCGAAGCCCCGCGCGAACCAGCGGTCATGGGTCACCGCGAGGACGGTGCCGTCGAAGCGGCGCAAGGCGTCCTCCAGCTCCTCGGCCGAGACCAGGTCGAGGTTGTCGGTCGGCTCGTCCAGCAGCAGCAGTGTGGCGCCGCTGAGCTCGAGGAGGAGGATTTGGAACCGCGCCTGCTGTCCGCCGGACAGCCGGTCGAAGTGCTGTTCGGCCTGCAGCACCAGTCCGTAGCGGTCCAGCGCACCACTCGCCGCTTCACGCGGCATCCCGTCGCGATCGTCCTCACCACGATGCAGGATCTCCAGCAGCGTGCGCCCCGTCCACTCCGGGTGCGCGTGGGTCTGCGCGAACCAGCCGGGCACGACGCGCGCGCCGAGAATCGCGCGCCCGGTGTGGTCGACGGGGGCCGCCTTCTGTCCTGCCGTCGTGATGTGACCGAGTGTGCCGTCGGGATCGGTACCGCCGCGGGCCAGGAGGCGCAGGAAGTGGCTTTTGCCGGATCCGTTGGATCCGAGCACGCCCACGCGGTCGCCGAACCAGATCTCCGTGTCGAACGCCTTCATGAGCCCGGTGAGCTCCAGGTTCGACGCGATCACCGAGCGCTTGCCCGTGCGTGCTCCACGCAGGCGCATGTCGAGACTCTGATCACGCGGGCGCTCCTGCGGCGGGCCCGCATCCAGGAATCGCGCCAGGCGTGTCTGCGCCGCGTGATAGCGGGAGGCCATGTCGGCGTTGTTCGCGGCCTGGACCTTCAGCGTCGCGACCAGCTTCTTGAGCTTCTCGTGCTGCTCGTCCCAGCGCCTGCGCAGTTCGTCGAGGCGATCCATCCGCGCCTCACGAGCAGCGTGATACGTCGCGAACGACCCACCATGGACCCATACGGTGGCCCCGGACGGGCTCACCTCCAGCGTGGCGATCCGATCCGCCGCGCGGGCCAGGAGCTCGCGGTCGTGCGAGACCAGAAGCACGGTCTTGCGCGTCTCGCGCAGCTTCTCCTCCAGCCAGCGCTTGCCGGGGACGTCGAGGTAGTTGTCCGGCTCGTCGAGCAGGAGCACCTCGTCGGGGCCGGCCAGCAGCGCTTCGAGAGCGAGGCGCTTCTGTTCGCCGCCGGAGAGCGTCGACAGCTCCCGATACTGGGCGCGCTCGAACGGGAGGCCCATCGCCGCCATCGTGACGCGATCCCACACGGTCTCGTACTCGTAGCCACCGGCGTCGGCGTACTCCGCGATCGCCGTGGCGTAGCGCATCTGCGTGTCGGTGGTGTCGTTCTCGATGAGCGCCAGCTCCGCGGCGGCCAGCGCTCGCGCGGTGCTGCGGATGGCAGTGGGTGCGACGTCGACGAGGAGCGTGTGCACCGTCGGCGGGTTCGCCGGGTCGGCGTCGCGCGTGTGGCCGATGAACTGGTCCATCACACCCAGCCCGCCAGCCATGGTGACGGCGCCCGAATCCGGCTTCTGCTCGCCGCGGATGACGCGCAGCAGCGTCGACTTGCCGGCGCCGTTCTCGCCGATGAGTGCGGTCGTGGTCCCTTCGCCCACGCGGAAGGTGACCTCGTCCAGGAGCGGACGACCGTCCGGCAGAGTGAACGAGATGGCATTGATATCGATGTAACCCACGGGAAACCCTTCTGCCCGTGTACCGAGCCTTCCAGGCTACGTGATCCCCGGGCGTGTCGCGAAATGCGGTGGATCGAGTCGAGCGCCCTGTGCGTAGGCTTCGGGGATGCATCCTTCGGTGACGCCGTTCGCGTCAGGCCTGATCGAGCGTCCAGACGGCGCGCGGCTGTACTGGGAGACCTCGGGAAACCCGCGCGGTCGCCCGGCGCTCTATCTGCATGGCGGTCCGGGCGGCGGGCTCGGACGCGGCGGCTACCGTCGTCGGTTCGACCCGGACCTCTATCTGATCGTGGGAATCGATCAGCGCGGCTGCGGACAGAGCACGCCGTGGGCGATCGATGACCTCGACGGGCTGGAGCGCAACACCACTCCCGTGCTCTTCGAGGACATCGAGGCCGTCCGCGCACACCTCGGAATCGACACCTGGCTCCTGCACGGCGTCTCCTGGGGATCGACCCTCGCGCTCGCCTACGCCCTCGCTCACCCGGACCGGGTCACGGAGGTTGTTCTCACGGCGGTGACCACCGGAAGGCGAGCGGAGATCGACTGGATCACGGAGGGCGTCGGCATGATCTTCCCCGAAGCGTGGAGCGCCTTCGCGAGCGGAGTGCCGATGGGAGGACGCGTCGTCGAACACTACGCAGCACTCCTGCGCTCACCCGACCCCGAGGTGCGAGCCGCCGCGGCGGATCGATGGGACGAGTGGGAGAGCACGCACATCTCGCTCGACCCGGCGTGGCAGTCGGGTCCGCTGCACGCGGACCCCCGCCAGCGCCAGAACTTCGCGACACTCGTCACCCACTACTGGGCGCACGACTGCTTTCTGCCGAGCGAGATCCTCTCCCGTGCGCACGAGCTCAGCGACATACCCGGCGTCCTCATTCACGGCCGCCACGACGTCAGCGGGCCCGCGATCACCCCGTGGTTGCTGCACCGCGCGTGGCCGGGCAGCCGGCTGGAGATCGTCGAGTCAGAGGGGCACGGTGGCGCCGTCGAGATGATGATGACCGCCCACGCCATCGACGACTTCGCCCGCTGACCTGCGACGAGCGCCCGCGAGAGGCAGGGCGTTCAGGACGCGGAGCAGGAGAGGGTGGAGCCGTTGTCGAGGGTGTGCACACCGGGTCCGTATTCCGCGCACGCGGACAGCAGCGGGATGGCGACCACGAACACGAGGAAGAGAATCAGGGCGATCCACAGCAGCGTGACGATCGCGCCGATCACGATGGCCAGCACGGCCGGGACATTGCGCGCACCGCGGCGCCGCGAGATCACAGTCCCGACGATGCCCATCACCAGTCCGACGGGCGCGATCACCACGCTCAGCACCAGCGCGATGATCCCGAGGATCGTGCCGGAATCGCTGGTGGTCTGCGGGGTGGAATGACCCGCGTCGCCGACGAACGGAAAGTCCGGAGACTCGGTGCCGTCCGGCAAGGTCATGAGCGCCTCCTCACCAGGTGAATCCTGCCGCCCAGTATGTCGCACGGTGACCGCCTCGCTCTCGCGGGCCCCGACCGATCCATGCTAATTTAGGCAAGCCTCACCTACATCATATGAAGGCATTCCCTCACACTGCGAAGGATTCATCGTGCGTCTGTCACGTCTACTCGGCCTCACCGCCACCGCAGCGCTGCTCACCGCGAGCCTCGCGGCCTGCTCCACCTCCGCCGCCGCGCCGTCCGATGACTCGTCGGCCGGTGATTCCGCGAGCGCGGACACGTTCCCGGTCACGATCGGGCATGTCTACGGCACCACCACGATCGAGAAGAAGCCCGAGCGCGTGGCGACCGTCGCGTGGGGCAACGCGGAAGTGCCGCTGGCGCTCGGCGTGGTTCCGGTGGGCATGGCAAAGGTCACCTGGGGTGACGACGACAAGGACGGCGTGCTGCCCTGGGTGGAGGACAAGCTCACCGAGCTCGGCGCCGAGACTCCGGTGCTGTGGGATGAGACCGACGGCATCGACTTCGAGGCCGTCGCAGACACCCAGCCCGACGTGATCCTGGCCGCCTACTCGGGTCTGACGCAGGAGGACTACGACACCCTGTCGAAGATCGCACCCGTGGTCGCGTACCCCGAGGTCGCCTGGGGCACCTCCTACCAGGACATGATCCGGCTGGATTCCAAGGCACTCGGTCTGGCCACCGAGGGCGACGCCCTCATCGCCGACCTCGAGCAGCAGGTGCAGACGTCGCTCGATGCTCACGCGGAGCTGCGCGATAAGAAGGTCCTCTTCAGCTACATCGACGCCGCTGACATGAGCCAGATCGGCTACTACACGAAGCTCGACACCCGTCCCGGCTTCCTCTCCGACCTCGGCCTTCCGGTGCCGAGCATCGTGGAGGAGACCGCAGACAGCGACCAGTTCTACCTCACCGTCAGCTCCGAGCAGGCGCAGAAGTTCGACGACATCGACCTCTTCGTGACCTACGGTGCCGCCGGATCCGACTTCGTGGCGCAGCTGCAGGCCGACCCGCTCATCGGCAAGATCCCCGCGGTGGCCGCGGGCGCGGTCGCGGTGCTGGAGAGCGACACCCCGCTCGCCGCCTCCGCGAACCCCTCGCCGCTGTCGATTCCGTGGGGCATCGACGAGTACTTCACGCTGCTCGCGGGCGCGCTGAAGAAGTAGTCACCTGCTCGTGATCTCCACGCTGACCCCACCCGCATCGGTCGCCGACGTGCTCCGGCGACCGATGCGGGTGCGTCTGCTCGCGCTCGGCGGCGGAGTCGTGCTGCTGGTGCTGCTGTGCGTGGCGTCGGTGGCCTTCGGCGCAGCCGACGTGACGCTGGACGACATCATCGGGGCACTGTCGGGCCAATCGGACACCCTCGCGCAGGCCGCGGTGGTCAAGCGCATGCCGCGGACGGTACTCGCGATCCTCGTCGGGGCGGCGCTCGCCATCTCGGGCACCGGAATGCAGGCCGTCACCCGAAACCCGGTCGCGGATCCCGGAATCCTCGGCGTCACGAGCGGCGCAGCCCTTGCTGTCGTGTGCGGCATCGCATTCGCCGGGATGACCGATCCGATCGCGTTCATCGTCCTGGCCGTCATCGGCGCCGCCCTCGCCGCGGCCTTCGTCTACACGGTGGGCTCACTCGGTCGCGGCGGTGCGACCCCGCTCAAGCTCGCGCTGGCCGGAGCCGCGACCACCGCCGCCCTCACGTCACTGGTGAGCGCCATCCTGCTTCCGCGCGTCGACATCCTGCAGGCCGTGCAGTCCTGGCAGATCGGCGGCGTGGGAGGTGCGACGTGGGATCGGATCTCGATCCTGACCCCCGTCCTCGCGGTCGGCGCCCTCATCTGCCTGGCCAGCTCCCGCGGAATGAACTCCCTCGCACTCGGCGACGATCTGGCCACCGGTCTCGGTGTGCGTGTCGCCCGCGCACGCCTCATCACAACCATCGGGGCCGTGATCCTCGCGGGTGCCGCGACCGCCATCGCCGGCCCGATCGCGTTCGTCGGTCTGGTCATCCCCCACGTCTGCCGCATGCTCGTGGGCACGGATCACCGCTGGCTCGTCCCTTTCTCCGGTCTCGCCGGCGCGTGTCTGCTTCTCGCGGGTGATGTGCTGGGGCGCGTCATCGCGCGCCCGGATGAGGTCCAGGTGGGCGTGGTCACCGCCGTGATCGGCGCACCGTTCTTCATCTGGATCGTGCGACGCCAGAAGGTGCGTGAACTGTGACCGCCGTGCAGAGCTCTCCGCGCACGTCGTCCGCGGCGACGGCCCGCGCCGCGATCATCGCGGGTCGGCGTTCCCGCTCCCGTCGGCGCACCCTCGTGATCAGCGCCCTGGCACTCGCGCTCTTCGTCGCCGTGGCCGCGAGCCTGATGATCGGGCAGACCTTCTACTCCCCCATCCAGGTCCTCCGCGTGATCCTCGGCGAGACCGTGCCGGGCGCGTCCTTCACCGTCGGCGAGCTGCGACTCCCCCGCACCGTGACCGCTGTGCTGGCCGGGACCGCCTTCGGCCTGGCCGGCGCGACGTTCCAGACGATGCTGCGCAATCCGCTCGCGTCCCCCGACATCATCGGCATCTCGTCGGGTGCGAGCGCTGCCGCGGTGATCGCCATCGTGGTGCTCGGCTTGAGCGACACCGGCGTCTCGCTGTTCGCCCTCGGCGGCGCCCTGCTGACCGCCCTGGCGATCTATCTGCTCTCCCATCGCGGCGGCTTCTCCGGCACGCGACTGATCCTCATCGGCATCGGCCTGGCGGCGATGCTGAACGCGGTGGTGTCATACGTGCTCTCCCGAGCCGCATCGTGGGACATCCAGACCGCGATGCAGTGGCTCACCGGCAGCCTCAACGGCGCCTCGTGGGAACGCGTCATCCCCCTGCTGATCGCGTGGCTCGTGCTGGCGCCGATGATGCTGGCAACGGGTCGCTCGCTGCGCATCCTGCAGCTCGGCGATGATTCCGCGGCCGGCCTCGGGGTCCGCGTGCAGCCCACGCGCATCATCCTGATCCTCGGCGCGGTAGCGCTGCTGGCCTTCGCGACTGCCGCCGTCGGTCCGGTCGCGTTCGTGGCGTTCATGGCAGGGCCGATCGCCGCCCGCCTGGTACCGGCCGGAGGTTCTCCGCTGCTGCCCAGCGCGCTGGTGGGCGCGGTCCTGGTGATCGTCGCGGACCTGATCGGCCAGTTCGCCTTCGGCACCCGCTACCCCGTGGGCGTGGTGACCGGGGTTCTCGGCGCGCCGTATCTGATCCTGCTCCTCATCCGCACCAATCGCGCCGGAGGCTCGCTATGACCGTCGCCCACTCGCTGTCCGCAGATGCGCTGACCCTCTCGTACGGGAGTCGCACGATCGTCGACGGCCTGGATCTGCAGATCGCCCCGGGACGGGTGACCTCCATCGTCGGTGCCAACGGCTGTGGGAAGTCCACGCTGCTGCGCGCGCTCTCCCGCCTGCTCTCCCCCGTCAGCGGCCAGGTGGTGCTCGACGGCTCAGCACTGCACACGCGCTCCACCCGCGAGGTGGCGCAGGTACTGGGGCTGCTGCCGCAGAGCCCCACCGCTCCGGAGGGGATCGCGGTGGCGGACCTGGTCGGTCGTGGCAGGCACCCGCACCAGCGAGCGCTGGCCCGGTGGAGCGCGCACGACTACGACGTGGTGGCCGACGCGCTGGAAGCGACGCGCACGACGGATCTCGCGGATCGGTCGGTAGACGAACTCTCCGGCGGTCAGCGTCAGCGCGTCTGGATCGCGATGGCGCTGGCGCAGGAGACCGACATCCTGCTGCTCGACGAGCCGACCACCTACCTCGATGTGGCGCACCAGGTGGAGGTGCTGGACCTGCTGACCGATCTGTCCGTGGAGCGCGGCACCACGATCGTGATGGTGCTGCACGACCTGAATCTCGCGGCGCGCTACTCGGACGAACTGGTCGCGATCCGCAACGGTCGCGTGCACGCCGCCGGCGCACCCTCCGACATCCTCACCTCCGAACTCGTCGAGGACGTGTTCGGGCTGCCCAATCAGATCACCATCGACCCCGTCTCGGGCAAGCCGATGGTCACGCCCATCGGGAGGCACCATGTCCGTTGAGACCACCACCGAGGCGACGCCGTTCGTCGTGATCCGCGCCGAGGTGCGCCGGGTTCAGCGGGTTTCGCCGAACTTCGTCCGCGTGACCTTCGGCGGCGACGCCCTGGACGACTTCGCCACCCCCGGCGCCGTCTTCGATCTGCGGATCAAACTGATCTTCCCGCCCGCGTCGGGTGTCCTTCCCGAGTTCGATGGACGCGACGGCTGGTACCAGGGCTGGCTGGCCATCGACGAGGCCGAGCGGGGCTCCATGCGCACCTACTCGATCCGCGATCTGCGGGTGACGGATGCCGGCACGGAGATGGACATCGACTTCGTACTGCACCTCGCCCCCGGGCTCACGGGCCCCGCGTCGTCCTGGGCGAACCAGGCGTCGGAGGGCGATGAGCTGATCATCGCGGGCCCCCGCCGCGGCCACGACTGGGGTGGCATCGAGTATGCCCCCGGCGACGCCACGTCGGTGCTGCTCGCCGGCGACGAGACCGCGGCTCCGGCCATCGCGCGCGTCCTGGAGGATGCCCCCGCCGATCTGCGCGGCATCGCGTTCATCGAGGTCTCCGATGCGGCGGACGCCCTGGAGATTGCGGCGCCCGCGGGAGTGCAGGTGCGCTGGCTACCGCGCGGTGACGCCCCGCACGGAACGCTGCTGCTGCACACGGTGCTGGAGCATCTCGGTGCCGCCCCCGCCGCCGAAGTGCGTGACGTGGAGACCGAGAGCACGGTGTGGGAGACGCCCACCTTCTCGGGGCTCGGCGAGGAGCTCGACTCGACGGCGCCGCACGCGGATCGCTACTTCTGGATCGCGGGCGAGAGCGGTGTGGTCACCACCCTGCGTCGTCACCTCGTGAAGGACGTGGGCATCGATCGGACCCAGGTGGCGTTCATGGGCTACTGGCGCCGCGGCGTCGCGATGAAGGGCTGAACCCTCCTCGCGAGGGCGCAGACTGTGTGCATGGGAATGTTCACGCAGAAGCCGGAAGAGCCCACCGAGTGGGCGGGGCTCCCCTCGGAGCCGATCCGTCGCGACAACACGGATCTCGAGCCCGTGGTCGGCGACGAACTGCTGCTGGATGGGGCCGCGAGCTCCCTGAGCGTCGACCTCACCGCGTACACGGTGCAGATCGAGGCGGGCGACGCGGAGTAGCGCCGCCCGCCTCGGTCTCACTTGAGGCCGGTGGTGGCGACGCCGCGCACCAGGTATTTCTGGCCGAAGAGGAACGCCAGGAAGACCGGCAGGATCGAGATGATCGACATCGCGAACAGCGGGCCCCACGAGCTCTGCCCCTGTGAGTCGATGAAGGCCCGGAGCGCGGGCTGGACCGTATAGGCCTCCGGCGACGTCAGATAGATGACCTGGCTGAAGAAATCGTTCCAGGTCCAGATGAACGTGAAGATCGCGGTGGTCGCCAGCGCCGGCGTCATCAGCGGCAGGATGATCTGCGTGAACGTGCGGAAGTGGCCGCAGCCGTCGATGCGTGCCGCCTCATCCAACTCCTTCGGCAGGCTCCGGATGAACTGGATCATCAGGAAGATGAAGAAGCCATCCGTTGCGAAGAACTTCGGCACGATGAGCGGCAGCACCGTGTTCACCCAGCCGACCGAGTTGAACATGATGTACTGCGGCACGATGATCACCTGCAGCGGCAGCATGATCGTCAGCAGCATCAGCCCGAACATCCACTTGCTGCCACGGAAGGTGAGCCGCGCGAACGCATAGGCCGCCAGAGAGCACGACACCAGGTTTCCGATGATCGCGCCGAGGACGACGAGGGCGGAGTTCAGCAGATACCGCCCAAACGGCTGCGAGAGCGCATCCCACCCGAGGGTGTAGTTCTCCAGCGTCATGCCTTCCAGCGACAGGCCGGGCGTGAACACGTCCTCGCTCGGCCGGAAGGACGCCAGGAGCATCCAGACCAGCGGATACAGCATGAGCAGCGCAAGCAGCGCCAGCCCCACGTGCTTGAGCACCGAGCGCACCCGGCCAGCCGGGGAAGCGCTGCCACGCGAGCGGCGCGGTGCGGGACGCCCGGTGACGATCGCCTCGGTGACCGAGGAGTCAGCGGTCTTGTCGACGACGTCAGTCCTCATAGAACACCCACCATTTCGAGAGCCAGAAGTTGAGCGCGGTGACGGCCGCGATGATGATCAGCAGCAGCCACGCCATTGCTGAGGCGTACCCCATCTGGAAGCCCGGGAAGGCCTTCTGGTACAGGTACAGGGTGAAGAAGAGCGTCGCGTCGGACGGGCCCCCGGTGCCGTTGGAGACGACGAAGGCCTGGGTGAACGTCTGGAATGCCCCGATGACCTGTAGCACGAGGTTGAAGAAGATGATCGGCGAGAGCAGCGGCAGGGTGATCGAGAGGAATCGGCGTACCGGTCCGGCACCGTCCACCTGCGCCGCCTCGTAGTACATCCGCGGGATGTTGCGCAGCCCCGCGAGGAAGATCACCAGTGGCGACCCGAAGGTCCACACGTGCAGTAGGACCAGCGTGCCGAGCGCCGTATCCGGATCGGCGATCCAGCTGGCGCCTTCGAGCCCGAACATCGCCAGCACCTGGTTGACGAGGCCGTCGGCGCCGAACATCTGGCGCCACAGCACGGCGATCGCCACCGACGAGCCGAGCATCGAGGGCAGGTAGAACGCAGAGCGGTAGAAGGACATCCCCCGCATGCCGCGATCCAGCAGCATCGCGAGGCCCAGCGCCACCACCAGCTGGAACGGCACGGCCGCCACCACGTAGGTCACCGTGACGCCGAGCGCGTGCTGCAGCCGCTCGTCGGTGAGCATCTTCTCGTAGTTCTGGGTGCCGATCCAGGTGGGCGGTTGGAGCAGGTTGTACTTCGTGAAGGATAAGAAGAAGGACGCCACGACCGGCCCGAGGGTGAAGGCGAGCATGCCGATCATCCAGGGCGCGAGGAAGCCGTAAGCGGCGAGGGATTCCCGGATCCCCTTCCGCCCACGCGGGCGAGAGGGGATCCGAGTCAGGGTCGGAGCGGTCACGGTGCGCCTCTCAGCCGGCTGCGGCCAGCAGATCGGTGAGTTCCTGATGGACGTTCGCCGATGCGGTCGCCGGGTCAGCCTTGCCGAAGAGCACATCGGAGACCCCGCGCTGGATCACCTGGTCGTAGGTTCCGCCGCCCACGGCGGGCACCGGCGGCGCCGCCCCGAATGCGTCGGCGTTGTCAGTGGTGAAGGCGATGAGTCGCTGCTCCGGCTCGCTCACCTTGTCGGCGATCCCCACGCGGATCTCGGTGTTCAGCGGAAGTCCGCGCTCGGCCAGCAGCGCATCGCCCGCGGCGGGGTCGTTGAGCAGGAAGTCCACCAGCTTGGCGGCTTCGGCGGGGTGCTTCGAGGTGCTCGCGACCGAGTAGTACATCGCGCCGCGCAGGTATTCTCCGGTGGCTTTCGCGTCGGTGTCGGCGGGCAGACGCAACAGGGTCAGCGGGGAGCCGAGGGCGCCCTCGATCGTGGTGAGCAGGTTCGACCAGGCGAAGCCCATGGCGCTCTTGCCTGTGGCGATTCCCCACTGGTCGGGTGAGAGCACCATCTGCTCCGTGATCACGGATGCGGCTGGAGCGGCACCGGACGTGCTGAGATCGGAGACCAGCTGGAAGTAGCCGGTGAGGTCCCCCTTGCTGAAGCCAACCTTGCCGTCAGCGGTGAAGAGGGACTTGCCCTGCTGCGCGAGCCACGCGTTGGTCACCGGGTCTCCGATGATCGAGTCGGTTCCCACCGCGCCGACGCCGGCCTTGCTGAGCTTCTCGGCGGTGGCCAGGTAGTCATCCCAGGTCCAGGTCTTGTCGTCCGGCATCTCGATCCCCGCCGCCTCGAACAGCGCGGGGTTCGCGAGCACGGCGGGGTAGTTCGCGCCCGCCTGCAGCGCGTACAGCGTGCCGTCGACCTCGCCGGCCGCCACGCCACCCGTATCCAAGTTCGACTGGTCGATCTCCGACTGATCGCCCAGCGGCAGGAGGACACCGCGCCCTGCATACTCGGCGAGGTAGGCATCGCTCATCTGCATGACGTCGGGGGTGTTTCCTCCCGCCGTCTGCGTCGCCAGGCGGTCCCAGTAGCCGGCCCAGTCGCCGAACTCCGCTTCGACGGTGATGCCGGGGTTGGCGGCTTCGAAGGCATCGATGGCGGCCTGGGTGTTCTTCTGCCGAGCGTCAGAGCCCCACCAGGCGAAGCGGATGGTGACATCTTCGCCCGAGGCTGCACCGTCGCCGCCGGCGGGTGCACCGGCGGGCGAGCAGGCCGAGAGGGCGATGGCGCTGACGGTCGCGGCGGCGAGGGCCGCGGCGAGTCGAGTGGTGCGATTCATGGACTACCTCCGTTGGTAGCCGCGCTGCCGAGGTCGGCGGCACGGATCGGTGTGTGCAATGGGGTGGATCAGGGGAGCGTGATGGTGCGTGCGGTACGTGCGGATTCGTAGATGCCGAGCACGGCGGCCAACGCGCGGTGGCCGTCGTCCAAGCCGATCGCGGGGGCACGACCGGCGTCGCGGGCGTCGAGAAGGTCGGCGTACTGGGCGCGATGGGCCCAGTCGATGCTGGTCCATCCCTCCGGTGCGCTGTCATCGACGATCTCCTCACCGTCCGCGAATCGCATGGTGAGGCGGCCGTCGGCGATGGTGGCCGAGCCCGAGGTTCCGAAGACCGACAGTCGAACGCCACTCTCGGGGAACGCCGCGGTCGAGGCGAACACCGTGCCGACAGCACCCGAGGTGAACCCGATGGCAGCGCCGACGACGTCCTCCACCTCGATGCGCTCGTGTGCGACGCAGGATGCCGCGGCCGTGACGGTGGCGGCTTCGCCGAGGAACCAGAGGAGCAGATCGAGGGCGTGGATTCCCTGGTTCATCAGTGCGCCGCCCCCGTCCCGATCCCGGGTTCCGCGCCAATCGCCGGAGTCGTAGTAGGACTGCGGACGGAAGAACGGGGATTCCACGGTGCCGCCGGTGAGCCGGCCGAGTCGGCCGGCGTCGATGGCCTGGCGAAGCGCGACGGAGGTGTCGAGGAATCGCCGTTGGCTCACCACCCCCACCATCCGCCCGCTGTGCTTGGCCGCCTCCGTGAGGCGTGCCGCGGCGACGAGAGTGATGTCGATCGGCTTCTCGACCAGGACATCGCAACCGAGTTCGAGTGCGTGAACGGCCAGGTCAGCATGGCCGGCACTCACCGTGCAGATGCTGACGATGTCCGGAAGATGGTGCCCCTCCGCCAGGTCGTCAAGAGAGGCGGCGACCCGCGCTCCTCGCGGCTCGGCGAGCAGTGCGGCCCGGTTGACGTCGGTATCGATGACGGCGCTCACACGGGCGCCGTCGAGTGAGTCGATCAGTCGGGCGTGCACGCCGCCGATGAAACCGGCCCCGATGATGGCGATGTCGGTCATGCGGATGCCTTCCAGGAGAGTTCGATGCCACCCTGACGCGCGCTCTCCTCGGCGAGGAGGGCGATGCGGGTGACCAGGAGTGCGTCGGCGGTGGCGCGCGCCGCATCGGATGCGCCCGCCAACAGCGCGTTCAGCGCGTCCTCGGCGGGTCGTCGTCCGGACGTCAGTCCGACGGCGTGACGAGGCGCGTCCGCGGTCGTGAGTTCGAGCAGGCCGCGACCCCAATACAGTTCCGCCGTGCCCTCCGTGCCGACCACGCGCATCCGGTAGTCGCCGTGGATCTCGGAGCCGGTCGGCGTCAGCCAGTCGACCTCGGCGGTGAGCACAGCGGATGTTCCCGGGGTGTTCAGGGTGACCACCGCGCCGCCGTTGAGCGCGAAGCCGCTCTCCAGCTCGGCGCCAGTCCATCCCCGCACCGAGCCGCTCGTGGCACCCGTGAGAGTGAGGGCGATATCCACGTCATGCACGAGCAGGTCCGCGAGGATGCCGCCGTAGGTGGCAGGGTCGAGGAACCAGGGCGCGCGCACGTCGCGCAGCAGTTTGTGCGGCGCCCACGACGCCAGCGCCACCGGACGACCAAGATCTTCGGCCGCTACGACGACGGCCAACGTCTCGGGGTAGGTGCGCTTCTCAAGCATCAGCGAGATGTTCCGCCCGGTGTCGACCTGTGCCGTCGCGATGCGCTCGAGCTGGTCAAGGGTGATGCAGAGCGGCTTGTCGCAGACGACGTCTGCACCGGCCCGCAGCGCGGCGACGATGATGTCGGCGCGCCCGGCGTAGACGCCGGCGCAGGCGACGATCTCCGCGCTGAGTCCGAGGAGGTCATCCAGCGAGTCGAATACGGGGGCGTCGAACTCCGCGGCGATGCGCCGAGCGGCCTCAGCGTCGGGGTCGAACACACCCCGCAGCTCGATATCGGCTCGCTCGCGGATCTCCGCGGTCACGTAGTCGACATGGGAGTGCGCCACGCCGGCGATCACAATGCCTGTCATGTGGGCATTGAATCATGCAACCGCTTGCAGTGTCAACGGTGACGTGAGCGAACCGGCGCGACACTGGCCCGGTGGACCAGGTGGCCGGCAATAGCAGTCCGCTCGTCCACCTGGTCGGCATCGCCACGGATCAGCGCGAGCAGCGCATCCAGCGCGACCGCGCCACTGGCGGCGCTGCCACCCGCGATGGTGGTGAGAGCGGGCAGAGTCGTGGCAGCCAGCACGTCATCGCAGCCGATCACGCTGAAATCGGCGGGAACCTCGAGTCCGACGAGCGTGAAACCCGCGAGCACCCCGTGCGCCACCACATCATCGAAGGCGACCGCTGCGGTGGCCCCGGTGGCAATCAGCGACCCCACGCACTCGCGTCCCGCCTCATAGCTCGGCCGCCCGAGTTCCAGCACGGAAACGCTCAATCCCGCGGCGTCAGCCGCGGCGAGCACCGCACCGCGGCGCTGCGCGTCCGCCCAGGTGGTCGGCGGTCCGGCCAGGTAGGCGATAGCCGAATGTCCCATCGCGGCAAGCAGCTCGACCGCCTCCCGGGCGCCGGTGGCTGCGTCCACCAGCACCCGCCGCACACCGGGAACATCCCGGTTGATCAGCACAGTCGGCGTGTGTTCGGCGAGCTCGAGGATCCGCGTGTCGGAGAGTCGTGATGACGCGAGGATGAACCCATCGACCTGCGGCTCCAGCCGGTCGATGAGCACGCCTTCGCGCTCGGCCCGCTCGTCGGAGTCGCCGAGAAACACGGCAAACTCCGCCTGTTCAGCGCCGTTTTCCACGGCGCGCACGAGCGGCGGGAAGAAGGGGTTCGCAATGTCCGGAACGATCAGGGCGATGTTCGACGTGCGCCCCGTGGATAGGGCGCGTGCGTGCGGATCCACCGAGTAGCCGAGCTCGGCGGCGATGCGCCGGATTCGATCGACGTTGTCGGCCTTGATCAGTTCGGGTCGGGTGAACGCCCGCGAGGCGGTCGACTCTGACACGCCCGCGGCCTGCGCGACGTCAGCAAGCGTCACGCGGCCCTTTCGCTTCGAGGTCATGGCTCAACGATACCGGCGACCGCGGGAACCTCGGCTTGACTTTGCAAGCGGTTGCATTAATCTTGCTCGACATGAGCATGCCCTCGTTCTCCCTGCATACCCATCCCGATCGGATCGCCATGGGTGCGGCCGCAGCAGCCTCCGCCGCGGAGACCCTGCGCACCGCCATCGCCGACCGTGGGTCCGCCCGCATGATCGCCGCGGCCGCACCGAGTCAGCTGGACGTGTATCGCGCCCTCGCCGCGGAGCCGGGCATCGACTGGAGCGCGGTGACGATCCTGCACATGGACGAGTACGTGGCGCTGGACCCGGAGGCACCGCAGCGCTTCAGCGTGTGGCTGCGCGCCCATTTCGTCGATGCCGTCGGGGACGCTCGCTTCCTGCCACTGCGGCCGGAGCTGGGCGTGACGGAGGCCATCGAGAGCTACAGCGCTCTCCTCGCGGACGGCCCCATCGACCTGGTCTGCCTCGGCATCGGGGTCAACGGACACATCGCGTTCAATGATCCGCCCGAGGCGCGTTTCGACGACCCGGCGGCCGTGCGCTCCGTGCGTCTCGACGAGGCCAGCCGCATCCAGCAGGTCGACGACGAGTGCTTCGATAGCCTGAGCGATGTGCCGACCCACGCACTCACGCTGACCATCCCCGCGCTCCTCGCGGGCGCCCACCTCGTGTGCGCTGTTCCCGACCGTCGCAAGGCCGAGGCCGTTCGCGCGCTGATGGAGGAGCCGGTGGATCCGGCATGGCCCTGCACCGTGCTGCGCCGCCACTCGCGCTGCGAGGTCCATGTCGACGCTGATGCCGCGGCGCTCCTTCCGGTGGCGGGATGAGCTCCCTGATCCTGCACGGCCGCGATCCGCGAGACGGCGCCGGAGTGGAGGTTGTCCTGTCCGACGACCGCATCGCCTCTTTCGCCGCGTGGGATGCGGCACCGGACGCTCCGTGGATCAGCCCCGGCCTCGTGGATCTGCAGGTCAACGGCCACGGGGAGGGCGATGTCAATGCGTCCGATCCCGATCCGGCGCACATCATCGCAATGGCGCGCAGCCTCGCCGCCGTCGGAGTGACGCGCTTCCTTCCGACGATCATCACCGCATCGCCGGCCGACATGCTGGCGCGGATTCGCGCGGTCGTGGAAGCGTGCGCCGATCCGCTCGCCGCCGCCATGGTGGCGGGCATCCATCTGGAAGGGCCGAGCCTCTCCCCCGAAGACGGGCCGCGCGGGGTCCACCCGATGGAGCACATCCGTCCGCCGGCGATCGATGAGCTGCAGGAGTGGCTGGAGGCCGGTGCGGGTCTCATCCGCATCGTGACGCTCTCGCCGCACCACGAGGGTGCCGAGGCTGCGACCCGTTTCCTGGTCTCGCGCGATGTACGCGTGGCGATCGGGCACACGCATGCCGACGACGATCAGATCCGCGCGGTGGTCGACGCGGGTGCGTCACTGTCGACGCATCTCGGCAACGGCGCGCACGCGGTACTGCCGCGTCACCCCAACTATCTCTGGAGCCAGTTGGCCGAGCCTCGCCTGGCGGCAGGGCTCATCGCCGACGGACATCACCTCCCCGACGCGACGCTGCGCACGATGATCGCGGCGAAGCGCCCGGGCCCGAACGGTGATCACGGCGCGTTCTTGGTGAGTGACGCCGTCGCCACTCCCGCCGCTCTGCGGGAGGGTGGTGTGTCCACGGTGGGCGGTGGCGTCGAGATCGCCGCGGACGGTGCGCTGCGTCATCGCGCGACCGGGTTCCTTGCCGGCTCCATCCAGACACTCGACGTGGGAGTGGCGACCATCGCGCGCCTCACCGGCTCACTGGCGACCGGTATGGAACTCGGCGCGATCGCCCCGGCCCGGGTGCTCGATGGTGAGACGCCCTGGCGCGTGGGCGCGCGTGCGGACATCCTGCGCTTCGCGTGGGCACCCGGCGATGCACGCATTCGACCGGTGTCGGTGCACGTCGCAGGCCACGAGATCTGACCCACGGCGAAGGGGTGTCCGCCCGGCGCGGGGAGACGTCCGACCCACGGGCGGCACGTCTACTTCGCGGCTACACGCCCGACCCGCGGGTGCGTCCTATACGCACCCGGACCGACACGTGCGACTGGGACCAACACATCCGACTCGGACCGACACGTGCGACCCGTGGACCGACACGTGCGACCCCGAACCGCCGCGCCCGACCCCAGACCGCCGCGCCCGACCCCGGACCGACACGTGCGACCCGTGGACCGACGCGTGCAACTCGCGCGACCCGCGGAGCGAGAACCTCGATCGCGCCCCGTGGCTCGTCACGCCCGTGTCGCGCGCAGGGTGTAGCTGAGCGGCATGCGCTCCGGACGGTCCGCGAGCACGAACTCGCCGTTGCCGCGTTCAACCATTTGACCCGGCAGCGCCTCCCACGGCACGCTGTCGTGCTCGACGAGGAGATCGATGCGCATGCCTGCTTGAATGAGCGCCGTCACGATCTCGCCCATCGAGTGATTCCACTCGTAGGTGCGAGCATGTTCGATCGGCGCGGTGACGTCGACGTAGGTGGTGGCGTCGTCGAAGACGAGCGGCTCGTCGTGCTCCCAGTACGAATATTGCAGGTGCACGTCATCGGCGCGGGTCTCGTCCACGGTGAAGAGCACAGGATGCCCCTCACGGATGAAGAGGAACCCGCCCGGCTTGAGCACAGAGGCCACGACACGAGCCCAGCCCCGCACGTCGGGGAGCCATCCCAGCGCACCGATTCCGGTGAACACGAAGTCGAATGTCTCGCCGTCCAGGATCGTGGCGGCGTCGTAGACGTTGCCCTGCACGTAGCGGACCTCGTCTCCCGTCTCCGCCACCAGCAACCGGGCCGCTGCTACGGCCTCGCCGGAGAAGTCCAGCCCCGTCATGCGCGCACCACGGCGGGCGAGCGAGAGCGTGTCGGTGCCGATGTGACACTGCAGGTGCACGCCGCGCAGTCCCTCGACGTCCGGCAGCAGCGGGATGTCGAACTGCACGACATCGCTCAGCAGCGCGCGGTCCTCGATGAAGCGGCCCACGCCGTATCCACTGCCGTCGCGTGCTGCGTGCAGCACGGCACGGTCGTCCCAATTGGCGCGATTGGCGTCGAAATGCTCGTTCATGTGCGTCCTTCCGCCCGGCGCACGCCGAGCCGATCAGGCTATCAGCAGGGAATCGGGTGGCACGTCGCGGCGACGAGTCGGCAGCAAGAGTCCTCCTGGGCTCCCTCGTCGTCGGCGGGCCACCTCGTGGCCGGTGGCGGTGAGCGTCATCGCGCGGTCGGCGATGCGTCACCACGGCAGTCGTCCACGAGGTTGCACCATCACGGTTCACCATGGCGGCGCACCATCGCTGTTCACCATGGCGGCGCACCATCGTTGGAGATGCCCGCATCGCTGTTGCTGTCGCTGCCACAGCCGTCGGATTGGAGAGGCATGGTGAAGGTGACGGTGTGGGGTTCGGGGTCTTCGGTGTAGTGGTAGCCGGCTGGGGTGATGTATTCGACGACACCGCCGGGGTGTGGGGTGATCTTCCAGCCGGCGCTGGTCTTCAACGTGTGATGCCGGCGACACAGCGGGGCAAGGTTGCTGATGTCGGTCTTTCCACCATTGGCCCAGTCCTGGTTGTGGTCGATGTCGGTGTAGCGGATCGGGACACGGCATCCGGGGTGTCGGCAGTGTTGGTCGCGGTGGGTGAGGAAGCGTTTCATCTCCGCCGTCGGCCGGTATCGGTCGGTGGCGAGGACACCACCGGTGATCGGATGCGTGAGCACACGGTCCCAGCCGGGCGCACCTCCCGCGAGGAGGCGGGCGGTGTCCGCATCAATCGGGACAGCACCGTCAAGTTCCGCACCATCGTCCTCACGCCCGATGAGCGTGAGAACCGGGACCGTGACCGCGACCGTCGCGCGGATAGAACCGATCGCGGTGTCCACACTGCTGGGGGTGTTCGTCAGGAGCAGGTCGGCGAGGATATCGGCGCGGATCTGATCCACCGTCCGCGAATCACAGCACGCAGCGGCATCCGTACCCGCGCCCGTACCCGTGGCTGATTGATCGTCGCTGGCGCTGCCTGCCTCCGCATCCGTGACTGACTGGCTATCGCGTGCGATGCCTGCCTCTGCGCCCGTGACCGACTGGCTATTGGTGGTGGTGCCCGTGGGGGTGCCCTCACCGGTGCTCGCGCCAGGGCCGGTTCGTGCGGTGTCCTTGTTCGCGGCGCGCAGCGCGTGCGCCATCTGATCCAACCGATCCTTCACGCCATGAGCGAGCACCGACGGCAGGAAGGCGTGCAGCGTAGACATGCCGTCCAGGTCGTCCGTGACCCACACGGCCCGGGCGCGGCGCGCCTCGCGATGACGTTCCGTGATCCCGATGTCGCGCACCTCCTCGGCCACGCGTGCGAGCATGCCCTTCAACCGATTCTGGGACTGGGCTCGAGCAAGTGGGAGCGCGCGCTCCACATACTCATCACGCGCAGGGCCGGCCTCGATCGGGAGGCCATGCTCCAAGATCACGCGAACATGCCCCCTACTGATCTCACCCGACGACAACGCCGCATGCACCGCCGGGAAATCATGAACCAGCTGATACGCATCCGACATCCAACGCTGAACCGTCCGATCACTCACCCGAATCGCAGCACCCACCTCCGCCGCGAGAGACCGCAACTCCAGATCTGACTCGGACGACGCCCCCGACGCGCCCGACAGTGCGACAAGATCCGCGAACAACGCCACCTCCAACGCATCCGTCGCAGCCCGCGACCGCGTCACCGCCGCAATCGCATCCACATACGCCCGCACCACCGCGACGTTAGGTCCGTCGAGCGACAGGCCGCCGCGCGGAATCAACGCGTGCGAGGGGTTCGCCGCGCCTCGGCGGCGAGAAACGGCATGTGGAGGATCAGATTCGGCCCTCGCGGGCGGGTCCTTCGCCGGAACTTTATGTGCGAACTTCATACTCCCATTTTTGCGCAGTGAATAGAACAAATATCCGAGCAATGAAGATGTGTGGACAACTCCTGCGGCGATCGGAATGCCCCGGAGGATCACAGAGTCAGCGCCAGGTGATTGGGCGGATGTCGGTGGCCTCAGCCATCATGGAGGCGTCACAACACAGGGAAGGAGCACGATGGCGGCATTCGATGACGCGCTCGCACGGTCCCTCGCGCTGCGGCGCCTTCAGAAGGAGGACACCTCCTGGAAGCTGATGCGTGCGGAGCTGGCTCCCGTGATCCTCGGCATCCTCGGCACGCACCTCGGCGGCGAAGTGCGCCGAATGCCTGTCACCGAACTGGTCGAGGCGGTCGATGCGGACCTCGACGGCCTCCGCGACCTCGGCTTCGACCTTCCTCTCGTCGCACAGGCGTACTGCAGCGCCTGGCGAGCTGACGGCTACCTCATCCGACGTCCGTCCGACGACTCTCGCGGCGAGACCTACGAGCTCTCTGCTGCGGCGCTGGGCGCCCTCCGCACGCTGACGGCCCTGGCCGACCCGCGCCCCGCCATCACCGAATCCCGGCTCACGAGCATCGCGCATCAGCTCTCGTCGCTCGCGACCGATACCGACCCGGACCAGACCCGCCGGCTCTCCTCCCTGCTCGCGCAGCGCGACGCTCTTGATGCCGAGATCAGTCGCGTCCGCGCCGGCGACATCACGGTTCTGGACGATGCCCGAGCCACCGAACGCACCCGCGAGATCCTCAAGCAGATCACCGAACTCCCGGGCGACTTCGCGCAGGTTCGAACGCGATTCGAGGGCCTCAATCGCCTGCTCCACGAGCGGCTCATCGAATCTGAAGACAGCCAGCGCAAGGTCCTCGGCGACGTCTTCCGCGGCGTCGACCTCATCGCCGACAGCGACGCGGGACGCAGTTTCAGTCACTTCCTGCGACTCGTGCTCGATCCGGAGCTGGGAGCCGAGTTCGATCGAGACATCGATCGTGTGCTCGATCGTGACTTCGTCGACCGCCTCGAGCCGGCGGAACGACGCGCGCTGCGCCGACTCCTGCCCACGCTCAAGCGCGAGGGAAGCGACATCCACAGTGTGATCACCGCATTCGCGCGGGGGCTGCGACGCTACGTGCAGTCCCAGCAATACCAACGCGATCGAGCGCTGCGCGGCACCATCCGCGAGGCGCTCGCTGCGGCGCTGCGAGCAGCACCGCACACAAAGCCCTATCGGCCGACGCAGATCGACATCGAGCTCAGCGGCGTCTCGATCAGCTCCGTCGGCGCGCTGCGCCCCCACGACCCCTCGGACTTCCAGGTCACGAGTACGGTGAGCCCGAATGCTGCTGTCGATGTGGACTGGCAGCAGTTGCGCGACGCCGCCCGCGACACGGAGATCGACTTCGACGAGCTGACCGCCAACATCCGCGCGATGATCGACGAGCTGGGCGAGCCCACGATTGCCCAGGTCCTGGAACGCTATCCCGCCACCCAGGGGGTCGGCTCGGTCATCGGGCTCCTTGCTCTCGCCGACGAGTCGGCGGTGGCGGAGGCTGGCGACGAGAACATCAGCTGGGTGGGCGCAGACGGCATCGATCGCACCGCTCCCATTCCCCGCCACCGATTCCTGAGGACTCCCGCATGACCGACACGGCTACTCACGACGCCGCCGACGCTCCCCCCGCGACGGGCCTCTGGACCGGGGACCGCGGCTCTCTCGCGGAGAACTCACGACGCGTTCTCCTGGCGCTCATCAAGGGTCCCTACGTGTCCAGCGACAAGGGAAACCTCTGGGCCGCGCTGCTTGCCGATCAATCGGCCATCGAGGAGCGCCTCAACGATCTCTTCCTCGAGCTCGTCATCGATCCGATCCTCGGATTCGCCTTCGTCCGCAACGTGCGCACAGATGAGCTCGCCATCCCGACCGCGGTGCGGGCGGAGACGCTGACCTTCCTCGACACCGCCATGCTGCTCGTCCTCCGGCAAATCCTGCTACACAGTGAGGGTGAACGGCGGGTCATCGTCGGGCGCGACGAAGTCTTCGAGCAGCTCGCGGTGTATCGCGGGGCGGATCGCGACGAGACGGACTTCGGCAAGCGACTGAACGCGTCCTGGCGCAAGATGCGAGATTCGCTGCGTATCGTGCACGCGACGGATACCGAGGATCGGGTCGAGATCTCCCCTGTGCTTGCGCTCATCGTCACCGCAGACACCGTGCGGCAGCTGAGCGCGGAATACGAGCGGATCGCCGCCAGCAGCGAGGAGGAGGACGCGTGAGCATCGCAACCGGGCAATGGCGCCTCTCGCGGATCGAACTCGTCAACTGGGGCACGTTCGCGGGCCACACAGTGATCGACGTCGCACGGCGAGGCCACCTCTTCACGGGGCCGAGCGGGTCGGGCAAGTCGTCTCTGCTGGATGGCATCGCGACGGTGCTCACTCCCCGCGTATGGGTGCGCTACAACGCGGCCGCGCAGGATCAATCCGCCCGCGCAGACGATCGCAGCCTCGTGAGCTACATCCGCGGGGCGTGGGCAAAGCAGGCGGACGAGCTGGAGGACCGCGCCGTCAGCACCTATCTGCGCACCGGTGCCACGTGGAGCGGGCTCCTGCTGCGCTTCGAAGACGGAGCAACGGACCCCGTCACCCTGGTGCGGCTGTTTCACCTTCGCGGTGGTGGGGCCGATGCCGCGGACGTGAGGGACGTGGGCTTCATCGACCGCTCATCTCCTGACCTGCTCGCATTCGAGTCATTTGCCACCTCTGGGTTGGACGCCCGCGGGATCAAACGAGCATTCCCGGATGCGCTCGTCACGACCAGCGGCGCTCACAAGACGTACTTCTCCCGCCTCACGCGGCTGCTGGGTATCGGCTCCACCGGCGCACTGCAGCTGCTGCACAAGACACAGTCCGCGAAGAACCTCGGCAGCCTCGATCGGCTGTTCCGCGAGTTCATGCTCGACCAGCCACGCACGTTCGAACGCGCTAAGGAAGCCGTCGCGCAGTTTCAGGACCTCAACGAGGCGCACAAACTGGTGGTTCGCGCGCGCGAGCAGGTTGAACAGCTTCGTGACCTCGAACCGAGCGCCACCGCATATGAGAGTGCAGCGCGCGACCTCGACGAAGCGCGACGCCTTCAGGCACTGTTGCCCACATTCCAGACCCGGCTCCTCCTCCAGGAGACGCGCAGTGGTCGTGACACCACACGTGTGGCGCTCGCTGCCGCGCAATCGGCGGAACTCGCCGCCTCGGAACGTCGCGATGCCGCGGACGCGAGCTTCGCTGCCGCTGACGCGGCCGTCCGTGATGTCGGTGGTGATCATGCGGATCGGGCGCGAGAGCGGCTCGACGACGCAAAGCGCCATGTCGCAGAGGTCTCCGCACGCGCTGGGCGTACCGCCGAAGCACTCCGCGCCGTCGATGTGGATGTACCGACCGACGCCGAAAGCTATGCGGCGCTGCGCGATGCGGCCGAGCGCGAGCTCGCCGAGAGCGCCGATGATCCTCGCCTCCACGAACACGACGCCAACCGCGCGTACATCGAGGCGCGCAACGAGGTACGTCGCCTGGACGAGGAGATCCTCGAACTGCGGCGGCGCCCGACCAACATCCCCGCCAACCTGTTGCGAGCGCGAACGCTCATCGCGGAGAAGCTGCGGATGAACGAATCGGTGCTGCCTTTCGCCGGCGAGCTGATGGATGTGCGCCCGGAGCACGTCGCGTGGACCGGTGCCATCGAACGCGTGCTGCGGCCGCTGTCGACGACGCTCGTCGTGCGTGCCGACCTGCTCCCTGCGGTGCGGCGCACAGCCGATGCGCTCTCGCTCGGTGCGCGGGTGGTGTTCGAGGCCGTTCCGGCAAGCGCCGATGACCCGCGGCGAGTGGAATCCGAAACCTCCCTCGTCTATCGCGTGCGCGTGGCGGACGGCCCGTTCCATACCTGGCTGAACGGCCGACTCGCCGAGCAGTACGACTATGCGTGTGTGGACTCCCCGGACGACCTGGACGGTGTGCCCCGCGGCGTCACGATTCGCGGACAAGTCAAGACATCGGCTCGCCGTTATGTGAAGGACGACCGCTTTCGCGTGGACGACCGAGAACAATGGGTCATGGGCACGGACAATGAGGCGAAGGTCGATGAGCTCGTCGCCCGACGGCAGCGCGCCGAGGCGGATCAACATGAGGCGGACGCACTCCTGCAACGTGCGCAGCAGGAACAGGCCCGGATCGTCCGTCGGCGCGAGGTCCTGCTCGCCGTGCTTCGGCAGCCGTGGCACGAGCTGGACCTGGCGTCGGCGAACCATCAGGTCGACGAACGCGCTCGCGAGCTGCGTGCGCTGACAGACGGCAATGCGCAGCTCTCTGATGCCGTGGCACGAGCCGACACTGCGCGGCAAGCTCGTGACAACGCCCGCGATGCCGCAGCAGAAGCGATCGCACGCGTGCGGCAGCTGGAGGCCGAGCTCGTGTCGCTCCGCGCCGATGAGGTCAGACTGCGTGATGAGCTCACCGCGCTCCCGCCGCTGGACACGAGCGACGCTCAGATCCTGGCTGCTCGATTCCAAGGCGTCCAGCGCCAGATCAACCGCACCAATGTCAGCGCGATCGGCTTCACCGTCCAGGCGAGCCTCCGAGCGCAGGCTGACGAGGCATCGATCACGCTCGCTCGCTCTCGGTCGGAGTTCGAACGGCGTGCACGCGACTTCGTCGGCATGTTCTCCGAGACGGCGGCGCGGGTGGAGCCCTCGATCGACGATCGGTCTGGCTTCGCCGCGCTGCGTGCCGAGATCGAGTCGGTGGGACTGCCGCAGCACGAGGCCGCCTTCTTCCGGCTGCTGCGCGAGAAGTCGCGGGACGCGGTCGGACTGTTGCTGGACGATCTGAGAAGCGCTCCTAAGGAGGTGCGCGATCGCATCGACCCGGTGAACCAGTCTCTCAGCCGGTCACCGTTCGATCGGGATCGCACCCTCTCGATCCGCGTCAGGGACAATCGTTCCGCCGAGGTCAACACCTTCATCGCGGAGCTGCGCTCTATCGTGGACGGCAGCTGGGATCGCAATGAGGCGGAGACGGCCGAAGCACGATTCGCCGTGCTCGCCGACGTGATGAACAGATTGGCCTCATCGGAGCGCGATCACGTGCAGTGGCGTGCTCGATGCCTGGACACGCGCGAGCACGTCACGTTCCAAGCCCGGGAGCTGAACGCCACCGGAGACGTGGTCGCCGTTCACGACTCCAGCGCGGGGCTCTCCGGTGGGCAGCGACAGAAGCTCGTCATCTTCTGTCTGGCCGCCGCGCTGCGCTACCAGCTGACCCAGGATGAGGCCGATCTGCCGCGATACGGGACCATCGTGCTGGACGAGGCCTTCGACAAGGCGGATTCCGCGTACACCCGGATGGCGATGGACATCTTCGAGGAGTTCGGCTTCCACATGATTCTGGCCACGCCTCAGAAGCTGCTGACCACCCTGGAGCCGTACGTGGGTGCCGTCACTGCCATCTCCAATCCCACGCGCGCCGAATCCCGCGTCGCTCACGTGGCCTGGCATGACGGTGACGGCCCGACGGCGAGGACCTGATGCCCGCCCCGGTCAGTGTCTCCACCGCGCGCGAGCGGGCGCGAGTTCGGGTCGGTCGCTCGCTCGCGGAATGGATCGCGCACGGAGGCACCGACGCCGAGTTCTCCCTCCCGCTGCACCCGCCGACCGAGCGAGCCGTACTGCGCGATGGTCAGGACTCCGCCCGCCGGTGGAAGGAATCGTGGGAGGGCATTCCGGGCGTCATCCTCGCCACGCGATCATGGGCATCCGTGGGCACGCAGACGGTGCCGGAACGACTCGAACTGCACGGCGCCGATGCCATCGCGACATTCGCCGGCCGCTCCTCAGTCGGGACGTGGGGCCGGGCCTGGAGGGCAGCTGAGGCTGTCCGCGGGGCGCTCAACACGGGTTCGAACGCTGTCACCTCCGAGGCGGTGTCGGCGGCTCTCGCCTCCCACGCACGGCGCCTGAGCGATCTCGAGGAGCCGACCGCGACCACGATCGGGGGTGCTGTGCGGTGGCTCGCTGACCATCCTGCCGCCGGTCTCCGCATTCGACAGGTCCCGATTCCCGGAGTGGACACCAAGTGGCTCGCCCAGCACCGCGCCCTGGTCAGCGCACTGTACGGCGCTCTCACCGGCCGTCCCGGGCTCGATCTCGCGGCGACACCGGAGCTGGTGCGGATGCGAATACTCGATGAGCGGCTCTGGCCTGCCGGTCCGCGACACCTCGCGGCGCCGTCGGCCGAGTGGAATCGTGTGGATCTGCGCCCGCGCACGGTGCTCGTCGTAGAGAACCTGGAGACGCTGCTGGCTCTGCCCGATCTTCCCGGGACCGTCGCGGTGCATGGACACGGCTACGGCACGGGTGCGCGGCTGGTCGGCATCGGGTGGCTCGAAGCCGCGCCGCGCCTGCTGTACTGGGGTGATCTGGACTCGGACGGATTCGGGATCCTCAACCAGCTGCGCGCCGCGCTCCCTCGTTTTGAGTCGATCCTGATGGACGAGCAGACGCTTCGCGATCATGAGGAGTTGTGGACCGTGGATCCGACGAAACCAGCGTCGTTGGAGCTGACGAACCTGGCACCCGCCGACCTCGCGGTCCGTACACTGCTGGCGGAGCGGCGCGAGATCGGGGAGCCGCGACTCGAACAGGAGCGCATCCTCTGGCCCTACGTCCTGCAGCGCCTGCACGACGTGATCGGGCCGTCCGACGGGGCGGGACACGCCAGATAGACTGAACCTGCTCGCCCACCCTCGAAATCTGGAGTGCAGCCGCGTGACTTCCGCCGCAGAATCCACCACCCGCCCCGTCGCAGACACCGTCGAGAACGCCATCGCGACGCCGGAGAAGGAGCAACCGTACGCGGCGCTCGGGCTGAAGCCCGATGAGTACGCCCAGATCCGCGAAATTCTCGGCCGCCGCCCCACATCGGGTGAGTTGGCCATGTACTCGGTGATGTGGTCGGAGCACTGCTCCTACAAGAGCTCCAAGATCTACCTGAAGAAGTTCGGTCAGAAGGTCACGCCGGAGATGACGGAACGTCTCATGGTGGGCATGGGACAGAACGCCGGCGTGGTGGACATCGGCGAGGGCTGGGCCGTCACCTTCAAGGTTGAGTCGCACAACCACCCCTCCTACATCGAGCCGTTCCAGGGTGCCGCGACGGGCGTCGGCGGTATCGTCCGCGACATCATCTCCATGGGCGCACGTCCGGTCGCTGTGATGGACCAGCTGCGCTTCGGCGCCATCGACCACCCCGACACGGCACGCGTCGTACACGGCGTGGTGTCCGGCATCTCCTTCTACGGCAACTGCCTGGGTCTGCCGAACATCGGCGGCGAGACCGTCTTCGACGCCGTCTACCAGGGAAACCCGCTGGTCAACGCGCTCGCTGTTGGTGTGCTGCGCCACGAGGACCTCAAGCTCGCGAACGCCACCGGAACCGGCAACAAGGTAGTGCTGTTCGGTGCCCGTACGGGTGGTGACGGCATCGGCGGGGCGTCGATCCTCGCCTCCGACACCTTCGCCGACGGCGGACCCACGAAGCGGCCCGCGGTTCAGGTGGGCGACCCGTTCGCCGAGAAGGTGCTGATCGAGGCCTGCCTCGAGCTGTACCAGGGCGAGCTGGTCGAGGCCATCCAGGACCTCGGCGCTGCCGGCATCTCCTGCGCCACGAGTGAGCTGGCCGCCAATGGCGGCTCCGGCATGCGCGTGGACCTCGACGATGTGCTGCTGCGCGACTCCTCCCTCACGCCGGAGGAGATCCTGATGTCGGAGTCGCAGGAGCGCATGATGGCGATCGTCGACCCGGCGAAGCTCGACGCGTTCATCGCAGTGCTCGACAAGTGGAACGTCGAGTACTCGGTGCTCGGCGAGGTGACCGGCGACGGACGCCTGCAGATCTTCTGGCACGGTGAGGAGATCGTGAACGTCGATCCGTCCACGGTCGCCGTCGACGGTCCGGTGTACGAGCGTCCGGTGGCGTACCCCACGTGGATCGACGCCCTGCAGGCCGACTCGGCATCCGCGCTTCCCCGCGACAACGCCCCCGAGGCGATCCGCGAGCAGATTCTGAAGGTCACCTCGGCTCCGAACCTGGCCGACCCGAGCTGGATCACCAACCAGTACGACTACTACGTGCTGGGCAATACCGCCCTGAGCTTCCCCGACGATGCCGGCATGATCCGCGTGGACGAGGAGTCGGGCCTCGGCTTCGCCATCGCGACCGATGCCAACGGCCGCTACTGCCAGCTGGACCCGTACCAGGGCGCGAAGCTCGCGCTCGCCGAGGCCTTCCGTAACGTGGCCGTCACCGGGGCGATCCCGGCTGCCGTCACCGACTGCCTGAACTTCGGCTCCCCGGAGAATCCCGAGGTGATGTGGCAGTTCGGTCAGGCTACCGACGGTCTCGCCGACGGCTGCGTGGAGCTGGGCATCCCCGTCACCGGCGGCAACGTCTCGTTCTACAACCAGACCGGCGACACCCCCATCTTCCCGACCCCCGTGGTCGGCGTGATGGGCATCATCGACGACGTCGCCCGCCGCATCCCGTCGGGGTGGCAGGACGCCGGCGAGAACCTCTACCTCCTCGGAGTGACCAGCGACGAGCTGTCCGGCTCCGAGTGGGCGGCCACCATCCACCGCCACCTCGGCGGTCGCCCGCCGGCCGTGGACCTCGCGGGTGAGAAGCGCCTGGCCGAGACGTTGCGCGCCGGTGCCGAGCAGGGTCTGGTCTCCTCCGCACACGACCTCTCGGAGGGCGGTCTCGCGCAGGCTCTCATCGACGCGGTCACGCGCTTCGGCGTTGGTGCCCGCGTCTGGCTGGGTGAGATCACGGAGCGCGAAGGCGTCGACGCCGTCACGGCGCTGTTCTCCGAGTCCACCGGTCGCGTGATCGTCTCCGTTCCCCGCGAGGAGGACGTGAAGTTCCGCGGCCTCTGCGAGGGTCGCGGCTACCCGGTGCTGCGCATCGGCGTGACCGACACCGAGGCGACCCTGGAGATCCAGGACATCGCCACTTTCTCCGTCGACGAGCTGCGCTCCGCCAACGGCAGCACGCTGCCGAACGCATTCGGTGCGGTCATCCCGCAGGGCGTCTGATGACGAACAACGCCATCCCGCCGGAGCTGGAGTTCGCCGATGACGGCGACGACATGCGCCAGCACGACCGTCGGCTCAACCGCACGCGGCTAGTGGCGTGGATCGTGATCGGCGCGCTGATCCTCACGGGCGGCGGCGCCACGGTGCTGGCGCTCATCTTCGGCTGACATCCGCGTCAACGGTGGGTTGGGACTCGTCCCAGCCCACCATTTCGCATTCGCGGGTGGAGGATGGAAGGGTGACAACTCCCGCACCGCTCACGCCCATGCCCGCACCTCAGTACGTGATGAGCGCGGAGGGTCATCGCATCGCCACCTACGCGTGGGGCGAGGACACGAGTCCCACGGTGCTGGCGGTGCACGGGTTCGCGTCGTCGATCCGCGATACCTGGGTGGACACCGGATGGGTACGAGAGCTCCTGCGACGCGGATTCCGCGTGATCGGGGTCGACCTGCGCGGACACGGCGCCAGCGACAAGCCGCGCGACGCCGATCAGTACACCATGTCGGCGCTGGTGGCGGATCTGTTCGTCGCCCTCGACACGTACCTCGTGGACGAGGCGGCATACCTCGGGTACTCGCTCGGCGGGCGCGTGGGCTGGCAGTTCATGACCGCCCACGCCGAGATGATCACGCACGGCGTACTGGGAGGAATCCCGGACGGACGACCGCTCGGACGCCTGCAGCTGGACGAGGCCCGCGCGCACGTGGACAGCGGATCGCCGATCCCGGACGACATCACCCGACGCTACGTCACCCTCGCGCAGCGACTGCCGAGCAACGGCATCCGCGCCCTGCTGGCGCTGGCGGAGGGCCTGCGCCTGCACGAGGACGTCCCGCCGATGGATCGCCCACCGCAGCAGCCCACCCTCATCGCCACCGGCACGGATGACCCGATCCTGGACGACTCGCGCACCCTCGCCGGTGTGCTGCCGCAGGGGTCGTTCCTGGAGATCCCGGACCGCGACCACGTCCACGCCCCCGGTGCGCGGGTGTTCCGTACGGAGGGCGCGGCTTTCCTCGCTTCACGCTCGGGGCTCTGACCCGCCTCGAGGGTGGAACACGCACCGCAGACGCGCCTCTCCGGTGCACTTTCCCTCTTCCACCGGATCACGCGAAGAGCAGCGATTCCAGCACCTCTCGTCCCTGCAACCAGTCACCGAGATCGCTCGCCGAGTTGATGTGCCCGAGCGCCCCGACCACCCGCAGATCGCTTCCCCACGCGGACGCGAGGCTCTGGGCTACGTCCAGTCGGCAGTACGGGTCGTTGGTGCTCGCGACGACCACGCTGGGGCAGGGCATTGCCTGTCGAGGAGCGCCGACGAACGTCGATGCGTCTGCAGTGGGGAAAGCGTCGGCGGAGGGATCCGGAGGGGCCACAAGGAGGGCCCCTCGAACGGCCGGGCGCGCAGATTCGGACAACCAGGTCGATGCCGCCCAGCAGCCGAGGCTGTGGGCAATCAAGACGACATCGCTCGTGCGCGTCTCGATATCCGCGACGGCACGATCGATCGCCGCGACCCAGTCCGCCAGGTCCGGCTGAGTCCAGGAGCCCGGCGCGATCCGAACCGCCGCACTGCCCCACTGGCGCTCCCACGCCGTCTGCCAGTGCGTATCGTCGGATCCCCTGATACCGGGGATAATCACAAAGTCAACCACGCTGCAGCTCTCCTTTCTTCGCTGGCCGCGACCAACCGCGGCGATCTCACGATCGAGCATGATGGAAGCGCTCGACGGGCGCACTCGGCGCAAGTGATAACGAAGCAAGAGGGGCAGAACTCGATGGAAACACTGGATCGGATCGACCGGCAGATCATCGAGCTGCTGCAACGCGAAGGCAGGCTGACCGGTGCTGAAGTCGGTCGCCGTGTGGGGCTGTCCCAACCGGCGGCCAGCGCTCGAATCCTGCGCCTAGAGAAGTCACGAGTCATCGCCAGCTACCGCGCTGTCATCGATCCGGCCGCCATCGGCTTGAACATTCACGCCGTCGTTCGTCTGCGCACCACCCACGCGCAGCTTGGCCCCGCTCTCGAGCTCGCGTCTCGAACGGGCGAGATCACTTCGACACTCCGAGTCACGGGGGAGGACTGCCTCATCTTCGACGTGAACTGCCGAGACGCGGCCCAGCTCGAACGGACCGTCGACTCGCTGGCACGCTTCGGCCCGGTCACAACCGCCCTCGTGCTTCGTGAGTACCCGTCAGCACCGCTCCTGCCGCCGCCGTCCGGGGAGTAGCGTCCGCGCCGGATGGATTTCGCACCGCGCCGGCCCCGCCGTCCGCGGTCTCAGAAAGCGCTGGCGCCCCGACCCAAAGCAAACATCTTCTGAGACCGGTCGGGGAACTGGTCTCAGAAGATGCAGTGAGCGACGGCCGAAACGGCGGCAAGTGAGACCGCCGACGGTCGGGTCGCCTCAGGGACCGACGCGGGCCGAGCGCGGGCGAAAGAAATGCGGGGCCGGGAGTTCATCCCCGGCCCCGCATCATTCCCCCGGGGCTCTCGCGCCCTACCCCCACCGGGTGTGACGGTCGCTCCCCTTCGGACGGGCGGCTGCGCGGCCGCCCGTTGCTGATTGCTCAGCGGCTTTCTTTGTTAAACAACGAAAGTCTGCGCCCTACGATAGACAGGTCGACCGATCCGCGCAAGCTGGCGCCGGAGGTGAAGCGATCATCGGACACTCCAACCACGAGGAGATGCGGCGCGCCAACACGCGCCGCCTCTTCCAGCTTATCGCTGACGGTGCCGGCCACGAGACCCGTGCGAGCCTGTCCCGCCGAAGCGGTCTGACGGCAGCGACGGTGTCTTCGATCGTCGCGGACCTCATCGTCACGGGCTTCGTGCGCGAGGCGGGACGGGCCGAGAGCACGGGCGGCAAACCCGCGATGCGACTGGCTCTGGACGGCGAACAGCACCGCGTCGCCTCGGTGGTGCTGACCCGGCACGCGTCGCGTTTCGTGCTCAGCAACCTCATCGGCGAGACGCTCACGGAGCCGGTCTCGCTGCCCGCCGTCGGGTCACCCGACGATCTGCGGACCGTGCTCGCCGAGGTCGACGCGCACGGAGGCAGGGGGCTCCTCGCCATCGGCATCGAGGTTCCCGGTGCCGTGGACAACGATCGCATTCTGCAGTGCGTACAGCTCAGCTTGGAAGATGTCGATGTTCGCGCACTCGCCGCCGACGTGACGACGGCACCGGTGTATCTCATCAATGACGCGGACGCCGACGCCCTGCGCGAGTTCGCCTTCCGCAGCACCGACGCGCCCAATGTGCTGTGCCTGAACGTGGGCGACGGCGTGGGCGCGGGCATGGTGATCGACGGCGCGCTGTACCGCGGCGAGCACGCTCGCGCCGGAGAGCTGGGGCACGTGCGCGTGGACTTCGGCGATGACGCGCTGCCATGCCCCTGCGGTCAGGTGGGGTGCCTGGAGCGATACGTCGGACTGCGGTTCGTGTTCGACCTGCCCCTGGAGGAAGATCTCGATGCGGTCGATCTGGAAGGGCTCGCGTCCGATCCCGCGCACGCCTCGTCCGTGGATCGTATGGCTCTGCGCCTCGCGAACAACGTGCGACTGCTGTCCGCCGTGCTGGATATCGAGACGGTGGTCCTCGGCGGCGCGCTCCCGCGCCTCGGCGATGCCGCGCTGGAGAAGGTCCGACGCGCCGCGGAGTCGCTGAGCCCCGTGGGCGCGACGACCATCGCGCTGGACTACGCGCGCATCAGCGCGGAGGACCGCTTCCGCGGCGCCGCACAGCACGCGGTGCGCGAGCGCCTCGGCATCGTCCGCAGCTGAGATCCCGCACGCCGAACGGCTACCGGTTGCCAGCGCGACGAAGTGCCGGAGAACCCACGCATGCCCCTTCGTCTCGTTACGCGGTCGCTCAGGCACCGAAGCGAGACGAAGCACGCTCAGCCGAATCCGACGTCGGGAGTTGACACCCACCCGCTTCCATGGTTCATTAGTCGAGTAACTAACCAACGCACCGGAGGTGGATGTGATCGACGACGGGAAGCCGATCTTCGTGCAGATCGCCGAGATGGTCGAGGACTCGATCGTCGAGGGCAGTCTGCCCGAAGGCAGTCAGGCACCGTCGACGAACGAACTCGCCGCCTTCCACCGCATCAATCCGGCCACGGCCGCCAAAGGAGTGAACATGCTCGTCGACAAGGGTGTCCTCCTCAAGCGCCGCGGTGTCGGGATGTTCGTGGCCGAGGGCGCTCGCGACGTCCTCCTCACCGAACGCCGCACCGCGTTCGCCGATCGTTTCATCGGCCCCCTGCTGGCTGAGGCCGACAAGCTCGGCCTCACCGCGGCAGATGTGGCCGCACTCATCCGTTCCCGCGCCGGGGAGAGCATCCCCGGCACAGACGAAAGGACCGCCCGATGACCGCCGTCATCGAGACCCGGGGCCTCGGCAAGACCTACCGCGAGACCGTCGCGCTGGCCGATGTCACCCTCTCTCTTGAGAAGGACACCATCTACGGACTGCTCGGCCGCAACGGCGCGGGCAAGTCCACGCTCATGTCGATCATCACCGCACAGAACTTCGCCAGCACCGGCGACGTGCTTGTGTACGGCGAAGACCCCTATGAGAACGCTGCGGTTCTCGGACGGATGTGCTTCGTCCGCGAGAGCCAGAAGTACCCGGACGACTTCAAGCCCGGTCAGGCGTTCGCCGCGGCCCGCATGTTCTTCCCGAACTGGGATCAGGCGCTCGCCGACGACCTCGTGACGTCCTTCCGACTGCCGATGAACCGCCGCATCAAGAAGCTCTCCCGCGGTCAGCTCTCGGCCGTCGGCGTCATCATCGGGCTCGCCGCCCGCGCGGAGATCACCTTCTTCGACGAGCCCTACCTCGGCCTGGACGCCGTCGCCCGTCAGATCTTCTACGACCGCCTGCTCGAGGACTACGCCGAGCATCCCCGCACGATCGTGCTGTCCAGCCACCTGATCGACGAGGTCGCGAACCTCCTCGAACACGTGATCGTGCTGGACCAGGGGCGCGTGCTGATCGACGCCTCCGCCGACGATCTGCGCGGCCGTGCCGTCACCGTCGTGGGCGATGCCTCCGCGGTGGCCGATTTCACCAGCGGTCGCGAGGTGCTGCACACCGAGAGCCTCGGACGCGTCACCTCCGCCACCGTGCTCGGTGCGCTCGCTACCGCCGAACGCGACCGTCTCATCGCTGCCGGTCTCGACATCGCTCCGGTGTCGCTGCAGCAGCTCATCGTCCGCCTCACGCAGAAGGAGGAGGTGCGCTGATGGACCGCATCCTCAAGGTCGTGCGCCTGCAGAACCTCAACAAGATGACCTTCATCGGCATCCCGCTGATAATCCTCGTCGGCTGCTTCGTGCTGTCGCTCGGGATCTTCGCGCTCATCCCCGTCACGCCCGCGCTCGGCTACAAGTTCGCCGGCGGTGCACCCGTCGCTCCGATGTGGTATTTCATGGGTGCCGGCATCTACGCCCTCACTCTGACCTTCCCGTTCTCACAGGCGATGAGCGTCACCCGCCGGGACTTCTACCTCGGCACGATGGTGATCGCCGTGCTCTCCAGCATCGGCATGTCGCTGATCTTCACCGTGGGCGGCTTCATCGAGGAGGCGTTCAACGGATGGGGTCTGGACGGCCGCTTCTTCCGGATCCCGGGGCTATGGGATGCGGGCCCCTGGCTGCAGGCGCTCACCTACTTCACCGCGATGATGCTGCTGTTCACTCTCGGATTCGTGTTCACGGTCATCTATCGGCGGTGGGGGCGCACGATCATGCTGATCGTCCTGCTCGGCATCATCGCCGCCCTTCTGGTGCTCGGCTTCCTCGCCATCAAGTTCGGGTTCTGGGTGGCGATGTTCGAGACGATCGGGTCCATCGGCCTGTGGGGCTGGACGTTCATCGGCCTGGCGCTCACGGTGGTGCTGGCGGCGCTGTCGTACCTGCCGCTGCGCCGGATGATCGCCTGACGGTCGTGACATCCGTCACGACCTCTGATTTCCAACCCTCTTCAGACTTAGGGTGACGCCATGAGCTTCTTCGATTTCATCTCCGACAGCTGGTGGATGGTGTTCCCCCTCTTCGGGCTCGTCACCGCCGCCTACTACACGTTCGGCGGAGGTAAGAAGGTGGAGCGGGAGCGCCACGAGCGAAAGCTCGAGCTGATGGCGGCGAAGCGAGGCGAGTTCCCGCCCGGGTTCCTGGAATCGCGCGCCGCAACGTCGGCCACGAGCGGGGACGCCACTCGTGAGAACGTGCAGCGCCTCATCGACGAGCATGACGACATCACCGGGCGGTGGCTGGACTACGAGCTCGATGTGGCCAAGACCATCGCCTTCCCCGCAATGAGCGACGGACGGGAGCCGCTGACGGCGGCCTTCCTCCGAGCCAAGCGGGTGGCGGACCGACTCCGACCGGTGACGGCCGATGCCCGGATCACTCCCGAACAGTTCGCGGACTACCGCGAGGCCGTCACCGACTTCGCCGTGAAGTTCGACGTCGCAGAACAGAACGCTCGCCGCATTCGGGATACCGGCTTCACCGAGGAGGAACGCCGACGCCTCGAGCGCGCCCAGCAGCTCCTGAAGACCGCGGTGGACAAGTCGGCGACCGCGGCCGAGCGACAGGTTGCGTATCGCCGCGTCCGCGAGGAGCTCGACGGACTCCTGGTGCTCTCGGACGAGGCGGTCAGCATTCTGGAGACGCGGGTGGGCAAGGAGATCACTCGCGGTCCCGTGTCCGTCGCTGATGCTGACGCGACACCCAGCCGCGTTCCGCTGCAGCCACCAGCTGCACCCAGTTCGCCGTGATCAAGGGCAGATGAGGAAAGGCCGGGGCGTCTGCCCCGGCCTTTCCCCTATGAGTCGACGTCAGACGCGCGCGGGTTCGCCCTCCGCCGGCACCTCTGACTCCTCATCGGCGCTGTCGTCCGCAAACGGCAGTCCGTCGCGCTGGGCGTTGTACAGATCGACATCGAGGATGCCCTCGCGCTTCGCGACGATCGTGGGAACGAGCGCCTGGCCCGCGACGTTCACCGCCGTGCGGCCCATGTCGAGGATCGGGTCGATGGCCAGCAGCAGACCCACGCCATCCAGGGGGAGTCCCAGGGTCGAGAGAGTCAGCGTGAGCATCACGACAGCACCCGTCGTACCGGCCGTCGCGGCAGAGCCCACCACCGACACCAGGACGATCAGCAGGTACTGCACGAACGACAGCTCGATGCCGTAGAACTGGGCCACGAAGATCGCCGCGATTGCCGGGTAGATCGCCGCGCAGCCATCCATCTTCGTGGTGGCACCGAGCGGCACCGCGAACGACGCGTACGAGCTCGGCACACCCAGGTTGCGCTCGGTGACCCGCTCCGTGACCGGCAGCGTGCCGATCGACGAGCGAGAGAAGAACGCGACGGTGACCGCAGGCCACACACCCGTGAAGTACTGCTTGATGGAGAGCCCGTGCGTCTTGATCAGCACCGGGTAGACCACGAACAGCACGATGGCGAGACCCACGTAGATGGCGCCGGCGAACCAGGCGAGCGAGGTGAGCTTGTCCCAGCCGTACTGGATCACCGCGTTGCCGATGAGGCCGAAGGTCCCGATCGGTGCGATGCGGATGATCCACCACAGCACGCGCTGGATCACTTTGAGCAGCGATTCGGTGAAGGCGAGGAACGGCTCGGCGCGACGACCGACCTTGATCGCCGCGATTCCGACAGCCACGGCCACCACGATGATCTGCAGCACGTTGAAGCCGATGCTGGTGCTGGCGCGGCCGGCCTCCACGTCGAGCGAGGTGGAGGCTGTGAGACCGAGGAAGTTCTGCGGAACGAGGCCGGTGAGGAAGTTCCACCAGGTGCCGACGGCGTAGGGGTCAGACGGCGTGAGCCCCTCCCCCGCGCGGGCACCGGGCTGCACGGTGACGCCGAGCACGATGCCGATGATCACCGCGATGAAGGCGGTGATCGCGAACCACAGCAGCGTCTGGCCGGCGAGGCGCGCGGCATTCTGCACGCGTCGCAGGTTGGAGATGCTCGCGACGATCGCCGTGAACACCAGCGGGATCACGGCCGCCTTGAGCAGGGTGACGTAGGAGGAGCCGACCGTGGCCAGGGTGGCGGCCAGTCCGTTCGCGCTACCCGCCTCATCCGGTCCGAGCTGCTTGCCGATCAGCCCGGCGAGAACGCCGAGGATCAGGGCGACGAGGATCTGGAATCCGAACGACGTGAGGAGCTTGCGCACGGGCCCGCGGGTATCGGGCGCCTTCTGTCGAGCTGTTGTCTGGCTCATGGGGGAGGTCCTTCTCGGCTGGAGCTGACCGCAGAAGAGCGGCATCAGCCACGGTAGGAGCCCACGACCCCCACTCGCCTGCCGGGGTGCAACACGGCGTCACGGCACGTCATACCCGCCGAAACACGGGCGGGTTCAGTCGGCGGTCGTCGCGCGAGGCCGCAGTTCCGACGCGCGCGGGGGGAGGTTCAGCGGCAGCGGGGCTGCGGGTCCTGGGAGGTCGTAGAGGCGATGCAGCCAGCGCCGCGCGTCTTCGAGGGGATACGTGTCACCGAACACGGCGAACTTCACGAACACGCCCTCCAGCGTGCTGCGCAGCATCACCTCTTCCAGACTCGGATCCGCGGCGCCACGGGCACGGAAGACGGCACGTACGGCGTCTTCTGCCGCAGCAGCCCCGGCGGCATGACGCTCTTCCGACTCCGCGAACAGCCGCTGCGTGGTCGGCTGAAGCTGCATCGCCAGCACCGCACGCTGCAGCGGCACCGCGAACGCTGTGGCGAGAAGGGCGCCGTCGATCACCGCGGCGAGCGCCTCATCGGGCGTGCCCTCGACCTGGGAGAGGCCGATCACCGTCTCGAACCAGCGATCGATCACCGCGGAGATGAGCTGATCCTTGCCCCCGAAGTGATAGCTGACCAGGCCCTGCGCCACGCCGGCGCGGCGGGTGATCTCCGCGATGCTCGCCCCCGCGACACCGCGCTCGGCGAACAGCGCGATCGCGGCTTCGAGGAGGGCTTCCCGTGCGCGCTCCCGAGCCTGCCGGTTGTGCTCTTCGGAACGTGCCATGCGGCCACCTCCTCCTGCCACGCTATCGAGCTTTCCCCGCGAAGCTCTGCCGTATACATTAATCACTGAACGATCGTTCAAGCTATTTCTTTCCACCGGAGACAATTCATGCGCCTTGCCGCCCGCCTCGACCTCAACGATCTCGGCTCGCTCCTCGAATGGCTCATCGCCCAGTGGTGGGTCTGGGCGATCGTCGGTGCCGTCGTGCTGTTCTTCCTCGTGGTCTGGATCCTGCCGGCGTCCAAGGTCAAGGCGGACGAGCGGTTCTCCACGAACGATCGCGAAGCGAATGAGCTGGCGCTCGGTTTCCTGCAGATCGTGAACCTGCCCTCAGGTCATTGGAACGACCCCACCGCCTCCGCGCTGGGGGATCGTGAGAAGAAGGTGCTCGTCGAGCAGTGGAGTGTGTACACCCGCCAGGACTGGCTCGACAACATCGAGCGCCTGGTGACCGTGCGCCGACGCCGGGAGATGTGGGTGCTCTACCTCGCCGTACGCGCTCAACTCGGTGAGCGCCTCGGGCGAGCGCCCAAGGCAAAGGAATGGCTGAACGCGATCGTCACGGAAGGCGGCGACAAGCGCGACGCGCGCACCTTCGTCACCTCGATCGAGTACACGGAGGCGCAGATCCGCAAGCGCGTCGGCAAGGACATCGTGACTCCCGACCTGTATGTGAAGACGCTCGACGGCTACGCGTTCGGCCAGGCTGTGGGAATGACGACGTGGGGCGTGGCCCTCGGGCATGGCGACATCCCCGAGGCGCGTCAGATCATCCACCGCATCAACGAAGAGGCGCGTCCCGCGTTCTCGTCGTGGGCGGACTTCGGCCTGAGCTACAACGTCGGGCGTGTGATGCACTGGAGCGACGGCAACGTCGATGAGAAGGCATTCGAGAAGTTCGAGGGAAGCAACGACTTCCAGGCGGCGGCCACCGCGAAGCGCAACGGCCCGTGGACCACGCTCCCGTGGAGCCTGTAAGCGTCGACCTCGGGGCGCTCCGACGCAGCGCGGGGCTGCGGGACATCCTCACGTACGAGAGGATCTGTCGCACCCCGCTGTATCGCCGCTTCCTCGTGCTGCTCGTGGCGGTGCTGCTGTTCGCCGCCGCGATGCTCGTGGGTCTGTGGTGGCTTCTGAGCTCCGATTTCCTGACGGTGGCACCGATTCTCGGACTCTTCGTGATCGGCTACACGGTGCTCGCCGCGCTGTCGTTCGTCTGGCACGCGGTGCTGCTCGGTCGCCGCGTGAAGATCGCCGCCTTCGCCTGGAGCAACGGCTGGGCCTACGCCGACTCCCTGGAGGACAACCGTCGGCCGGGTGCTGCCTTCGCGCGCGTGGCGCACGGGCAGGAGCGGGCCGTCGTCGCCTGCGATGACCCGCGAATGCCGTTCGAGCTCGGCATGCACCACTCCGTAGCTCGCGGGCAGGGCACCGCGACGATCCAGCGGCCATTCGGCTTCATCGAACTGCCGTTGCCGACCTCGGTGCCGCATATCGTGCTGGCGAACCGTCGACGCAGCATCATCCCGACTCTGGGGCTCGGACGCGGTGCTGCGCGGATGGATCTCGAGGGAGACTTCGCGTCGGTGTTCCAGCTCATCGTGCCGGAGGGATATCAGCGTGACGCGCTCTACATCTTCACGCCCGATCTCATGGCGCGGGTGATCGACCTCGGATCCGGCGCGGAGATCGAGCTGGTCTCCGATCGCCTCTACGTCTATCTGCCGGCGAGCACCCGCTTCGATCGTGCGGACACGATGGCCGCGGCCGTCATGCTGGCCGAGGAGTTCCACCGCCGTTTCGCCGCACGCACCGAGCAGTACCGCGACGATCAGGCCGGCGAACTCGCGGCACGGGCGGGCGTCGCCGTCGGCCTGCGCGGTCAGCGCCTCGGCGGCAGTGGTGTGTCCGTGATGGCGATCGCTGCGACGGTCGGCGTGCTGCTGCTGTCGGCCGGTGTGATGGCGTTCTCGCTGTTCGGCGGCGACATCCTCCGCACCTTCACAGGCTGACGCGCGTCGACTCAGCCGCCGAGCGTCAGGCGAACGACCTGCTGCGGCGAGGCGTCAGTGAACGTGGCCGTGGTGCCCGTGCCGTCGACCGTCGCGACGAGCGAGCCGGGGTTTCCGCCGACATAGGTGCCGTGCGTCAGCGTCTGGCCGCGCTCCGCCGTGATGGTGCACTCGTGGAACGTGCGCTGCCACTGGAAGCTGACGCTGGCGGAGGCACCGTCCGGGACGGGATCGCCGGGGCCACTGCGCTGCTGCAGCAGGATCACGGTGTACGCACCCAGCGGTACACCCTCCAGACCCACGACGTCCTCACCGTCGGCGGGAATCTGCGCGGCCCAGCCGACACGTCCGGTCGCGGCGTCCACCAGAGCGATGGTGATGGGCTCCGGAGCCGAGTAGTCGGTCTGGCAGTTGGCGAGTGCGTCCTGCAGCGGCACATCCTGCTCGATGTTGCCGCTGTCCTCGATCAGCTTGATCTGGGTCGGCGCGGTGAGATACGCGTTGTAGAGGTCGTGGATGCTGCCGAGGTCCACGGCGAGCGTGCCGGTCGGGCCCACGGGCGTTGCGGACGCGGTCGGCTGGGTCGACGTGGCGGCTGACGGCGGACAGTCAGCAGCCATCGCGGGTGCCGGAGATGCGAACACGCTGGCGCTCGCGAGGAGGAGGACGCCGATCGCGAGTGTTCCTGCGCCGGCTCGGCGGCGCTTGGACACGATCCCGAGCACGACGCCGAGCACGATGATCACCGCGGCCCCTCCCACGAGGAGCGGAAAGGCCGGGTTGCTTGCGAACCCGGGAGGGCAGACAGCGATGATCATGGGTCCCCTTTCGCGCCGCCATCCCGATGCGACGCCGCCGATCCACCCTACGCGACCCGCGTGTACCGCACACGATTCCGGGACCGCAGTTGCTGAGCGCACTTCGTCTCGCTGACCCCCGCTCAGGAACCGGAGGAACGACGAAGGGCGAGTCCTTGCGGACTCGCCCTTCATGCGTTGCGGGTGCTTACCAGCTGGACTTGGTGACACCGGGCAGCTCGCCACGGTGTGCCATGTCGCGGAAGCGAACACGCGAGATGCCGAACTTCGACAGGTGGCCACGGGGGCGACCGTCGATGACATCGCGGTTGCGGACGCGCACCGGCGAAGCGTTGCGGGGCAGCTTCTGCAGACCCACGCGAGCGGCCTCGCGCTCTTCGTCGGTCGACGACGGCGACACGAGGGCCGCCTTCAGCGCCAGACGCTTCTCGTTGTAGCGAGCGACGATGACCTTACGCTGCTCGTTCTTCGCGATCATGCTCTTCTTAGCCATTGATCAACGCTCCTCTCGGAATTCGACGTGCTTGCGGATCACCGGGTCGTACTTCTTGAGAACGATACGGTCGGGGTTGTTGCGACGGTTCTTGCGGGTCACGTAGGTGTAACCCGTGCCAGCCGTCGAACGGAGCTTGATGATCGGACGTACGTCCTGTGCCTTCTTCGCCATTAGAGCTTCACACCCTTCGCGATGAGGTCCTTCACGACGGACTCGATGCCACGGGCGTCGATCACCTTGATGCCCTTGGCGGACACGTTGAGCGTGATCTTACGACCCAGCGACGGGACGAAGTACGTCTTCTTCTGCACGTTCGGGTCGAAGCGGCGCTTCGTCCGGCGGTGCGAGTGGCTGATGTTGTGACCGAAGCCGGGAACAGCTCCTGTCACCTGGCACACTGCGGCCATGGTGTCTCCTTCTGTACCGTGAAACCGGACGGCTTCACCCAAGATCCCTTGTCTGCTCCCACGCCGGCATCCGCCCGGATGAGCGGAGTGAAGTGTGGGAACGAGCTGCGTGCTGGAGTGCGCGCAGACAAAGAGCAATCCTAGCACGGCCCGAGTCGTCCACTGAATCGGCCCGAGAACAGCAACGCCGCGAGCCCTCCCCGGGCTCGCGGCGCTGCCGTTCTCAGATCAGGCGTCGGTCGATGAATCCGTCGAGTCGACATTCGCGCCGTCCGCTTCGCGGCGTGCACGACGCAGGCGGGCGATGATCAGCGCAGCCCCACCGGCCACGATCACGATGACCGCGATGATGCCGATCGTCAGGGCCTGCGATCCGTCGGAACCGGTAGCCGCCAGCGTGGGCTTGGGTGCCGGGGTGCTGGGAACGGCGGTCGGTGACGGGGTGGGAGCGACCGCGCAGTCCACCGTCACAGGCACCTGCACCGAGGTCTCGCTCGGACCGAAGACGAAGGTGATCCACGTGTCACCGGCGGGCCAGCTCGTCGGGACATTGAGCGAGAGGGTGACCGTGTTCGGTGCTGCGGCATCGACAGTGGCCGTGCCGATGATCTGCACGTTGTCGGAGGCCTTCGGCATCAGCATCGCCGTGACCTCGGAGTTCTGCACGTAGCCGAGCGAGGCGAGATCGAAACCGGAGAGTGTCACCTCGGTGGGCTGCTCGCACACCAACGGCGAGCCGGCCACCAGGCCGCGGAGCTCGACGCCGTTGCGCCTGTTGTCCGGTGTGATTGCAGTTCCTGTGTCACCTGAGACCATCCGGAACCAGGCAGGGAAGGCATCGGTGTCGATGATCCCGACGCTCTGGTTTCCCTCGTTGTCGAGCAGAGCACGGAAGTTGTCACCGCCAGCGGCGAGGAACGAGCTCATCGCCACCCGCCACGTCGCTCCCGGAGCCAATGCGGCTCCCTTCAGCCACATGCTGGTGATCCGGTCGCCCTCCGGCCTGGTGGAGTCGTACGTGTAGGTGAAGTCGTTCGACAGGCCCAGCTGCAGGTACGGACGTGAGGGGATCGAGCCGTCGACGTTGCGCTGCCACTGCTGCTCGAGCGTGGCCTTCAGCGTCTCCGTGGTGACGGTGACGACATTCAGGTCGTTCGCGAACGGAACCACCGTGGCGGCTTCCTTGTACGTGATCTTGCCGTCATCGTCGATCAGGTCCGCGCGCACACCACCCGGGTTCATGAGCGCGAGGTCCGCGTGCGCGTTGCCCCGGGCGTTGATGACCTCGACCATCGACTGGGCGACGAGGTCGCTGAGGTTCGACGCGTTGGCACGGTCGTCCGGAACGGACACGGTGCCGGACGTGACTCCCGTGGCCGGGTCAACCGTGATCGAGCCGTCCTCGTACTGCTTCGCGCGCGTGATGTCGCCCGTCTGCGTACCGACCACCTCGTTGCCGAGCACATCGGCCTTCGCGACAGCGTCGGCCACGATCTGCGCGACCTGCTGAACGCGCGGGTCCGACTTCAAGTCGTCGGGGATGGCGTCCGCCGCGAGCGTCGGCACCACTGAGGACGACGACGCGGTGACCTTCTTGTCGGTGTCGAGGGTCAGCACGACCTGACCGATGTAGCCGGCGTACGAGCCCGCCTGCACGACCGGGCGGGTACCGCTCTGGCCGGGGATCGGTGCGTCATAGGCGTAGGTCTGGTGGGTGTGCGCGGTGTAGATGGCCGCAACCGAGGCGTCGGTGTCGTTCACGATGTGCGCGAACACCGCGCTCTTCTCGTTCTCGTCGAGCGGCACGTTCGACTGCGGTCCGCCCTCGTGGTACGAGGCGATGAGGACGTCTGCCTCGCCGTTGCTCGGGTCACCGTCGGTGAGCTGCGCCGCGACGCGGTTGACGGCCTCGACCGGGTCGCCGAAGGTGAGTCCTGCCACCGAGTCGGGCGAGGACAGCGCCGGCGTCTCCTGGGTGACGGCGCCGATGATGGCCACCTTCGTGCCGTTGACGTCGAACACCGCGTACTCGTCGAACGGGTGCGCGCCGGTCGAGTCCGTGACGTTGGCCGCGAGGTCCGGGCCGTTCGTGGCGTTCTGGATGCGACCGATGGCGTCTTCGTAGCCGTGGTCGAACTCATGGTTGCCCACGGTGAAGCTGTCGACGCCGAGCGCGTTCAGCGCATCGATCGTGGGGGCGTCCTTCTGGATGGCCGACTCGAAGACCGAGGCGCTCACGGCATCACCGTTGGACACCACCAGCGAGTTGCTCTCGCCGAAGCCCTGCTGCGCCTGCAGCACGGTGGCGGCGAATCGCTCGGCATCCAGAATGCGGCCGTGGAAGTCGTTGAACCCGATCAGGTTGATCTGCGTGGCACCCGCCGTGGGGGTGATCAGCTCGGGGGTGTCGACGCTCGCCGATGCGGCCGCAGGCAGGGCGAGGGCGAGGGCAACCGCGGCTGACGCCGAGATCGCGGTCGCACGGACGATGGATTTCTTCACGGAAACTCCTCAGCAATCGCACGGACGGGTCCACTCTCGCAGATCCGCGACGATCGCGCACCCCGCCTGGCGAGCCTGTGCAGCGGTATCCACAGGGAGCGGGTTCACCCCGTTGCAGCGGCCTCCACGGCGCCCCGCCCAGCGCGGAACACCGACACGGTCGGGTCGCCCGCGAGGAAGAAACGCCAGGGATATGCCCCGGTGCCCGCGACCCCCGCCACACCGACCCGCGGACCCGTGCTGATGCCCGGCGCCAGGTCGTCGCGCAGGTACAGCGAGACAGGTCCGCCGCTCACGGCATCCACGCCGTCATCGGCCGGATGACGAAGCCCGATCGCCTGCCCGAAGCGACCGGGACCGCGGGCGAGATCGCGATCGGCGATGCTCGGAGCACATCGCACGACACCATCTGCGCCGGGCTTGCGCTGCTGACGTCGTCGTCGGGCCACGTCCGCCCCTTCGATCACCTCGCCGGCGCGCAGCAGCACACCACCGGCGATCCCCTCCGGTCCGCAGACCACGTTCACGCACGAGTGGATGCCGTGACTGAGATAGACGTAGAGGTGTCCGGGTTCGCCCCACATCGTCGCGTTGCGATCGGTGCGTCCCATCCGGGCGTGCGAGCCCGGGTCTGGAATCTCACCGGTGCCGCGGCCGTGATACGCCTCGACTTCGGTGATGCGGATCGCCACGGCGCCCTCGGGGGTGTCCACACGCAGGATTGCACCCAGGAGATGAGGGGCCACCGCGAGGGGCAGCCCGGACAGCTCATCGCGGGTGGCGAGGTGCAGGCCGTCAGCGACCGACGTCATCGGTCCCGTCAGGAGCCTCGTCGGCGGCCCGCGCGGCAGCCGCGCAGTCGGCGCACAGGCCGAAGATGTCGACGACATGCTCGGCCTGCTCGAATCCGTGCGAGGCGGCGACGTTCTTCGCCCATTGCTCCACATCGGTCGCCGCGATCTCCACGGTGAGCCCGCAGGAGCGGCAGATGAGGTGGTGATGGTGGCCGGAGGAAGAGCAGGCGCGATACAGCGACTCGCCCTCGGGACTCTGCAGCGAATCGGCGTCGCCCGCTTTGGCGAGACCGGCCAGTGTGCGATAGACGGTTGCCAGGCCGATGCCGGTGTTCTCGTCACGCAGCGTGGCGTGCAGGGTCTGAGCGCTGACGAACCCCCGCACATCGCCGAGGGCTTCGCGCACCCTCTCGCGCTGCCACGTGTTCCGCTGAGCCATGCTCAGATCCTATCTCCGCAGGCCGCTGCGCGGTCCGGGTTTCCCCCACGGCGCAATCCAGCGATGGCGCTGCGGTCGCCCGGTGGGAGATGGAATTCCCACCCCTGAGCGCGTTGGGGGATGCGATTGTCATCTTCCATGCCGACGCGCGGCTGCGATCAGAACGGACCGCGCTCGCACCACGACAGATCGAACCCGGGAAGGTTGCCGATGACCTCGCCGCTGGCCACGTCGATGATCACGGTACGCAGCGTGCTGGGCAGCGGACGATACGCGCCGTCGGACGGATTTCGCGCGTAGTCGGGCGCCACCAGGGCGGCCACCTGCGACCCGCTGGGTGACGCGCACGCCTGCAGGATCGGGTCGCCGGCCACCCGGCGGTACAGCTCGCGCAGCTGGCCGGACGCGTCCGACACCGAGATCACACCCGCGGTGGGCATGCCGGCCGCGTCGCGCTCCGTGTGGTGCCACAGCGTGGTGGTGGGCGTCAGCGGGAGAATGGCATCCACGGTGCCGGCGAGGTCGGGCAGCGTGAGCGGCTGCTCGGTGCCGGCCCGGAGGTCGAGCGCCACCCAGCCGTCCACCTTGTCTACGATGGCCTGAAACGTCCCCCGTGACAGTCCCTGCAGCTTGATCGCCGTGCCGAATCGGACCGGCTCCGATCGACCCGAGGGATCCACCAGCATCAGGTCGCCGCTGAAGGGCACCATCAGCACGGCGTCGGAATCGGGGACGAACGCCCAGTCGTCCACGCTGGGTGCTTCGCCGCCCGTGGATACGGCAGTGACAGTGTCGTCGGTGAGGGAGGTGAGAAACAGCTGGCTCTTGATGCCCGTGGTCTCGGTGAGCTCGCGATCGGAGTAGGTGAACCCGATGCGTCCGGAGCGCTCCGATACCTGCAGCTCGCCGAGATAGCCGATTCCCGGCAGGGTGATGCGGCGGGCGTCCCCGGTGGCGGGGTCCACCACGAGCAGCGCCGCTCGGTCGTTCTCCATCACCGATACGACCAGTTGACCATCCAGCTCGCGGAAGTCCTCGATCGCGGGGTGCAGGAAGACAATCTTCGCGTGCTCGCCGTCGATGTCGGATCGGGTGATCGTGTCGGCGCCCGTGGTGCGCTGCAGCACGTAGATCTGCGACTTCGGTGTGCTGATCGTGGTGTCGAGGGTGGCCGTGGGACCGCCGCCCATGCCTCGGATGTCGGTGATCGTGATGCGGTAGTCGGTGTCCTGATCCAGCGGCACGGTGAAGCGCACGCCGATGCTGCGACCCGACGTGTCCACGCTGAAGTCGGCGGCTGGCGACACGCTCACCTGCGCGGGGTCGACCGTGGCGAGCGCCTGATCGGTGGTGAAGATGACGCGAGCGCCGGCGGTGTCGATCGCGGCGGCGGGATCCGCGCTGACGGCGGTCTGTCGCGGGCCCTGTTGCAGAGCCACGACGGATCCCGCCCCCACGAGCACGGCCAGCAGCACCACGACGCCCGCGAACGCCGCGGAGAACCGGCCGCGCGACCTCCGCTCAGTACTCATACGGGTCCGTCGGCTGATCGATGGGGGTGACCGCGGTGGGTTGGATCAGGAGCACCCCGTTACCGCTCTGCTCCACCGTTCCGGTGACCTTCACCCACTGACCGGTGGACAGGTCGGTGTCGATGGTGGTTGTCGCCGCCTGCACCGACACGGTGACTGCGGCGGGTTGGGCGTCGATCACGCAGTGCGTGACCACGAGTCGTGTGAGCCGGATGTCATCGCTGCCGTCAGCGGCGGGGGCGACGAAGCCGACGAGGTTGACGGGGGTGCCGGCCAACACGGCCGGGTTGGAGGTCGCAGCGAAGGCGGCGGCCCAGTCACCCACCCCGAATTTCGCCGCGTCGGCGGTGGTGGCGAGCGCCACGACGTCGGCACCGCCGAACAGCGGTGGGGCGCCGAGGTCTCGTTCCATCGCGAGTTGGGCCGACAGCGCAGCGGGTGGGAGCAGGAGTGCAGGAACCATCACGGCCGTCGCCAGCACGCCGCCAGTCACGGCGGCCACACCCGACATCCGCCGGCGCAGGTTCGGCGATGCCGGAACGCTGCGAAGGGTGGCTGACGGCGCGGCGGGGGCGACAGGCTGTGACTGCGCCCGCAGCTGCGCGCGCGTCAGCGGTGCGGGTTCGGCAGGCGCGTGATGATGATCGGGCGTGTGATCGCCTTCGTGCGCGTGATCATGTCCATCACCGTGATCGTGACCGTGCTCCTGCTCCGCACCGAGCGGCAGCGCGAACGACCCCGCTGCGGCCAGGAGTCCGAGCACCGCCATCCCCACCGTGAACCACGCACCGTCGGGGTTCACGTACATCGCGAGCCGCCCCGTGACCGCCAACCCCACGGTGATCACGCAGACCAGCGACGCGAGTCCGACCCCCAGCCATCGAGAGTCGATCGCGTGCAGCACGTGGGATCGTTCAGCCGACAAGGTTCACCCCCAGGGCGATCGCGAAAGCGCTGAGGATGACGACCACGACGATTCCCGCGAGAGCGCGAACCGAGAAGGTCGTGCGCATCAGCGCGAGCATCTTCACGTCCACGATCGGGCCGACGAGCAGGAACGCGATGATCGATCCGGTGGAGAAGGTCGAGGCCATGGACAGCGCGAAGAACGCGTCCACGTTGGAGCACAGTGCCACCGTGAGGGCCAGCACGATCATCGTCACGATGGAGAGCACGGGATTGGAGCCGATGGCCACCAGCACGTCGCGGGGGATGAGCACCTGCACGGCACCGGCGATGGCCGATCCGATGACGAGGGCGGGCATCACCGCGCGCAGCTCGATCACCAGCTGCGCGAGCGAGCGGCGGCCACGGCTGCCCGTGACGGCGTCTTCGGCGCGCTGGTCGAGACGGAATCGCTCGGTGAGGAGCTTGTCGGGATCGTCCTGGCGCGAGTAGAGCCAGCCGATGAGGTTCGCGATGAGGAAGCCGCCGATCACGCGCACGGCCAGAATGCCGCCGTCCCACCCGAAGGCCGCGTGGGTGGTGATGATGACGATCGGATTGACGATCGGCGCCGCCACGAGGAACGTCAGCGTCTCGGCCGGCGCGAAGCCGCGACGCAGGAGTCCGCGCGCGAACGGCACGTTGCCGCACTCGCACACGGGGACGATCATCCCCAGCAGCGACAGCGCGAGTCGACGTGCCCAGGCGCGGCGCGGCAGGATGCGCTCCAGCGCCCCCGGCGGCAGCCACACCTGCACTCCGATGGAGAACAGCACGCCCAGCAGCACAAACGGCATCGACTCGATGAGCACGCTGAGCGAGAGCGTCAGTCCGTCCTGCAGGCGGCGTTCCACCGGGAAGGCCAGGAACTGCGGCACCAGCAGATTGACGATCACCAGCGCCGCGACCGCGCCGAGACCGATGATCAGCGCGTACCCGGCTCCCCCGCGCTTTTCGGGCGCACGACCATATCCCGCCCGATCCGAGGATCGCGCGGTGCCGGCGGGGGCGGACGTCATGAAACGAGCCTAGGCGGCCGCTCCGACAATCTCTCGGGAGTTCCCTTTGATTCGCGCTCGCCGCTCGGCGGGCCGACCGACGATCCTGCAGACCAGGTAGATGAGGAACGAGACGGTAGTGATGTACGGGCTCACCGGCAGGGTGCCGGCAACGGCGAGCAGAATGCCGCCCACTGCTGAGACCACACCGAAACTGGCGGCCAGCATCGGCACCAGGATGGGGCCGGTGGCCACACGCATCGCCGCCGCTGCCGGAGTGACCACGAGGGCCATCACCAGAAGTGCCCCGATGATGTGCACACTGACCGCGACGATCAGTCCGAGCAACAGCATGAACACCAGCGAAACCGCGGTGGTCGGGACCCCGCGAGCCGCGGCGGACTGCGGGTCGAGCGAATCGAAACGCAGCGGTCGCCAGATCAGCACGAGACCGATCAGGACGACGAGGGCGATGGCGGACAGCCACACCACCTGCCCCTGATCGACCGACACGATCTGGCCGGTGAGCAGGCTGAACCGAGTGGCGCTTCGACCGTTGTAGAGGGAGAGGAACAGGATGCCGAGGCCGAGGCCGAACGGCATGAGCACACCGATGATCGAGTTGCGATCACGGGCTTTCGAGCCGAGCAGGCCGATGATGGCGGCGGCGACCACCGAGCCGATGATCGATCCGGTGACGACGTCGGCCCCGATGAGGAGAGCGGCCGCGGCGCCCGCGAACGACAGCTCGCTGATGCCGTGGACCGCGAAGGCCATGTCACGCTGCATCACGAAGATGCCGATCAGCCCGCCCACGAGTCCCAGGATCGCGCCGGCCCAGAGGGAGTTGCCCACGAGTCCGAGGATCTCCCCATAGAAGGGCAGTCCGCCCCAGAGGGCCTCGCTGATGTCGTCCCAGTTCATTCGTGGTCCTCGTGATGATGATGCGCGGCCTCGGCAGCGTCAGGCGCACCGAGAACCACCAGTCGGCCATCCGAGTTCAGCACCGTGACGGGGGCGCCGTACAGATCCGACAGCGTCTGCGAGGTGAGCACCTCGGACGGCTTGCCCAGCACGAAGCCGCCGTGAGTCAGGTACAGGATGCGATCGACGTGCTCGAGCACCGGATTGATGTCGTGCGTGACCAGCAGCACGCCGGCCTGATGCTCGCGTCGATACGTGTCGATCAGCGACACGACGGCCTGCTGGTTGGCGAGGTCGAGGCTGGTGAGCGGTTCGTCACAGAGCAGGAGGCCCGGATCATCCGCGAGCGCTTGACCGGCGCGGAGTCGCTGCTGCTCGCCGCCGGAGAGCAGGCCCACGGGACGATCGGCGAAGGAAGTGGCGCCCACCGCCGCGATCAGTCGGTCGACGCGCTCCCGATCGGTCCGGCGCGGAAGCGGGATGCCGAAGCGATGCCCGTTGACGCCGAGCGCGACCAGGTCGCGGCCACGCAACGAGGTGTCTGCGGGCAGCGGTCGCTGCTGGGGGATGTAGCCGACCTTCCGATTGCCGTGGCGGAGCACCCGCTCCCCCAGCACCTCCACGGTCCCGCGACTCAGGGAGTCCAGACCGAGAACGGCCCGCAGCAGGCTGGTCTTGCCAGCACCGCTCGGCCCGAGGACGGCGACCAGCTCACCGGGCGCGACCGTGAGGTCCAAACCCGACCACAGCTCGCGATCGGCGCGGTGCATCGCGCCGCCGGTGATCCGCAGCGGTGTCGTGGTCAGTGGTGATGCAGCGCTCACGCGCCGCGTGCCAGGTCGGTGGTGAGGGCGGTGATGTTGGCCCTCATCCAGGTGAGGTAGCTCTGCCCCTCGGGCAGCAGCTCGGCGAACTCCACCACGGGGACGCCCTCCTTCTCGGCTTCCTGCGACACCTGGGTGGTCTCGGATCCGCCGGTCTGCGCGTTCACGATAACAGCGCTCAGCTCGCCGGACTGGATGATCTTGAGCGAGGCGAGCAGCGTGGCGGGCGGGACGTCCTGCCCCTCCTCGACGGCCTCGGAGAAGGCGCCGGGCGTCTCGTTGACGAGACCCATGCGGTCCGTGAGGCGCAGCGGCACGGGCTCGGTGACGAAGATGCTCTTGCCGGCATACTGCGTCTTCGCATCGGCGAGCTGGGTGTCGAGCGCGTCGATGCCGGCACCGAACTCCGCGGCCCGCTGGGTGAAGTCGGAGGCGTGCGTCGGGTCGAGCTTGCCAAGTTCGGTGGCGATCTGGTCGGCGACCGCGCGCATGATGTCCGGGTCGTACCAGACGTGCTCGTTGAACGCGGTCTCGTGGTCGTCCGCCGACTCGGAGGCGTCTTCCGTCGCGTGGTCGTGGTCGTGGTCGTGGTCGTCCGCCGACTCAGTGGCGTGAGCGTCCTCGTCAGCGTGATCCGAGTGGTCGTGCTCGTTCTCCAGCTCCTCGGGAGCATCCGACGCGGATTCGGCCGCCACGATCACGGGCGCACCCTCCGGGATGAGGCCCGGCATGTACGAGTCGTACCCGCCGCCATTCATCACGAACAGGTCTGCATGGCTGGCCAGCAGCTTGTCGCCGACGGCGACCTCATACTCGTGGGGATCTTGGGCTGCCTTGGTGATGATCGCGTCGACCACCACGTCGCCCCCGCCGACCGCCGAGGCGATATCGGCGTAGACGTTCGTGGTGGCCAACACGTGGGGACGCGGGTCGTTCGTCGCGTCATCCGTGGACACCGCTGATCCGGCAGCCGTCGAGCAGCCCGCGAGGGCCACCAGCGAGAGGGCGAGAGGAGCGATGAGGAGGACGCGACGGGAGGTCATGCCTTCACACTATCGCTAATGAGAATCGTTCTCAAATCATGGACCTATTCGGAGATGGAAAGCGCATCCGCCGCGACGCTCGCGGATGCGCGTTCCATCTTCCACCCGGCCGCGGTCAGGAGGGGCCCGGCGGCGGTCAGGAGCGCCCGATCACGGGATCGATACGCACGCGATGCGCGGGGGTCGGAGCGGTCAGGAAGTCGAGGTCGGCTCCCCGGTCGGCCTGCTCAACATGTCGCACGTAGAGCAGTGGCCAGCCGCGAAGATGCGGCGACACCGGCGGCGTCCACTCGCTGCGGCGACGTTCGATCTCGTCCGGCGAGACCTCCCAGTCGATCGTTCCGGCCTCGACGTCCACACTGATCATGTCCCCGTCGCGGACGAGCCCGATCGGTCCGCCGACAGCGCCCTCGGGAGAGGTGTGCAGGAAGACCGTGCCGAAGCTCGTTCCGCTCATGCGTGCGTCGCTGATGCGCACCATGTCGGTAATGCCCTCGTTCAGCAGGCGACGAGGGATCGGGATCATCCCCCACTCGGGCATGCCCGGGACGCCGACGGGGCCGCAGCCGGTGAGCACCAGCACGTGATCTGCCGTGACGTCGAGGTCGAGGTCTTCGGTGCGCGTGCGCATGTCGTCGTAGCCGTGGAACACGAGCGCGGGGCCGCGATGCCGCCACAGTCGCGGATCGGAGGCGGAGGCCTTGATCACCGCCGATCCGGGCGCGAGGGTGCCCGATACGGCACGGATGGCGGGACCGGCGACGACGGGATCATCGAGCTGTCGAACGGTACGGCTCGACGCGTTGGGGGCGAGAGGGGCGCGCGCGGAGCCGCGGAGGCTGTCACCGGTACAGGTGATCGGCTCGGCCTCGATCAGCTCGCCAAGCTCGAACAGGAGTGCCGGCACACCGCCGGCACTATCGAGCTCCCGCATGAGGCCACGCCCGCTCGGCTGCACATCGGCGATGACCGAGACACCCTCGCCGGCCGCGGTGACCTCGGCCGGGCCGAACGTGATGCCGGCGCGTCCGGCGATCGCGGCCAGGTGGATCACGGCGTTCGTCGACCCGCCCACCGCGTGAAGCACACGCGCGGCATTGCGCAACGATGCCTCCGTCAGGATGCGCGACGGCGTGAGGTTCTCGTCGACCATCTCCACGATCCGCCTTCCGCTGGCGTAGGAGAGGTCCTGGCTCCGATCCTGCCCCGACTGCACCGTGGCCGCCCCCGGAAGCATGAACCCGAGTGCCTCGACGATCATCGCCATCGACGACGCGGTGCCGACGGTGTTGCACGAGCCGGTGCCGCAGGAATAGCAGGCCTCGAAACGTCGCCACTCGGCGCGGTCGATCTCCCCGCTGCGATAGCGATCCATCGCGCGCCAGAGAGCGGTGCCGGTGCCCACCTCGCGCCCATCGAAGATCGCGGCCGGACGATTGCCGCCCACGATCTGAATCGTCGGGAGGTCTGCGCTGACGGCCCCCATGAGGGCGCCCGGGGTCGTCTTATCGCAGTTCGTGAGCAGCACGACGCCATCGACGGGGTTCGCTCGGAGGAGTTCCTCGACCTCCATTGACAGCAGATTTCGATAGAGCATCGCGCTCGGCTTCATGAGCTCTTCACCCAGCGACATCGCGGGCATCACCATCGCGGTGCCGCCGGCATCGGTGACGCCTCGACGCACGTGCTCCGCCAGCTCGCGCAACGGCAGGTTGCACGGGTTGGCGTCACTGCTGGTGTCGATCACGGCGATGGTCGGGCGGCGCTCGTTCTGCTCGATCACACCACCCGCAGCACGCACGGTCGCCCGGTGCGCAAGGGCCACTTCATCATCGCCGTCGAACCATGCTGACGATCGCAGATCGCTCACGAGGCCACCTCATCCCGCTCGAGGCCCAGGTTGATGATCGCGCTCTCGGCAGCTTCGATAAGGTGCTCGAGCGAGCCCGCCGCCACGATGGTCTGCCAGGCCTGATAGCGATTCGCCCGATAGGAGTCCTCGGTGGGCAGATACACCCACCCGGGACCGTTCGTGAGGTTCATGACGATCACCGCCACGCCGGGAAACCGCCTGCGGAGCGTGGACTGCAGCGCGGAATACGCCTCGCCCGGATGCGCGACGAACACCGCGCCACCGAAGCGCCACACCCAGAGCGGATGCACGGGCTTGTCCATATCCGTGTAGGTGCGACGAAGGCGCTCGGCGCGTCGCACCCGCTCCGCCCGACTGCGGGGATCGATCGTCGCCCACTCGAGTTCCAGCTCGGCGATCGAGGGGAGCTCCTTGAGCAGCACGGGAACCTCCCGCATCTCCGTCGACACGGTGCGGTCGCTCAAGGTGGGCGTCGCGCTCCAGATCGCCAGCGGCGCACCCGACTGGATGACATCGTCGAGCACCAGTGCTCGCCCCGGGGCCGGCATGGTGAGCAGGACGCCGATCGCGGCGTGACCCAGGGACGCGCCGTGACGGTCGGCGAGACCCAGATCATCGCTGTACTGCTCGCGCGGTCCCAGCTCGCCGCTCGCACCCTGAAGGAACAGGCAGGGCGCCGCCGTGTACGACTCGACGACGTCACGCATCGGGCCGACGAAGTCCGTCGACAGCTGGCTGTTGGCGTAGCCGAGGGTGGTCGGGTGGCAGGCGTAGTTCACAACCGTGGCGCGAACGGCACCGTTCGGGGCGGTGAGTCGTCCGACCACGAGCGTCTGATCGGGCTCCTGCGCCGGGTCGAACCCGAGCAGCGCCTGCCCCTCCAACGAGACGTCACGGACGGCGGCGAGCCCGTGCATGCCGGAGGCCCAGACGAGATCGGCGGGGCCGAGATCGTCGATCGCGGCGACGGCCGCCCGTGCCGCTGCCGCGGCGAGCGCATCCAGATACTCCGGCACCAGCTCGCCGCCGGGGAGGTCGACGTCTTCCCGACAGATTGACGGGCCGGCGTGCGTGTGGGTGAGATGCAGGAGCAGCCGGGCGTCCGTGAGTCCCGTGGCCGCGAGGATGGCGCGTCGCACCTGCTGCTCGTCTTCGGTCGTCCGCCACCAGCCGAGGTCAGCGGTGATGATCAGTGAGATCTCGTGCGGCGCTGCCGCGGCATCACCCGACGCCGGAGCCATCGCGAGCGCCGTCAGGGTCAGCGGGGAGTGGACGCCCGTGCTGATGTCGGCGTCCCCATAGCCCCAGTTGCGCATCCGGATGCCGACGGGGGCAGTGATGTCGCTGCGCGCCACACCGGCGAGCCCGGACCACCCCGGAAGCGCATAGCGGGGCAGGCCGTGGGGCTCGGGGACAAGGGGAGACGTGGCAATCGGCGGCACGGATCTGAGGATAGGGAGTAGTTTCCCAACGGCGAAATGTGTTCGCGTGAGCCGAACGCCTCCGGAGTACCCATGACAGTGGTTCGGTAGAGCAGAACGGCGTTGTTCCCTGCCGATCACGTTCATACACTCAACCTCACCGCGAACGCGGAGATCACCCCAGAGGAGTTCGTAGATGACGCAGCTGTTCATGACGCATCCGGGTCCGTTGTCGGCCCTGCAGCTGCCGCCGCTGGCCGAGGGCCTGGAGCTGCGCGCCGCGGGACCCGACGACGAATCGGCGATCGCAGACGTGCTTGCCGAGAGCTTCGAAGAGGAGTGGGATGTCGCCCGGGTCCAGGCGCAGCTCACCGAAGCGTCCGATGTGGCGGTGACGTGGGTCGTCGTGCGAGACGGCGCGATCCTCGGAGTCGCCTCGGAGCGGCTCATGCCCGAGACCTACGCGGACGCGGGCTATGTCCACTACGTGGGCGTCGCCCGCAGCGCTCGCGGGTTGCGCCTCGGTGCCGTGCTGACCGCACGGTGCGTACTGGGGTTCCACGAGCGCGGACTGGCGACAGCCGTGCTCGAGACCGACGACTTCCGCGTGCCCGCCGTCATCACCTACCTGCGGCTGGGATTCATTCCGACCTACCGATCCTCCGATGAGCAGGTCGCCTGGTCGGCGCTGCTACCCACTCTCTTCGCGACGAAGCCCTGACGTCGCGCCCTCCCTTCGCCCGAAAGGTCTGACACCACCATGTCCGAATCAACCAAGCTCCGCGTCGGCATCGTCGGCGCCGTCCGCGGCGGCGGGTTCATCGCCGGGCTCCGCGAGGAGAGCGAGCGCGCCGACCTCGTCGCCGTCTACGACCCGATCCCCGCGTCACGCGAGGCGTTCGCCACGACCAATGAGGTCGAGATCATCTGCGAGAGCTTCGAGCAGCTGCTCGACCACGTCGATCTGGTGATCCTGGCCTCCCCGCAGCAGCACCACACGCCACAAGCGATCGCGGCGCTCGAGCGTGGAATCCACGTGCTCAGCGAGGTGCCCGCCGCGGTGAGTCTGGATCAGGCTCAGGCCCTCGTCGGTGCCGTACGACACTCCAGCGCGATGTACATGATGTCGGAGAACTACGGCTACATCCGCGAGAACCTGATCGTGCGCGAGATGGTGCGCGAGGGCCTGTTCGGATCGCTGTACTACGGCGAGGGGGAGTACCTCCACGAGATGAAGTCGTGGCACACGCTCCCCGATGGCAACCCGACCTGGCGTCACTTCTGGCAGGTGGGCCGCGACGGCATCACCTACCCGACGCACAGTCTCGGCCCTCTGCTGCAGTGGTTCGACGACCGTGTGGTTTCGGTGAGCTGCGTGGGCACCGGACGCCACACCGACATCGAGCACGAGCTGCAGGACACCACGATCCTGCTCGCCCGCACGCTGAAGGGACGTCTTCTCCGCCTGCGCTTCGACCTCCTGTCCAACCGTCCGGAGCTCTACGCGTACTACTCGCTGCAGGGCACCGAGGGCGCCTACGAGGCGGCGCGGACCACCCGTTCGGAGGCGGTCGTCCACCTCCATGGCCGTTCGCCCGAGAACGAGTGGGAGCCGCTGGAGAAGTACGCCGACCGCTTCCTGCCCGCTCGCTATCGTCTCGGTGCCGCGGCGGAGACGCACTGGGGTTCTGACTCCTGGCCCATCCGCGACTTCATCGAGGCGATCGTGAGCGGCACCACGCCCGAGATCGACATCTACGCCGCGCTCGACATGACGCTCCCGGGCATCCTGTCGGAGGCCTCGATCGCCCAGAACGGCGCCTGGGTGCACGTCCCCAACCCCCGTTTCTTCACCGCCGGCATCGGCGTCGAACCGTCCCGCGAGGCGCCGCTCGCCTGAGCGTCTCCCCCACCCGCCGATCCCCTCTCACCCCTTTCGCACCCGAGGAAAAAAGATGACACTCAGATTCACCGCCGCATCCGTTGTCGCCGTCACCGCCGCCCTGGCGTTGGCCGGCTGCTCGTCACCCGGCGCGGGCCCCGCAGATGAGGGCAAGATCGCCGGCGAGGTCACGCTCTGGAGTTACGGCAAGGTCCAGCCGAGCATGACCGACCTCATCACCGGCTTCGAGAAGGCCAACCCGGGGACCACCGTCAAGGTCGTCGAGGAGCCGGGAGATCAGTACTTCGCCCTCCTTCGCGCGGCCCTCACATCAGGGCACGGGCCCGACATCTTCCAGATGTTCCCCGGCGGCTACCAGCAGCAGTTCGCGGACTACTCCCTCGACCTCAGCACCTCGATCGATCGAGCCGAGTTCGAAGCCGTTCAGGGGCAGTTCTTCGCGAAGGACTCCAACCTCGACAATCCTGTGTATGGCGTGCCTCTGGTGAGCAACATGTACTACACGCTCTACAACAAGGAGATCCTCGACAAGGCCGGGGTGACCGAGTTCCCCACCGATTGGGCTGAGACCCAAGCGGCCTGCGACAAGATCACGGCCGCCGGGTTCCTCTGCATCGGTTACGGCAGCGACACGGGCTCGGGCGGTTTCGACGCTTACCAGGACTTCAGCTACATGTCTGGTGCGGCGGTCGGCCTGGCCGGCTGGGACGGGCTCATCGACGGCACGAAGAAGTGGGCGAGCCCGGAGCTGATCGATCAGGTCACGAAGTGGGGCGAACTGCGCACCCAGGGCTTCACGAACGAAGACGTGCTCACCTGGCGCGACGTCCGTACCGATTTCCTGGCCGGCAAGACCGCCATGTACATGACCGGAAGCTGGGATGCCAGTTGGGCAGCCGACGGTCTGGGAGACAAGGTGCACGCCGCCCCGACGCCCTTCAGCGACGACCCGCAGCACGTGCTCATCCGCCTGCAGGACTCGGGCCTGTCCGTCTCGGCAGACAGCAAGAACAAGGCGACGGCGTCCGCATTCGCGGCATACGCCATCTCACCCGAGGGCCAGAAGATCATCGCCGCCGCCGGAGGAGTTCCGGCCCGCACCGGCGTCGAGACTGAGAGCACGATCAACCAGGAGATCATCAGCGCTTCGGAAGCCGGCAAGTGGACGGTGATGCCGATGATGGACAACTTCCTCGACGCATCGGTCACGACCGCCCTGCGGTCTTCGCTCAACCAGGTGATGGCCGGGCAGCTCACGGCCGAGGAGGCACTCACGAAGGTGGATCAGGCGACCGCGGCCGTCCCCGAGAGCGAGCGCGTCACGTACAACCTCTCGGGCAAGTAGGCCTTCGACCATGACCGTCGACCTCGGCCCCGCGCCGGTCGCGACCCCCGCCGTTCGGCGGGGGTCGCGAGGCGGCACCCCTACCCCACGCCCCGCTGCGTCGGGGGTTGCTCGACAGCGCCGCCGCTGGGGCATGCTCTTCGTGCTTCCCGCCGCCGTCCTGGTTCTGCTCCTCATCGTCGTTCCCAGCGTCCAGGGCCTGTACTACTCCTTCACCGACTGGAACGGCCGAACGGCGCAGTGGGTGGGCCTGGACAACTACGTCTCGGGGATCTTCCTCTCGCCCGACTTCGCGCGGATCGCCATCAACAGCCTGTGTGTCGTGCTGTCGGTGCCGTTCGGGGTGGGATTGTCACTCATCGTGGCCAACCTGCTGGCCAACAGCACGTGGGGACGGACCTGGTTCCGGGCGATCTACTTCCTGCCGATCGCGCTGTCATGGGTCGTGATCGGCATCACGTTCGCCTATCTGCTCTCCGGCCGCGGACCGATCAACGCGCTCCTCTCGGCCGTCGGGCTCGGACTGTTCAGCCAGGATTGGCTGGGCGGCGAGACCTCGGCCCTGGTCAGCATCATTCTGGTGTTCAACTGGTCGTACTTCGGCATCAACGTGGTGCTCCTCTTCACCGGTATGACTACGGCCGACGCATCGATCACCGAGGCGGCACGTCTGGACGGCGCGCACGGCATCAAGATGTTCGTGCACATCGTCATCCCTCAGGTGCGTCGCTACATCGAGCTGTCGCTGATCATGACGATGACCGCCGCGATCACGCAGATCTTCGCCCTCATCTACACCATGACCTCGGGCGGTCCGGGGGTGGCGACAACCACCCTGGAGTACGCGCTCTACACGCGATCCTTCAGCCTCGGCCACTTCTCCCAGGGCGCCGCCTTCGGCATCCTCCTGTTCCTCGTCTCGCTCGTGTTCGCCGTCGTGCGCCTTCGTGCCGGAGTGAAAGCTGATGATGACTGACTACGCCCCCCGCCTCGCGGTTCGTCCCTCCGAGCGCAGACGCCTCGACCGGATGCGGTCGTTCTTCTCCACCGGAGCGACCCGCGCGGTCCTTCTTCTCCTGGCCGCCGGCACGCTGGCGCCGGCCGGGTTCATGGTCGTGAAGTCCTTCACTGCGCAGGACGGCAGCAATGCCATCTCCTTTCAGGCCTGGGCTGCCGTGCTCAGCGGCCAGCTGCCGCAGGCGGGTCTCATCTCACTGTCGGTGAGCGTCATCGCGATCGCGGTGATCCTGAGCGTCGGCACGATCGCGGCTTTCGGCTTCGCAAAGCTCCGCTTCCGCGGCTCACAGCCGATCATGGCGGTCATCGTCGTGCTCATGCTGGTGCCCGGCCAGACCTTCCTCATCACGGAGTACTTCAACTTCAGCCAGTTGGGTCTCATCGGCAACATCCCCGCGGTCGGGGTGCTCTACGGCGCGACGCAGCTGCCCTTCGCCATCTTCATTTTCACGAACTACTTCCGTGCCGTTCCCGACGAGCTGGTCGAGGCCGCCGTCATCGACGGAGCCTCGTACCCGCGAGCGTTCTGGAGCATCTTCGTCCCCTTGGCACGCCCCGCGATGGTCACGGTGGGCGTGCTCACCTTCATCGGCGTCTGGAACGATCTGCTCATTGCTCTGCTGTTCCTGCCGACGCCGGGACAGCGGACCCTCAGCGTCGTGATGGCGGGAGCGCAGGACACCCGGGTCTTCGATGTGAGCCAGGTGATGGCGGGCGCGCTCCTCAGCGCGATCCCGTGCATCATCGTCTATCTCATCTTCCAGCGACAGATCGCCGTCGGACTGACGGCCGGAACAGGGAAGTAGGACGCCGATGACCTCTCCGAACACTTCCGACCCCGCGGGGCGGTACACGCTGCGCAGCATCTCGCGCGCGATCGACGTCCTGGAGATCCTCGCCGCATCAGACGCCGCACTCGGAGCGAGCGACGTGGCCAGGGAACTGGGTTCATCCAAGAGCACCGCCTTCGCGATCCTGCAGACCCTGGAGGAGCGCAATCTCGTGAGCTCCTCCGGTGAGGGGTTCCAGCGGCGCTACGCACTGGGTCTCGGCCTCGCCCGCCTCGGCCATCGTGCGGTGAGTCGCATGTCGCTATTGGATGCCGCCATGCCGCATCTCGAACAGCTGACGAAGACCACGAAACTGTCGTCTCGCGTCGCGACGATGTCCCAGGGCATCGCGGTGGTGCTCGGCCAGGTCGACGGGCCGAACCTCATCCGCTTCGACCTGAACATGGGCGGCCGGGAACGCCTGCACTGTACGGGGATCGGAAAGGCGATCCTCGGGCAGTACACCGACGCGGAGATCGTCGATCTGGCCGAGCAGACGGGCCTGCCTCGCCGCACCGTGCACACGATCACCTCCATCGACGCCCTCTTGCACGACATCGCCACCGTGCGTGCGCGAGGCTTCTCCGTCGATGACGAGGAGGACGCCGAGGGCGTCCTCTGCATCGGCGCCCCGCTCGTCGATCACACCGGCGCCTGTGCGGGAGGGATCAGCATCACCGGGTTGAAGATGGGCCAGTCGCGTGAGCGGGTGCTGCGCCTCGGCGACCTCGTGATGGCCACCGCCACCGCCATTTCACGACAGATGGGAGCAGCAGTATGAGCGCATCACTGTTCGACCTCACCGCGAAGCGCGTGCTTCTCACGGGTGCGGCAGGAGGCATCGGTTCAGCTCTGGCGATCGGCCTCGCCGAAGCGGGAGCCAACCTCGTCCTCACCGAACGCCCCGGCATCGAGCCGTCCGCGCAGCTCGTCGATGCGCTGGAGCGCACCGGACGCACCGTGACCTGGCGCTTCCAAGACCTCACGCGCGCCGAGGAGCTCCCCGGCTTCGTCGACGAGGTCTGGGCGGATGGACCCATCGACGTGCTCATCAACAACGCGGGCTTCGCGACGATGGATCACTTCAACCGGCTGGACTTCGCCGCCTGGCGGGCCACCATGGCTGTCGACCTCGACGCGCCGTTCCTGCTGAGTCAACGCGTGGCAGAGCACATGATCCACGACGGCATCGCCGGCCGGATCATCATGATCTCGTCGAAGAACGGCTTGCAGGCGGAGCCTGGCCTCGCGCACTACAACGCGGCCAAGGGCGGGCTCGAGCTGCTGGCGCGCAGCCTCGCCGTCGAGCTCGGTCCGCACGGCATCACGGTGAACACCGTCTGCCCGGGGATGGTCGAGACCAACCTCGGCGGCGAGTTCCCGCTGGACTGGGATGCCTTCGTGGCGTACTACCGCGAGCACATCCCGCTGCGCGGGCGTTTCGCTGATCCCGCCGAGATGGTGGGGCCGGTGCTGTTTCTGGCCTCCGAGGCCGGATCGTACGTGACCGGACATGCGCTGGTCGTCGATGGCGGCGTCCTCGCCAATCAAGTGCCGCGCCTCGCATTCATGACCCCTTTCCGCGATGGCATCACCGACGCCGTCGCACCCTCCACCACTGACGAGGAGCTCCCCCGATGAAGGCACAGCAGTATCTGACGTCCCTGGGCCTGCCCGGCGGCGACGACTTCTCGCTGCCCACCAGCACGCTGCGTTTCGCCGACGGCACGCCATTCCATATCGAGATCCCCTCCGTCGAGGGCCCGCGCGCAATGGAAGCCGTGATCGACGAAGCAGCCCAGCGCGGCCTCACCGTCCACCGAGTGAGCCAGGGCAGCGGCATCTGGATGCTCACGGACGAGGAGATCATCCGCATGGTGGATCTCGGCCGAGCGCACGACATCGAGGTGTGCCTGTTCGTCGGGCCCCGGGCGGGATGGGACACCGGTGCCCAGGCATCCAGCCCCGGTGGATCGGTTGTCGCCGGGTCGCTGCGCGGCGGGGATCAGCTGGCGTACGGCATCCAGGAGGTCGTGCGTGGATGCGAGCTGGGCCTGCGCTCGGTGCTCGTCGCCGATCTCGGACAGCTCGCCGTGCTGGGCAAACTGAAGCGGCGTGGCGACCTGCCGAGCGATCTCGTGCTGAAGGTGTCGGCATCGCTCCCGGTCTCGAACCCCGCCGGCGCTCAGCTGCTCGAGGAACTCGGCGCCACGAGCCTGAACGTCGCCGTCGATCTCAGCCTGCCGACGCTCGCCGCCATCCGCTCGGCGGTGTCGATCCCGCTCGATCTGTACATCGAGAGCTCGGACGATTTCGGCGGTGTGATGCGGTACTACGAGATTCCGGAGATCGTGCGCGTGGCCGCGCCGGTGCACCTGAAGTTCGCGGTCCGCAACTCGCCGTCGTTGTACCCGATGGCCGGGCACCTGGCCGAGGTTCTCGACGCGACCGCTCGCGAGCGGGTGCGGCGCGCATCGCTCGGGCTCGGAGTCCTCGCACGCACCCTCGCGGAAGCGGGCGCGTGACCACGGGCGAGCTCGGCCCCGACGCGGCCGACGCCGGCATCGTCGCGGGTCGAGCCGCGGTGGGCGAGGCTGGCACCGAGTTCTCAAGTCGCACCGTGCGAACCGGACGGCCCCGAGCGATGATGTTCGCCGATGCCACGGAGGCGGAGGCGGAGGCCGCAGCAGATGCGGCCGCCGCGGCGTTCCTCCACGTGCAGACGCAGGACGAGGGCCGCAGCCCGAGTGCGCTCCTGCGCTCCATCGCCGCGGCGGTGGAAGATCGACGGGCTGATCTCGTGCGGATCGCCGCCGATGAGACCGGCCTCGCCCCGACGCGGCTCGAAGGCGAACTCACCCGCACCACCGCCCAGCTCGAGCTGCTCGCGGCAGAAGCCGCGGCGCGCAGCGGCCGCGCACTCGATGTGGACCCCGGCACGGACGTGGCACCCGAGCTGGTCCTCGGCCAGGTGCCCCTGGGGCCCGTGGCGGTGTTCGGCGCCAGCAACTTCCCGTTCGCGTTCGGAGTGCTCGGTGGCGACACCGCTGCAGCCCTTGCCGCCGGCTGCCCCGTGGTGGCGAAAGGGCACCCCGCGCACCCCGAGACGAGTCAGCTCTTCGGGGAGATCGTGACGCAGACACTCGAGCGCGAAGGGTGGCCCGCGGGCTGGTTCTCGCTGCTCCACGGTCGGGGCACTCGCATCGGCCAGGCGCTCGTGACCGCAGACGGGATCGCGGCGGCGGCGTTCACGGGATCGACGCGGGGCGGCCTCGCGCTCGCCGCGGCCGCCGCGCGACGCCGTGTGCCGATCCCCGTGTTCGCCGAGCTGGGCGGCATCAACGCGCTGTATCTGCTGCCGCACGCAGCGAGCGATGCCGCGGCCGACGCGGCGTCCGCCTTCATCGACGGGCTCACGCGCTCGGTGACCGGTGACGGCGGCCAGTTCTGCACCAAGCCCGGACTGCTCGTCCTCGTGGATGACGAAGCGTCACGTCGTGTGGTCGACGGGCTCACGCGGGCACTCGCGCAGGTGAGCTCTTCACCTCTGCTCACGCCCGGCATCCATGCGGCGCTGGTGACAGGGCAAGACCGTTTGAGCTCACATGCGGGAGTCACCGTTCTTCACGAGGGGCCTTCCGCCGATCAGTCGTCGACCGCGCCTGTTGCCAGCTTTCTCGCCGCCGTGTCGAGTCACGCGCTGCGCTCTGACCCGACGATCGCCGAGGAGCTCTTCGGCCCGGCACTGGTCGTCGTCCGCTGCAAGAGCGTGGCAGATCTCGTCGACCTCGTCGGCGCGATCCCCCCGGGCCTCACCGCTACCGTGCACGCGGGCGCCGATGATGCGTCCACGGCGGCAGCGCTGCTGCGCCGACTGCGTCTGCGCGCCGGACGAGTGCTGTTCGGTGGCTTTCCCACGGGTGTGCGTGTGGGACGGGCGACGACGCACGGCGGGCCGTTCCCCGCGACGACGGCTCCCGGGACCACGTCTGTCGGCGCGCGCGCGATCGATCGCTTCGTGCGGCCCGTCACCTACCAGGACCTCCCCGCCGACCTTCGCGAGCGCGCACTGACCTGGACGTGACGACTGCCGCGATGAGAGATCGAAAACCCACCCGCCACGTAGCTGGCCGGTGAGTTTTCGGTCTCTCACGCTGCCTACGGCATGAACAGCGCGAAGCACGGGCCGATCAACGTGACCCAGAACCCGCCCCCGATGATCACCATTCCGAGCCCGATCGATCGCGTGGCTCGTCCGATCGTGAGCAGGCAGCCGACGATCGGCAGAATGCCCGTCACGACGAGGCGGATCGGCCCGCTCCCGCCCGGAATGTCGTGGATCAGGAAGGCGATGATGATCACCAGCACGGAGATCCCGACGCCGATGAAGACTCCTCCGGTGGTGATCGACGACTTCTGCGGGCCATACTGCGGCGTGAACGGCGTGTTCTGGATGTAGGGGTTCGGGCCCGCGGCAGGCGGCACGTAAGAGCCGGGCGCGGGGACACCCTGCTGCGGCGCATACCCCTGCGGCGGATACCCCGGCGGCGGATTCCCCTGCGGCGGATACTGCTGCGGTGGGTACTGCTGCTGCGGATATGCCGGCGGCGGGGGCGGGCCCGGCGGGGTGACGGCGTCCGGAGGCCGAACGTCAGGATCCGGCTGCTGAAACGGGTCGGGCTGATCAGACGGTGACGACATCACGCACCTCCGTGGTTGCGAACAGGCGCCCGCGGCGGGCGAGCCACACGACGCGCGCCACGAACAGGGGAATGGTGAACAGCAGGAATAGCTGCGGACGGGTGAGGCCCGCGAACGCCACGTCGTTTCCCCGGACGAACTCGACGAAGAAGCGGAACACGGCGTAGGAGCCGATATACACGGTGAGCATCTCGCCCGGCGCCAGCACGTCGCGGCGGAGCCAGAACCACAGCACCGCGAAGGCGATGAGGTGGAACGCGATCTCGTACAGGAAGCTCGGGTGCAGTCCGACGCCCGCGGGTGATCCGAGTCGCGCCGCCGTCTCGGCATCCAGCACGATGCCCCACTCACCCCCGGTCGGCGTGCCAGGGCGCTCGGTGAAGAAGCAGCCGAAGCGTCCGATCACCAGAGCGAGCGCCACAGCCGGCGCGAAGAGGTCCCCGGTGCGGTGGGGGTAGCGCACGAGCCGTTTCGCGATGTGCACGCCGAGCCAGGCACCCACGAGCGACGACAGGATCGACGCGTTGCCACGTATCAGCTGCTCGACGAGGCTGAGATTCTGCGACGGATCCAGATGCTGTGCCCAGGTCCCCAATCGTGACAGGACAGCGGCTCCCATCATCGCGCCCGCGACGAGGGCCCAGATCCGCGGGTCGCGAACACCGTGCCGCCGCAGTTGCAACAGGAACACGCCCCCACCGACGAGCATGCCGATACCCTCGAAGAACACGTGCGTGTCGATCGCGGGGCCGAAGCCGAGAAGCTGGTCGAGGGTAGGGAACATGTCAGCTGCCGACCATCGATCGGATCACCGTGACCCAGCCCCAGATCCAGAACGGGGTGGCGGCGACAGCCAGCACGGCGACGGCGATGAGATATGCGAGCACCACGCGGGTGTCTCCCAGCTTGCACCGCGAGCGCGTGAGTCCCGCGCGTCTGGCGCGGTCGTAGCCGCGAATCGCGACAACAGCGAACACCAGCAGCGAGATCGGCCCGAACACGCACGTCAGCAGCGCGATGGTGGTGAAGACGCAGAGTCGAAGCGGGTCGAACGGGAGTCCGACCTTCTCGTCGTACTGACGAAGCGGCGGCGAGGCATGCATGTCAGGCCACCGGAGCGCCCACGGGAATCACCGGGCCGAGTCCGACAGGGGCGGCGTTGCGGGCGGTCGCCGTCGAGATACGCTGACGCGACAGCGGGGCCCACGCCTGCAGGGCGCAGAACGGGGCGCACTGATGCGCGCGCGTCTCGTCGTTGACCGTGGCCACATGCACGCAGCACTGGGTGAGGCGCTCCTCGATCATGGTGTTGATGTCCATGAACGGCTTCACCGTGATGCGCAGCACCCGCTCGGCGAGCATCTTTCGCAGCCGCTTGTGCTGGCCGGGGAGCACCGAGACGGTGAGCTGCGTGAGGGTGCCGATGCCGATGTCGCAGTTCATGCAGATGTCGCGCCAGATGTTCGCCATCGACGGGTGGGTGAGGCTGGATTGCTCGCTGAACAGGTCGAGCAGCGAGTTCTTCACCGCATCCTTCATCTTCACGTTGATCTCGCTGTCGGCGATGCGGTTGGCCAGCATGTCGGGATTGAGGTCGAGGAAGGCCTTCAGCTTGTCGTGTCCCATGATTCCGGTGAGCGACTTCCACTGCTGCGAATCGTCGCGCAGGAAGTAGCCGACCGAGCAGCAGTGCGGGTGTGAACAGGGCAGCGCGGTGAGATCGCGCCACGTGATGCGACCATCGGTCTGCGGCTCCAGGCGCCGCAGCACACCACCGTGCGTCAACCGGTCGTTGGGGTCGATGCCGGAGTTTCGACCCGAGCCGAACACGGGCTGAATCGTCACGCCGCCCACGTAGGGCGTGGCCATCGCGGTGGCGATCACCGCGCCGATCTCGTCGTCGTTGACGCCCTTGGCCGCGGTCATCGTGAGCGTCATGAAGACGCCGGCGGCACTCAGGCGCTCGACAGCGCGCTGCTTGAAGCGTCGGATGTCGGCCCCGCGATGGAACTTGGAGGACTCCGGCTTCTCGCCGTCGTACTGCAGGTAGACCTCCACCCGCTCGCGATGCTTCTTCAGGAAAGCGACGAACTCGTCGTCGTTCGCGATGCGCAGGCCGTTGGAGTTGAGCAGCACCCGGACGATGGGGCGCGCCACCAGCTGCTCGATGAGCTGCTCCAGCCAGGGGTAGAGCGTCGGCTCGCCACCGGAGAGCATCAGCACGTCGATGCGTCCGTTCTCCTTGGCGAGGCGGTCATCGACGGAGGCGAGCACGTCCTCTAGCGGCGCGGTCGCCGTGGCGGCGGGACCGGATTCGGCGAAGCAGGTGGGGCAGCGCAGGTTGCAGTGATCGGTGAGGTCCTCCAGCAGGATGCAGGTGTGTTGCGTCTGCATCGCGGGCATGCCGTCGAGGTACGCGCTCGGCACCGGTTTGAAGTTCGCCGTGGTGTCGGGCGCGTGCCACTTGGTGGGGGCGGTCCACTGCTCGAGGTAGGTGAGCATCTCCGCCGACTCGTCGTACAGCGTCCGCACCAGGCCGTGCACCTCACAGCCGCGCTCGAGCCAGACGGAGTCGTCTTCGTAGGCGGCGAGCCAGCCGGTGAGGCGCTTGACCTCTGCGAGGTCGCGGTCGGGATCCTCCTCGTGGCAGAGCGGGCAGAACGCGTTGACGTAGCGGTGGATCCGGTAGTTGCGCAGCTGACCGGCGACCTGTTCCGTCATCGATGACCCCCTCGACTCGAGGCGCGACATCGCCCCTGCGAGCACGCTATCAGCGGGTCGGCGACGAGGCCATGGGCCGTGCGGGGGTGGGGATCGTTGTCCACACAGGGATGAGACCTAGCCTGGGCGCATGGCTGACCAGACGAATCCCGCCGAACTCGTCGAGTACCGCGGCGAGTGGGCGCGACGGGCGACGCAGCTGCTCGACGAGGTCGCCACGGCGATCGTCGATCTCCCGGGGCAAGACGGCGCGAAGCTCGATCACATCGGCTCGACGGCAGTGCCCGGCCTCGCCGCGAAGCCGTTCGTGGACCTGCAGCTTCGGATCTCACCCCTGCCGGCCGAGCACGATCTCGTCCCGCTGCTTGAGCCGCTCGGGTTCATACGCGCTCGTGGATCGCGTCCGGATTCGCCCGGGGTGGATCGGGATCTTCCCCGAGGCGCGCTGCCCGCGGATCCTCAGGTGTGGCACAAGCTGCTCTTCTGGAACGAGGAGGCCCAGGCCATCCTTCATGTCCGACGTGTGGACTCTCCGTGGGGGCTGTACACGGTGTGGTTCCGCGACTGGCTTCGTGCGGATCCCGAGGCACGGTCTCGCTATGCGGCGGTCAAGCGGACCCTCAGCGCCGAGCAGATCGGCAAAGCGGACTATGACGACTACACGCAGGGCAAGACGCAGTTCTTCGATGAGGTCCAGGCCGAGTTCGAAGCGTGGGCTGCGCGCAAAGCCGGCTGAGTGCGCAGACGCTCCGATCCCGCGTCGGCATCGTCCGCAGAAAAGCGCCCGTTCTTCTCGACCCATTGGTCACGCTCGTCGGTGAGCGGCAGTTAGCGTTGCTGCACGCGATGCGAATCGCCCTGCAGCGCTGCATGAAGGAGGAGGCCATGTCCCGCACCCATATCCGTGACTTCCACGGTGACGATCTCGATCAGCTCGTTCGCCTGTGGGGTGCGGTGACCGACGACGCACAGGCTCCGATCTACTCGCTCGCCGAGGTGATCGCGTCCTGCCAGGCGGATCACGCCATCGTGGCGATGCGCGATCAGGAGCTCGTCGGAGCTGCGGTCGGTCGCGCGGCGCACGCGCAGGGATGGATCGTCTTCTTCGGTCTGGCCGTCCCCGACCCGGACGGCGCGCTGGCCGCCGGCCTGCTCGACGCGCTGGAGCGGCGGATGGCCGCGCTGGGGCTGGCGAAGCTGTCGGCGCTGGTGCCCGAATCGCAGGGCCTCGGACCGTTCACCGACAACGCGTTCTCCGTGCATCGTTCGGTGCGCTATCTGGAGCGCGCGATGCCCGTTCAGCGACGCGAACTGGACACGCTCAAGGAGGTGGGCGGGCGGATCCTGCCGCGCAACCTGTGGCGCAAGGTCGCCGGGATGACGCAGGAGAAGACCCTTCTCGAAGAACGTCTGGTCACACCGCTGGCGCGCCCGGATCTTGCAGAGCGCTTCGGCGTGGTCCCGCCGCGTGCGGTGATGCTGTTCGGCCCTCCGGGCACCGGCAAGACCACCTTCGCTCGTGCCGTCGCCTCGCGCCTGGACTGGCCGTTCGTCGAGCTCTTCCCCTCCCGTCTGGCGGACGGCGGAGGACTGGCGGGCGCGCTGCGGTCAAGCTTCGAGGCGATCGCCGATCTGGAGCACGCGGTCGTGTTTATCGACGAAGTGGAGGAGATCGCCGCGCACCGGGGCGGCACTCCCCCATCGCCCACGCAGGGTGTCACCAACGAGCTAATCAAGCAGGTGGCCGAGTTTCGTGAGCACGATGGCAAGCTGCTGATCTGCGCGACGAACTTCGTGCGCGCCCTCGATGCCGCGTTCCTGCGCCACGGTCGCTTCGACTATGTGCTGCCAATCGGCCTGCCCGACGCGGATGCGCGTCGGGCGATCTGGAGCCGTTACATCCCGGCGGAGGCGGTCACTCGCGTCGATGTCGATCTGCTGGTCGAGGAGAGCGACGGCCTCACGCCGGCGGATATCGAGTACGCAGCCCGTCGGGCATCGCAGGACGCTCTAGCGCGCTCGCTGCGCGAGGACGGGGCGGACTCGGTGCTCGGAACGACCGACTACACGCGCGCGCTGGCGGGCACCCGCGCCACGGTGTCTCCGGAGGCGATCGCCGAGTTCACCGCCGACATCGAGACTCTGGCCCGCCTCTGAGTCGCGGTCGGGATCAGCCGCGTCAGTCGACCGGAGTCGCCCGCAGTGTGACGAGAGCCGCGCTCGGGCCGACGACCGCGCCCACGATCGCGGCGCCGTAACGGTCGTACTTGCGGTGATAGGTCGCGTCGATGTCAGCGTTCACCGGATCGGACGCGGAAACCTGCTCGAAGCTGACGTCCTGCACCACACCGCGAGCGCTCAGCGTTCCGGCGAACGTGCGGAGGGCGCGGCGATACCAGAGTCCTTCGGGGCCGCGCGCGGAGCGGACGTAGAAGTCGGTTCCCACGCGCACACCCCAGATGATCACCGGATCATGTCGCGTGCCATCGGTGCGGGCGATCTCGATGTCCAGCTCATCGCCGTCGTCCAGGGCGGTCAGCGCCGCCTCGTTCCATGCCGCCATGCGCGCCTCCGATCGATTCGCCTCCGACGCTAACTGCGGCGGTGCCGGTGAACCAGGCCCTGGCGGTACCTGTCACGGTGCGGTAGCCGCAAAAACGACGAAGGGAGGGGAATTGTCCCTCCCTTCGTCTCGGATCTCAGTCCAGCAGAAGGGCCGGCTCCTCGAGGATCGACGCGACGTCGGCGATGAAGCGGCTCATGCCGTCGCCGTCGATGACGCGGTGGTCGAAGCTGCCCGACACCGTGGTGACCCAGCGCGGGCGCACCTCGCCGTCCACCACCCACGGCTTCTGCGTGATCGAGCCGAGGGCGACGATCCCCGCCTCACCAGGGTTGATGATGGGCGTTCCCGCGTCCATCCCGAACACGCCGATGTTCGTGATGGTGATCGTGCCGTTCTGCTGATCGGCGGGCGCGGTCTTGCCCTCACGCGCGGTGAGCGTGAGCTTCTCCAGCGCCTTGGCGAGCTCACGCATCGACAGGCTCTGCGCGTCCTTGATGTTGGGGACGATCAGGCCGCGGGGGGTCGCGGCGGCGATGCCGAGATTGACGTAGTTGCGCACCAGGATCGAGGCGCCGTCGTCGCCGTCGACCCAGGCGGCGTTGACCATCGGGGTACGGCGAGCAGCCCAGATCACGGCGCGCGCCATGATCAGCAGCGGCGACACCCTGGTGTCGGCGAAGTCGGGCGATGCCTTGAGCCGCTTGACGAGCTCCATCGTGCGACTGGCGTCGACGTCCTTCCACACGGTGACGTGCGGGGCGGAGTAGGCGGATCGGACCATGGCAGCGGACGTGACTTTGCGGACGCCGCGCACCGGAATGGCCTCTTCGCGGTCGCCGACCACAAGGGGAGCCGGTGCCGGGGCGGCGGGAGGGGCGACCGGGATGGTCTCCTCGCGCTGCTCCCCCCATTCGGGTGTCTGGATGTTGCGGAACACGCTCGCCTGCTCGGCGTGACCGATGACATCCGCGCGCGTCACCTCTCCCGCCTCGCCGCTGCCGCGCAGTTCGGCGAGGTTCACGCCGAGATCGCGGGCGAGCTTGCGGATCGGAGGCTTCGCGATGACGCCGACCGACTGCGTCACCGGTGCCTGTGCCGGCTTGCGACGCCGCGAGCGCACTTCACCGCCGGTGCCGTAGCCCACCAGCACCGATCCGCCGGCTTCGTCCTTCGCCGGCGACGCCGGGGCAGGTGCCGCGGGCGCGGATCCGTCGTCGACCGTGATGATGGGTGTGCCCACGTCGATCGTGGTCCCCTCGCCCACCAGCAGGTCACCGACCGTGCCGGCGAACGGCGACGGGAGCTCCACGAGGGATTTGGCGGTCTCGATCTCGCACAGCACGTCGTTGACGGCCACGGTGTCGCCGGGGGCGACACGCCACTGCACGATCTCGGCCTCGGTGAGGCCCTCGCCGACGTCGGGAAGGTTGAAGGTCTGCATGTCAGGCTCCGGGATCAGTACGCGAGTGAGCGGTCGACGGCTTCGAGGATGCGATCGGCATCCGGGAGGTAGAGGCCCTCCAGCTTGGCGGGCGGGAACGGGGTGTCGAATCCGCTCACCCGCAGCACGGGAGCCTCCAGGGAGAAGAAGGCCCGTTCCATCACGGTGGCGGCCACCTCGCTTCCCACGCTGACGTTGCCGGGCGCTTCCTGACCGTAGACCATGCGGCCGGTCTTGCGCACCGAGTCCAGCACCGGCTGGTAGTCGATGGGAGACAGCGAACGCAGATCGATGACCTCACAGCTGATGCCCTCGGACTCGGCCTGCGCGGCAGCCTGCAGCAGCACGGTCACCATGGCACCGTGGCCGACGAGGGTCACATCCGTCCCCGAGCGCGCCACGCGCGCCTGGTACGGGGTCGCGGCGGCGGGCTCATCGAGGTCGACCTCACCCTTCGGCCAGTAGCGGCTCTTCGGCTCCAGGAAGATGACCGGGTCGTTGCCGGCGATGGCCTGCTGGATCATCCAGTAGGCGTCGTTGGGCGTGGACGGGGAGATCACTCGCAGGCCGGGAGTGTGCGCGAAGTACGCCTCCGGGCTCTCCTGGTGGTGCTCCACCGCGCCGATGTGGCCGCCGTAGGGGATGCGGATCACAACCGGGAACGGCTGCCTGCCGTCATGCCGGTTGGTGAGCTTCGCGAGCTGGGTGGTGATCTGATCGAAGGCGGGGAAGACGAACCCGTCGAACTGGATCTCCACGACGGGACGGAACCCGGTCATCGCGAGACCGATCGCGGTGCCCACGATGCCCGACTCCGCCAGCGGGGTGTCGAGCACCCGGTTCTCACTGAACTCCTCCTGGAGGCCCTCGGTGATGCGGAACACGCCGCCGAGCGGACCGATGTCCTCGCCCATGAGCAGCACGCGCGAGTCATTCGCCATCGCGCGACGCAGGCCCGCGTTGAGAGCCTTGCCGAACGTCATCGTCTCCACGGTCATGCTCGACCCTCCTCGAAGGATGCCTCGTAGCCGGCCAGCCAAGCGCGCTGTTCGGCCATCAGGGGGTGCGCGTCGGTATAGACGTGCGTGAACATGCTCTCCGCAGTGGGGGCGGCGAGCTGGGTGGTGCGCTGGCGGACATCGTCCGCGGTCGCGGCAGCCTCCTCGTCCACATCGGCGAAGAATGCCGACTCGGCCCCCCGGCTCTCCAGGTACGCCCGCATGCGGACGATCGGATCGCGCTCGGCCCAGGCCGTCTCTTCATCACGGGTGCGGTACTTGGTGGGATCGTCGCTGGTGGTGTGCGCGCCGCGGCGATACGTGACCGCCTCGATTGCGCGGGGTCCGTCACCGGCACGCGCCTCGTCGAGCGCACGCCGAGTGACGGCGAAGCTTGCGAGGACATCGTTGCCGTCGACCTGCACCGAGGGCATGTATCCGGCGGCCCGCTGGTACAGCGGCGTGCGCGACTGGCGCGAGACCGGAACGGAGATGGCCCACTGGTTGTTCTGCATGAAGAACACCTCGGGGGTGCGATAGCTCGCCGCGAAGACCATCGCCTCGTGCACATCGCCCTGACTGGAGGCGCCGTCACCGTAGTACACCAGCACGGCTTCGTCGCGCTCGATGTCGCCGCTCGCGGCACGACCGTCGAGGTTCAGCCCCATCGCATAGCCGGTGGCGTGCAGCGTCTGGCTGCCGAGCACCAGCGTGTAGATGTGTGTGTTGCCGTTCTTCGGGTCCTTCGGGTCCCAGCCGCCGTGGCTGAGTCCGCGCATCAGTTTGATGATGTCGATCGGATCGACACCGCGGATCGTCGTCACGATGTGCTCGCGATACGACGGGAAGATGTGGTCCTGCGCCCGGGACGCATGAGCGGAGCCGACCTGCGCGGCCTCCTGCCCGAACGACGGCGGCCACAGGGCGAGTTGACCCTGTCGCTGCAGGTTGGTGGCCTGCTGGTCGAAGACACGGCTGATCACCATGTCTCGATAGAACTGCTCGAGATCGAACTCGGTCAGTGCGTCGATGAGAGGCAGGTACTGCTCCGCCGCGGCGGTGGGAGCGATCGTCCCGTCCGGGTTCAGGATGCGCACCACGTCGGGCGAATCGGCCGGAACCATTCCTGCCTGGTTGGGGGTGTCCAGGATGTCAGTCACGTCGTCAGCCTACGAGCCCCCGTATGCGTTCTGGCGCATCATTCGGCACCCGAAAAAGATGCTTTCACGTCCATCTATCGGGTGTTGTGGACGCGTGCCCGCGAGAGATCTGCCGTGCTGCTCAGCTCTCGAGGAGCGGGAGGGCACGTGCGGCGAGGTCGATGACGCGGTCGATCGACTCCTCCTCGCCCACCGAAATTCGCACACCCTCCCCCGCGAACGGGCGGGTGATGATCCCGCCCTCGGCGAAGAGCTCCGCTACCGCGAGCGCGGCGGAGCCGGCGGGCAGCCAGAGGAAGTTCGCCTCGGTGTCGGGCACGGTCCAACCGGTGGCGCGAATGCCGGCGACCAGACGCTCGCGTCGATCCACCAGCACGGCGACGCGCTCGAGCAACTCGTCTTCCGCATCGAGGCTGGCGAGGGCCGCGGACTCCGCCTGCGCCGTGACCGAAAGCGGGATGGCGGTGGAACGTGCGGCGTCGAGAACCCGCGGGTGGCCCACGGCGTAGCCGACGCGGAGCCCGGCGAGGCCGTACGCCTTGGAGAAAGTGCGAAGCATGACGACGTTGGGGTGCGCCGCGAGGAATCCGGCGTCGCGACCGTTCACCGCATCGGGAGAAGTCACGAACTCCGCGTAGGCCTCGTCGAGGATGACGAGCACATCGGAGGGCACAGCGGCGAGGAACCCGTCCACCTCGGTGCGCGTGAGGACGCCGCCGGTGGGGTTGTTCGGGCTGCAGACGATGATCGCGCGCGTTCGGTCGGTGGTGGCGGCGGCCATCGCCGGCAGGTTGTGCCGGAAGTCCGCGGTGAGCGGGACCTGAACGCTGGTCGCCCCCGTCACCAGTGCGAGTCCGGGATATGCCTCGAACGAGCGCCAGGCGTAGATGACCTCATCGCCGGGTGCCGCAACGGCCAGCAGGAGCTGGGCGATGATCGCCACCGAGCCCGAAGCGACGTGGACGCCGTCCGGGGTGGTGTCGTACCGCTCGGCGATGCGCGCCCGCAGCCGCGCCGCTGTGGCGTCCGGGTAGCGGTTGATCGTCGTCTCGGCCTGGAGTGCGGCGACCACCGACGGCAGCGGAGGGAACGGGTTCTCATTGCTGGACAGCTTGAAGGCGTCCGCACCGGCCGGCTTGCCCTGCTTGTAGGGCGGGAGCGAGGCGATCTCGGGACGGATCTTCACAGGAGCGGGGGCTGCAGCATCGGTCACGTGATCACTCTACGACGCGCGTCACGCGGCCCCCTGCCGTCGCTCATGTGGACATGCCACACTTCCTCGTATGCGCTTCATCATCCGAGTCGTCGTCAACGCCTTCGCGCTGTGGGTCGTGACCCTCATCCCCGTTCTCACGGTGACGATCACGGCATTCGCCCCCGGTGAAGACCTGCAGAAGGTGCTCACTCTGCTGGCCGTGGGCGCCGTCTTCGCCCTGGTGAACTCCGTGATCGGCACCGTCATCCGCGTGGTCGCCTTCCCGCTGTACGTGCTCACGCTCGGTCTCATCTCGTTTGTCGTGAACGGCCTGCTGCTGTGGATCACAGCCTGGATCACGAGCTTCTGGGGGTGGGGCCTCGGTGTCGGCGAGTTCTGGTGGGGCGTGGTCGCCGCCATCGTGATCTCGCTGATCAACTGGTTCTTCGGCATCCTGTTGCGCCCCCAGAGGAAGAAGCGCAGCTGAGATCGATCTGAGCCTCATGGCCGGGTCTCCCGCTCGGCTCCGAACTCGTACGCCGTGACCCGCTTCGCGTCGGCAAGCCCAGCTAGCTGCTCGCGCACCGCATTCATGCGCGGATCCTCCGACCCGTCCGCCCATCGCGTGGTCTGCAGGTAGCGCTCGAGCGAGTGGCCGGGGATGTTCGCGTCTTCCGGAGTGACGTCGGGGTGCGCGGTGTCTCGGATCACCATGCTGTCGCCCCTGCCGTTTTGCCCGGGCAGGCCGCCGTCGGCGAGGAGCACGATCGGATCGTCGTCGTGTCGGACGGCCACGTGCAGCGTGTCGGGCCCCATCTCGCCTTCGACGGGACCGCCCAGCGTGTATTGGCCCTCCACCTGGTAACGCGGGTCCATGGCGAGGTGCTCGGTGATCATCGCGCCCTGCGAGTAGCCGTAGTTGATGATCGAGTCGCCGGGCTGCACACCCGCCTGCCGCATCGCCTCGGTGACGGCGGCGGAAGAGGCCGCCTGGTTGCCGAAGTAGAGCTGCAGGTTGGAGTCGCCGTCGAACGCCTCCGTCGGCGAGTCCTCACGAGTGCCCGTGACATAGACGACGAACGTGTTCTCACCCCCGGCCATCTCGTACTTCTCGATCCGGATACGGGCCTCGTCGGCGGAGTTCGGGATCCGTGAGAACGCGTCGGTGAGCGACACCGGCGCTTTCACCGGCTCCGGCGGCTGCGTCTGGGTGACCGTGACAGCGGGAAGCGGCCCGTTCAGCGTCGTTCCCGCGGCGATCCGGCCGCGTGCGGTGGCGTGGACGATGCCCTGCAGCGCCCACAGGCCCGCGACCGCGGTCACACCAAACGGGCCGGCCCCACGAAACACCTGACCGATCAGACTTCGTGAGTCCCGTCCGCGCCACTGCGCGATGATCGCGTCGGACTGCAGCGCGCCCAGGTAGGACGTCGCCGAGAAGCCGGCGAACAGATGGCGAATGCGCTTCTGAATCGCCTCGGCATCCGCGCCGGGCTGCTGCAGCGCCAGTCGCAGTTCGGTGATCTCGTAGATGATCGCCGCGTTGCGCAGATCGGTCGCGAGGGTGTGTCCCTCGTCGATGGCGCGACGGGCGCGCACCGCGAGATCCGCGCCGTCGGACGCGATACCGACGATGCACGCGGAATCGATGATGCCTGCCGCATGCAACAGGGCGTCCGCGGCATCGGTCATCAGGTCCGTCGCCGCATCAGCGCGTTGGGCAGCTGCGCGGAGCTCGTCCGGGTCGACCGTGATGGCACCGCCCGAGGCGATGCTGGGCCCGCTCACGGCGCACACCCGTCGGTCACCTGCGACTCGGCCCACGCGAGTTGCTGCTCGTGCACCTGGGTGAGTCCGACCAGTGACGCCGCCTCCCCCAGCCGGTCTTGAGCACGATCGTGATAGCCCCGTGACGCGGGTGACTCCCACGACGTGATCCTCACGAGCGAGCTCCATGCGGCACTGGCCTGTTGCAGAAGCAGGGACGCATGGTGCACCTGCGCGCGGGCGGCTCTGATGCGGGAACGGGTCTCTTCGGCGGTGAGGGTCGGTGTGCTCATGCCTCGATCGTCGAAGAGCGGCCACCGCGGTGGAGTGTGAAGACCCCGATCTTGAATAGTGGACGTCGCTTTCCGGTCTGGGGAGGAGCAATTGCGGGGATCTTCGGCAGAATGTGCACATGGCCGATGCATCCGCACCGTTTCGCCTCGTGTTCGTATGCACGGGCAACATCTGCCGCTCCCCCATGGCCGATGTGGTGATGCGCTCACTCGCGCAGCGCGCCGGATTGGGCGAGCGGGTCTCCTCCACGAGCGCCGGCACCGGCGACTGGCACGTTGGTGAGCGCGCCGATCGTCGAACGCTCGATGCCCTGGAGCGGCGCGGTTACGACGGCAGCGCCCATCGCGCGAAGCAGTTCACCGCAGCGGCGTTCCAGGCGAATGACCTGGTGGTGGCGCTGGATCGTTCGCACGAGCGGATCCTGCAGAACTGGGCCGCAGACGAGGATCAGGCCGAGAAGATCGCCCTGCTGCTCTCGTTCGACGCCGCCGCCACGGGCCAGGACGTCCCAGACCCGTACTACGCGGGAGACGAGATGTTCGACGAGGTCCTGGAGATGATCGAATCCTCCGTCCGCGCCCTCTTCCACCAGCTCGAGCCCGCGCTGCGCACGCCAACCGCCCAACTGAGGCGCATCGACGGATCGGTATGATCGAGGGGTCGCATTCGCGGCGTGTCCCGCCTCTTCATCAGGAGAAACTGCCGTGGCCGCTCTTCCGATCCAGCCCCTCAGCCCGCTCGACGGGCGCTATCGTGCAGCCGTCGCTCCGCTGTCTGAATTCCTCTCCGAAGCAGGCCTGAACCGCGCCCGCGTCGAGGTGGAGGTGGAGTGGATCATCGCTCTCACCGACCGCTCGATGTTCGGCACCTCGCCGCTGAGCGATGAGCACAAGAGCGCCCTGCGCGCCGCGTACGAGGACTTCGATCAGGCCTCCATCGACTGGCTCGGCGAGAAGGAGGCGGTCACCCGCCACGACGTGAAGGCGGTCGAGTACTTCGTCCGTGACCGACTGTCGCAGCTCGGGCTCGACGACATCACTGAGCTCACCCACTTCGGCTGCACCAGCGAGGACGTCAACTCCCTCTCCTATGCCCTGGTCGTCCAGCGCGCCACCCTGCAGGTGTGGCTGCCGGCGCTGCGCACCGTGATCGAGGCGCTCCGCACCTTCGCGCACGCCAACGCCGACGCCGCGATGCTGTCGCACACGCACGGTCAGCCCGCGACGCCCTCCACCATGGGCAAGGAGCTCGGGGTGTTCGCCTGGCGGCTGGAGCGGATCGCGAAGCAGATCGAGCAGAACGAGTTCCTCGGCAAGTTCTCCGGTGCCACCGGCACCTGGTCGGCCCATGTCGTGGCCTCCCCGGAGACCGAATGGCCCACCGTGGCGCGCGAGTTCGTCGAGTCGCTGGGGCTCGGGTTCAACCTGATCACCACGCAGATCGAGTCGCACGACTGGCAGGTGGAGCTGTACGACAAGATCCGCCACGCCGGCGGCGTGCTCCACAACCTGGCCACCGACATGTGGACCTACATCTCCATGGCCTACTTCGCGCAGATCCCGGTCGCGGGAGCCACCGGCTCCTCCACCATGCCGCACAAGATCAACCCGATCCGCTTCGAGAACGCCGAGGCGAACCTGGAGATCGCGGGTGCGCTGCTGAACTCGCTGTCGACCACGCTGGTCACCAGCCGCATGCAGCGTGACCTCACGGACTCCTCCACGCAGCGCAATATCGGCGTCGCGTTCGGGCACTCGCTGCTGGCGATCGACAACCTCACCCGTGGTCTCACGGAGGTCTCGCTGTCGCAGCACGTGCTCGACGCAGACCTCGACAACAACTGGGAGATCCTCGGCGAGGCCATCCAGACCGTCGTGCGCGCCGAGGTCGTCGCCGGGCGCTCCACGATCCGCGACCCCTACGCCCTGCTCAAGGAGCTGACCCGCGGCCACAAGGTGGGTGCCGCGGAGATGCGCGCATTCGTCGAGGGTCTCGAGATCGGCGATGAGGCCAAGCAGCGGCTGCTGGCGCTCACCCCGGGCACCTACATCGGCGTCGCTGCGGAACTCGCCCGCGGGATCTGATGCCCCTGACACCCACGCAGGCTTCGCTGGTCCACACGTGGATCGGCGACGCCTCGCTCGTGGCGGACATGTCGTGGAATCTCGACACCGTGGTGCTGCACGTGCGGACCGCGGCGGGCGATCGGATCGTGAAGGCGGCGGGACCGCAAGCGCATCACCACCTGCGGCGGGAGATCGCCGCACACGAGGGGGCGACCCGGCCGCTCCTCGAGGCAGGAAAGACCGGGCAGATGCTTCACGCGGATGCCGACGCCGGGGTGATTCTGCTGGAGTACCAGGAGGGAATCCTCGTGGAGGGCTCACCCGCCGAGTACGCGGCGGACACGTATCGGCAGGCTGGCGAGCTGCTGCGGCTGCTCCACGGCCAGGGCTCTCGCCTCGATGACGACCTCGAGGCCCAGGAGAACGCGAAGACGCTCGCCTGGCTGGAGCGTCCCCACCGCGTGCCGTCGACCGTCGCTGACGAGGCCCGCCGGATTCTGAACGCGGCACCCGCGCGACCCGTGCGCATCGTTCCGACCCACGGCGACTGGCAGCCGCGCAACTGGCTCATCGACCGCGGAACTGTGCGGGTGATCGACTTCGGTCGCTTCGGCTGGCGTCCGCCGCAGACCGATCTCGCGCGGATGGACGCGCGACAGTGGCTGATCGCTCCGGGGCTGGAGGCCGCCTTCCTCGACGGCTACGGCGACGATCCGCGCGACGAAACCTGGAACCTCGAGAAGCTGCGGCAGGCGATCGCCACCGCGGTATGGGCCCACCAGGTTGGAGACGAGGCCTTCGAGGCTCAGGGACACCGCATGCTGACGGCGGCGCTCACGGCCTTCTGAGCGCCAGGTTGCTGCGGAACACGTGGGAGCGGCGGCGAGTTGCAAGTGATGCCACAATGGCAACGACACACACGTGCTCCGGGGTCGGTGAAATTCCGAGCCGGCGGTCAAAGTCCGCGACCCGATGCCTCTCGAGGCACCGGTTGACCTGGTGGGATTCCAGGACCGACAGTCACAGTCTGGATGGGAGAAGCACGGATGTGACGTGACGGACGCGCACCCGCGCCCCGCGCGTCCATCTCCCCCGGAGCCGCCGCAACGGAAGGGAGAACAATGGACATCCTGCGGTGGCTCATCGACGCGTTCAACGCGCACATCGACTTCGGCAACGGACAGACCCTCGTGGTTCGCGAGGTGGTGGGCAACATCTTCGGCCTCGCCTCGGCTCTCGGTGGCATGAGGCGCAAACTTTGGGCCTGGCCCGTGGGCATCATCGGCAACGCCCTGCTGCTCACAGTGTTCCTCGGCTCGATCCTGGATCCCGCCTCCACACTGCCGCACCTGCTGGGCCAAGCGGGGCGTCAGGTGATGTTCATCGCCGTCTCCATCTATGGCTGGGTGCGCTGGCGCCAGACGAAGGGGCAGACCGGCGAGGCCGTGGAGCCGCGGTGGGCGAGCTGGCCCACGCGCATCGGACTGGCCGTCGTGATGGTGGCCGGAACCGCCGCCCTCACCCCACTGTTCGGCGCGCTCGGTTCCTACGACCCCGTGTGGGCCGATGCCTGGACCTTCGTCGGATCGCTGCTGGCCACGTACGGCATGGCGCGCGGATGGACGGAGTTCTGGCTCATCTGGGTGGCCGTCGACATCGTGGGCGTGCCCCTGCTGTTCTCCGCCGGCTACTACGCCTCCGGCCTCATGTACCTGTTCTACGGCTTCTTCACGCTGGTCGGCTTCTTCGTCTGGTGGCGTCGGAGTCGGCAGATCGCGAACACGCTTCAGGCCTGAACGAGCGAACGCCCCGGCAGACTGCCGGGGCGTTCGTGTCAGCGGGGACCCGCTTCAGCCGTGATGCCGGTCGTCGGGTCCCGGCTCGACACCCGTCGTTCCCGCAGCGGACGCGGGAGCCTCACCGGGCTTCGAGTCGTACAGCACCGGGCGATCGATGGTGCGCGTGACGTCGGCGGGCTTCACGGCCAGCAGCAGCAGCGAGATGCTGAGCAGCACCACGATGAACGCGATACCTGCGGCGACGAGCCCGCCGATGGCCGCGTGGGACACGATCTCCTGGTGCACCTCGGCGCGTCGCGCATCCGACCAGCCGGGCTTGGTGGGGTTCTGCAGCAGGCCCATGGACAGCGCGGTCACCACGCCGGCGAAGACCGCGCAGATCGCGGCGAGACCCAGCATCTGCGCGGGGCGCATGAGGTCCTTGCGGGTGGTGGGCTGGTGGTCAGTCATTGTCTGCCTTCCCGGTCACGGCGGCCGCCGCGGGCTCGGTCGAGGATGCGGGCCGCGCGGGCGAGAATCCGAGGATCGCCTGGTGCACCGCGACAATCGCCGCGTAGCCGCCGAAGACGCCCACGAGGATGGTGACGCCGGTGAGCGTGAACTCCTGGTCCGCGTCCTTGATGTAGTACGGCAGCTCGAAGCCGACGTTGATGAACAGCGCGGAGACTCCCAGCACCAGCGTGATCACGCCGAGCGTGATCTCGTCGCGTGCGTTGCCGCGCCGCTCCGGCACGCGCCGATCCCGCAGTCCCCAGACCAGCTCGATGATGCCCGAGATCAGCGCCCACGAGATGATGAGCACGCTCAGCAGCACGGGGCCGCGGAACACCGTGCCGGCCGCGATGCCGGCGATGACACTGACCACGGCGAGCAGGATCGCGGGGATGCGCTGCCCGCTCGGGTAGACCAGCCAGGCCGCCAGCGCCCAGACGAGACCGGTCGCGACGGCGAACCCGCTGAAGACGGAGAGACCGATGGCCGCGGAGTGATCACCGGTGAAGGTGATCATCACGGCAGCGAGCGCAGCGATGGCGGCGCGCGCGAGAGCGACATGACGTTCGGTGAACGCCGGGGTGCTTGCGGAGGACATAGGCCTTCTCGATCAGGGCGAAACGGAAGCCCCGCCAGTCTAGCTTCCGAACATCTGAACAAGGGTTGGGAGGCGGGGGCTCGAGAACGGAGCGCGCGGGGCGGAACCGGAGTTAGATGGATGACGCGGGGGTGGATCACTCGCGGAAAGAGGAGAAATGCAGATCGGAATGGTCGGCCTCGGCCGGATGGGCGCGAACATCGTGCGCCGCCTCATGCGCGACGGTCACGAGTGCGTGGTCTACGACGTCAACCCGGATTCGGTCGACGCACTCGCGGCGGAGGGCGCGACCGGCGCGAAGACACCGGAGGAGTTCGTCGCCGCGCTGCAGACTCCGCGCGTCGCCTGGTTCATGATCCCCGCCGGCATCACCGGCAAGGTCGTCGACCAGTTCGCCGGCCTGATGGACTCCGGCGACATCATCATCGATGGCGGAAACTCCAACTACAAGGACGACGTCCGCCGTGCCGCGAAGTACGCGCCGCGCGGCCTCCACTACATCGACATCGGCACGTCCGGTGGCGTGTTCGGCCTGGAGCGCGGATACTGCCTGATGGTCGGCGGGCCCGATGAGGCCGTTGCACACATCGACCCGATCCTGCGCACGATCGCTCCGGGCACCGGTGAGGTGGAGCGCACGCCGGGTCGTTCGGGCGAGCTGTCCGCCGAGGAGATGGGTTACCTGCACTGCGGTCAGACCGGATCGGGTCACTTCGTGAAGATGGTGCACAACGGCATCGAATACGGCATCATGGCCGCGTTCGCCGAAGGCCTGAACATCCTCCAGCACGCCGACGCGGGCAAGGACGAAGCAGAGCACTCCGCTGAGGTCGCTCCACTCGAGGAGCCCCAGTTCTACCAGTTCGACATTCCGGTGCCGAAGGTTGCCGAGCTCTGGCGTCGCGGATCGGTGATCTCCTCCTGGCTGCTGGATCTGACCGCGGCCGCTCTGCAGCAGAACCCGCAGCTGGACGGCCTTGCCGGCCGCGTGTCCGACTCGGGCGAGGGCCGCTGGACCGTCAAGGCGGCCGTCGACGTGGGGGTTCCCGCCCCCGTCCTCTCGTCTGCGCTGTTCGGGCGCTTCGCCTCGCGCGACGAAGACCACTTCGCGAACCAGATCCTCTCCGCCATGCGCCAGCAGTTCGGCGGCCACCAGGAACTGCCCGCCGGCGACGTTCTGGAGGCCGGCGGAAAGAAGTCGGACGCCCAGTCCTGAGCTGTTTTTGGAAGAGGCGCACGACACGTCGTGCGCCTCTTCCGTTTTTTCGAACCGGGGCGTACATTGGAGCAACTTCACCGGCGAAGGGAGTGCTTATGGCACCGGATGATATGAAGACGGGCGACGTCTGATGGCGAACCCGCACCCGAGAACACACGGCTGAAAACTCGAAGAACCGACGCGAGAGATCGTGAATCGGAGCGAAAAGACGACTCGCACACTCTAGGGCCGTCCGCTCCCGCGGAAACGAGGATCAGCCTCCACATTCAGAAGGGGCACCGGATTCCGGTGCCCCTTCCTCACGTCTCCCCGCTGGTTCGAGGTGGAAGATGAAAATCGCATCCCCGACGCCCGGCGGGGATGCGATTTCGGTCTCTCAGCCCGCCTGTCGATGCTCGATGTAGGCGCGGACGAGGTCATCGACCACCGACTGCGGCAGCTGGCCCTGGCTGAGCGTCACGAGGTGCTGGATCGGGATCGCGTGCACCGGAGCGAGGAAGGTCTCATCCCGACTGATGTGGCGCAGCAGGTCGCGGACGAGGTACCCGCCGATCGGATCGTCCAGCCACTCGGCGACGGTCGACTGCGCGCTGAGGATGATCTCGTCTGCCACGGCACCGAGCCTACGACTCACGCCACAGCGACAGCCGGGACCGCGGCGAGGGCGCGGCGATGCTCACGGAAGATCGCGACGACGGTGGCGAGCAGACCGCCGACGAACCAGAGCAGCAGCACCGTCCACGGCCCCGAGACATCGGCGTCGGGGAAGTAGGACAGATCGCGCAGGAGAGTGCCGGCAGCTCCCGGAGGGAACGCCTGCCCGATCGCGCCCCACGGTCGCAGCAGGAACTCCACCGGCATGGTCGCCGCGGACAGCGGGTTGGCGAAGAGCATCATGACCACGGCGCCCACCGGGATTCCCGGCGTGCCGAGCAGTCCGTACAGGCCGGTGACGGTGGCGGAGATCGCCCCCACGGCGAGACTCAGGGCGAGTGCGTTCAGCCCGTACGAGCCCTGCAGCACGCCGAACCATCCCTGCAGCACACCGGCCAGCACGAGTCCCGCGGCGGCGGAGTAGATGACAACGGCGAACAGGCGGCGGGCGGCGCCCTTGATCAGAATCGACAGCAGCACGCCGCCGAGGAGCCCGCCCAGCACGAGCGGGAAGGCGGCGATGGCGAGTCCGGCGCCGCGTTCATCGGTGTCGGCGAGCGGCACCACGTCGGTCACCTTCACTGTGACGGTCGGGACGGCGAAGGGCGTGGCAGCATCCGCGGCGGGCAGCTGCGGCGCCTGCCCTGCCTGAACGGCCGCGAGCGCCTGCTGCATCTGGGTCACCGCCTGCTGTTGCGCTGCGGCGACGCCGGCCTCCACCTGTGATCGGATCTGCGCGTCGATCCCGGCCTGGAGCTGCGTCGCCACCCCCTGCAGCAGCTGAGCCACCGCGGTGTTCGCGGCGGACGCGGTCAGCACCTCGGGTGCGGTGGTCGCGTCAGCGCCGAGCACGATGGCGCCGTATGCCTCGCGGCGCTCGATGGCGGCGACCGCGGCCGCGCGATCACCGTACGCCGTGAGCTTCACGGCGCCGTCAGCCCTGTCGCTCACCTGCTCCTCGATCGTGGTCAGCTGGTCGCCGGATCCGACCACACCGACCGGGATGTCCCTCGGCGAGGCCGTGATCGCGGGCCACGCGAATGCGAGGAGGATCACTCCGATCCCGACGGACAGCGCGACACCGATGCCGGCGGCGCGCAGCAGCGGGGTGTGGAAGCGCGGATTGTGCGCAGTGGCGTTCATGCTTGCCTCTCGAAACAAAAACGAATGTTCGTTCTGTATAGTGCTCCTCAGCGATAGTGTTGTCAACACGGGAGGTGCCGATGCCGAAAGTCAGCGACGAACACCGCGCAGCACGGCGCGGTGCGATCATCGATGCCGCCATGCGGGTGTTCCTACGCAACGGTTACTCGCGCACCTCGATGGCCGACATCATCACGGAATCCGGGCTGTCGGCGGGCGCGATCTACGGCTACTTCGACGGGAAGCAGGCGCTGGTTCACGCCGTCGCCGAGCGGGTCCTGGGAGCGCGCATCGCCGAGGTCCGGGAACTGTCAGGAATGGACGTCCCCCACCCTTCCGCCGTCATGCGCGCCGTGCTCGAGGGCGTTCGCAACGAACCGTTCAGCGGTGTGGTCGTGCAACTCTGGGCGGAGGCGGCGGCCGACGATCACCTCCGCGCCGGCCTCACCCGCGTCTTCTCGGAGCTGCGGGCCACGCTCGTCGCCGTGGTCACCGCGTGGGGTGAGGCGCACCCGGAGGTGATCCCCTCGGGCGTCGAGGACTGGTCGCGACGCGTGGGCATGGTGATCGCGGGGCTCGGCCCCGGCTTCCTGCTGTTCCGCTCCCTGCTGGAGGACTTCGACGAGGAGGCGTACCTGTCGGGGATCTCCCTAGCCCTCGGGATCGAGCCCGTCACGCTCGCTGACGAGCCTCAGTCGTCGTAGACGAAGTCGCCGGACGCATCGCTGAATCTCGCCGTCTGACCGACCTCCGCGATCCGCAGGAAGCGCTCCACCCACGGGAAGCGGGAGACGTAGGTCGACAGCGCCCAGATCTCGAAGTTGGCGGCGTCGTCCATGTACTCGGGCGACTCGAGTCCGGTCACCGATCGGAACTCCCGCGGCGCGGCCGTGAGCCAGCGCGGCGGGTACTGCTCGTGCAGTCGCGAGACGATCACCGGGGCGTCCGGCCGATATCCCGGTGCGTCCTCAGGGGATACGGCACCGGTGCGCGTCACGTCGAGCAGATCGTCGATGGAACCGGCGCGCGTGGCGAGCCCGTCCCACCCGGCATGAGCCGCGAACCGCGCCTCATCATCCGTGAGCAGGCGCAGCGTGCGCATGTGGCCCACCGTGCGTCGGCCATCACGGACATCGTCGAATCGGGTTCCCCAGCGTGACCCCGTCGCCAGGATGGCCGAGATCCGCGTGCCGGTGAGGAACGGCACATCGTTGCGCCACGGGACCTCCAGCGGCGGGACCCGACGGTTCTGCGCGATGTCATCGCAGACGATCGAGAACGCGACGAATGCCGCGCCCTGCTGGTCCGGCAGCACCTCGATCGCGAGCTCGACCCGCTCCCCCGAGTCCGTCGCCAGACGGGAGACTCCCGAGGTCATCAGCGTGATCGGACCGTTCTTCGGCCGCTTCTCCACCACCTGGATCGCGCCGCCGATCCGCTCCTCGAACGGCAGCGGAGGCGTGTCGAGAGCGTCGAAGACATGACGGGGGAACGCGTCGTCGCCGGACTGGAGCGGCAGATCCGTCATGCTCGCGGCTCGGAGAAGTACACGAGCTGGTAGGTCGTGGCCAGCAGCGCACCGGCCTCACTCCAGATCTCGCCACGCTGCTCGAACAGTCCGCGTCCGTATCGCGATGCACCGGCCTGCAGCAGCAGATTCGGACCGGCGGCCGCGAGTTCGGTGGCGGACGCGTGCAGATACGTCGTGAGGGTGATGGTGCTGGCGCGCACCGTCGGTCCGCGACGACGGAAGACGCGGGGGTAGAACGCATCACTCGCGGCGATGAGGGCGGGCGCATCCCAGGGCCGCACCTCGGCGTGACGAAGCCAGAACATCGCGTTGGCATCATCGGCCAGCGGGGCCGGCGGTATCGGGATCTCGCCCGCGATGAAGCGCATGCGGTAGTTCTCCAGCCACTTCAACGGGAACGGGATCCGGGTCTCGGCATACGCGTCGGGAGCGTCGACCTCGGGCATCACGGCTTCGGTGTCCGCCCAGGTGTCGCGGTCCACGCCCGTGACGGCGGTGGCGGTCGCCACGACGTCCTCGCCCTGGCGAGCGGTGATCGTCCAGTGCTGGCTGGTGCGATTGGTGCGCACCGGCTCGGCGGCGATAGTCCACTCACCTGCCGCGAGGGGAGCCGCGAAGTTCACCGTGATCGCAACGACCTCCCCCTGCACCTCAGGATGGGAGAGGACCGCGGAAGCGACCGTGGCTGCCGTGATCCCGCCGAACGGGCCCACCATGTTCTCCCACTGCGGATGGGTTCGGGCAGTCACGACCTCCGCATCGGCTCGGGTGACGGCGATCGCTTCATCGAGAACATGCACCATGTCCCGACCCTATGCCGCCGAGCTCGTCGCCAGCCAGTCGTCGAAGGTCGGCCCGAGCAGATCCGCGTCGGGGCCGGGAAGGATTCGACCGTCGCGGATCGCGGCGCCCCACGCTCCCGGCAGCGGCACCTCGACGATCCGTCGGCGCTCGTCGTGGTGCGCTGCCCATCGTCGTGACAGGTCGGCCATCCGCTCCTCGCGTGGACCGGCGATCTCGCGGGCGATGCCCTGCGGGCCTGCCTCGAGCAGGTCCACGACCCGGCCGGCCACGACCGACGCGGCGAGCGGCTGCGAACGCATCTTCGGGACCAGGGACACGCCGCCGATCCGAGCCGCGTCCAGCACCTGGCCCGCGAACTCGTGGAACTGGGTCGCCCGCAGGATCGTCCATGGCACCGGACCACCCCGCACGACTCGCTCCTGCGCGGCTTTGCCCGCGTAGTAGCCGAACGGCGCTTCGGGAACGCCGACGACCGACAGGGCCAGGTGATGCTTCACGCCCGCGGTGGCCTCAGCGTCCAGCAGCGTTCGCGACACCGTCCGAAAGAAGCGGATCGCGGCGTCGGCGGCTGTTGCGGACACGGAGGAGACGTCGGCCACGGCGTCGACGCCGCGCAGATCCAGCCCCGTGCCGGTGAGGAGGTCGACACCCTCACCACGTGACAGCGAGAGCACCTCGTGCCCTCGGCGGCGGGCCTCGGCCACGATGAGCCGACCCACCGCGCCGGTGCCGCCGGCCACCGCGAGCCGCATGTCAGTCGCCCGCCACCGCGTCGAGCGCGCTCTCTAGGTCGGCGATAAGGTCGCGGACGTCCTCGAGGCCGATCGACAGGCGCAGCACGTTGGCGGCGGGACGCGCTTCGGGCGGCACCGGCCGATGCGTGAGCGCAGCGGGGTGCTGAATCAGGGAGTCGACGCCACCCAGCGAAACGGCGTGCGTGAACAGCTTCACGTGCTCCGTGACTCGGCCCGCTGCCGCGTATCCGCCGACCAGCTCCAGCGCGATCATCGCGCCGGGGCCCCGCTGCTGACGGGCGAGGATGCCCTGCGGATCGCCGTCCAGGCCGGGATAGTGCACCCGAGCCACCGCAGGATGGTCCGCGAGGCGCTGCGCGATGATCTCGGCCGATGCCTGCTGGGCGCGGATCCGCAGCGGCAGCGTCGGCAGTCCGCGGTGCAGGAGATAGGCGGCAAGCGGATGCAGCAGGGCGCCAGTGACGGCACGAACCTGGCGCAGCTTCACGGCCGTCGCCTCATCCGTGGCGATGATGCCGCCGATCACATCGCCGTGTCCACCGAGGTACTTCGTCGCACTGTGCAGCGAGAGGGTGGCGCCGAGATCCAGGGGGTTCTGCAGCACCGGCGTGGCGAACGTGTTGTCCACGAGCACCGGCACATCTCCGGCAGCCTCGACCACTGCCGCGATGTCGACCAGCTCAAGGGTGGGGTTGGCGGGCGACTCGATTACGACGAGCGCGGTGTCCTCGCGCACGGAGGCAGCCACCTCCTCGGCGGTGCAGAAGGTGACTTCGGTGGCGAGCAGAGCCGTGCCGAGCAGGTGGTCGGTGCCACCGTAAACCGGACGAACGGCCACCACATGCCGACCGCCGCCGGCCGTGAGCGCCAGGATCGCGGCGGTCATCGCCGCCATTCCGGATCCGAAGGCCACACCAGCCTCGGCATGCTCGAGCTTCGCCAGCGCTTCCTCGAAGCGCGCGACCGTCGGGTTCCACAGGCGCTGGTAGACCATGCCGCCGGCGGGGTCGGGATGGCCTCCCGTGGCCATCGACTCATAGGAGTCGCCGCCGTGTTCGATATCCGGCAGCGGGTTGGTGCTGGACAGATCGATAGGCAGGGCGTGCACGCCGAGGGCTGCGAGATCGTCGCGTCCCGCGTGGACCGCCAGGGTGTCGAGGTGGAGTTCTTCGGTCATACCCCGATCCTGCCCGATCGCCGCCTCAGCGTCCGGAGGTCGGCTCAGACAGCGGAGCGCGTCGGCGCGCGATGGTGCCGCTGATCAGCGCCGCGACCAGGCACAGCACGGCAGCGGTGATCCACGCGACGGTGTACTGGCCCGTCTGGTCGCGCACGATGCCGGCCAGCGTGGCCGCGAACGCCGCGCCCACCTGGTGCGCCGCGAACACCCATCCGAACACCAGGGGGCCGCGATCTCCGAACAGCTCACGACAGAGGGCGATGGTAGGAGGCACGGTGGCGACCCAGTCCAGGCCGTAGATCACGATGAAGATCACGAGGCTCGGCTGCACGGTCGCCGAGAGCAGCGTCGGCAGCAGGAACAGGCCGACACCGCGCAGCGCGTAGTACGCCACCAGGAGGATGCGCGGATTGACGCGGTCGGTGAGCCATCCCGACAGCACCGTGCCCGCGATGTCGAAGATTCCCACCACGGCGAGCAGTCCGGCTGCGGTGGTCTGCGGCATGCCGTGATCGTGAGCGCTGGGGATGAAGTGTGTTCCGACGAGCCCGTTGGTCGTGGCACCGCAGATGGCGAAGCCGATGGCCAGCGCCCAGAACGCGCGGCTGCGGCTGGCCTCGCGCAGCGCTCCGAGGGCGAGGCGCACGGCATTCTCGCGCGGAGCGGCGGGGGCGGCAGGACCCTCGGCACCGTACGCCCACACCCCGAGGTCCGACGGACGATTCCGAAGCAGTAGAACGACCACCGGGACCACGAGGAGCGCACCTCCCGCGATGATGAGCGACGCGATCCGCCAGCCGAGTCCTTCGGCTGTCGTGGCGATCACGGGCAGGAAGATCAGCTGACCGGCGGCGCCGCCCGCGGTGAGAATGCCGGACACCAGTCCGCGGCGCTTCACGAACCAGGTGTCGGTGACGGTCGCGGCGAACACCAGCGCCATGGATCCGGTGCCGAGACCGATGAGCAGTCCCCAGGTCAACAGCAGCTGCCACGGAGCGTCGACGAACACGGTGAGCGCGGAGCCGGCCGCGATCACCAGGAGCGCGACGGTGGTGACCCTGCGGAGCCCGAAGCGCTGCATCAGCCCCGCGGCGAACGGTGCCGTCAGGCCGTAGAGCAGGAGGTTCACGGTGACGGCGAGGCTCATCTCCGTCATGGACCAGCCGAATTCCTCGTGCAGCGGCATCATCAGCACGCCCGGAGCGGCACGGAATCCGGCCGCGCCGATGAGGGCCACCAGCGCCGCGCCGGCGACGAACCAGGCCGGGTGAATCCGACGTGGGCTCACCGCGCGCTCCCCACCGTCACGCGGAACGGCTCGCCCATGCTGGGGCGCATCCACGTGGTCGACTCGGCGTCCAGCGGCGCCGCGCACCTGGGGCACCAGTCCGCGGACACCGCTTCCGCTGCGCATCGCGCGCAGCTGATCCGCAGCCCGCCGTCGTTCGGCGGCTCGACCGCGCGAGTGAAACCTGCGTAGGCGTGCAGGATCGGAAGGGTGAGCTCCCCGGTCGCCGTCAGCGTGTACCCGCCGCTCGCGTGACGTTCGACAAGACCCGCCTCCGTCATCGTCCGCAGCCGACGAGCGAGAACGCTGTCTGCGGCGCTCGTCGCATCCCGAAGCTCGTCGAAGCGATGGCGTCCGCTGAACAGCTCCCGCAGGGTGACCAGCACCCACGGGTCGGCGAGGACATCGGCGGCGCGAGCGATGATGCACCCGGCATCGGACCAGTCGGAGCGAAGAGGCATGGGGCTACTTTCTTGAAGAAAGCAGCCCCATGTCAAGTTCTCCGAGTCAGGCGCAGATGAATCAGATCTGGATCTGACCCGCCACCTGGGTCAGCTTGTGGCGAGCGAGGGCGAGGTTGGCCCGCGAGCGATCGAGCACGAGGTAGACGAACAGGCCCTCGTTTCCCGCGCTGTGGAGCACGTTGATCAGGTGATACTGCTGATCCAGCGTGATGAGGATGTCGTCGATCGTGGCGCTCAGGCCCAGATCGCGCACGGTCTGCAGCTTGGCGCGGACCACGTTGGAGTTGCCCGCGGCGGCGATGCCGAGGTCGAAACCGGGGTGGCCGCCCTCCGCGAGCGCCATCCCCGACGCGGAATCGGCGATCGCGGCGCCCGTGGCTCCGTCGATCGACAGGAGGTCCTGTACTGACTGCTCCAGATTTGCCATTCTTGCTCTCTCTTCTTCGGTGCCGATACGGCTGGGCGACGACTCTCGCCCACGGTTATCCGGCGGGGCCGGGTCGGACTCGAGAGGGACGGGATCGGCGATCTGATCGAGCTCAGCGCGGGTGGGCAGCTCATCGGCGAGCACCGGAACTCCGATGCCCGATTCGAGCGCGACGTGCGCCGCCGCCCGCCGAGCGGGTTCGGCGAGCACCGCCAGCGTCGACGGGAGCGCGGAGGGCGCGACGGGCGACGCGAACAGCGCCTCGATCATGCTGAGCGAGTCGTCGGTCGCAACTTCCGCCAGCGCGCCGCTGCTCGCCTGCTCGTCGTCGTCGCGCCGACGTCGGTTGAATAGCGCCATCAGGCTCCCCTTCACCCACCACACGCACCCATCGTCGCGAATCGCGACGAGTTCCCCAGATGCCGATCGAGTATCCCCGACTCGATCGAGCCGACTCTAGCCCCCGCGCAGCGACGGCGTTCTGGGCCTGTGGATAGGTGGAAGACAGGGAGCCCGCGGAGGCAAGCTCCCTGTCCGGTATCACTCGACGAGCTTGCCCGCGACGTCCGAGGATGTCTGCGCCAGAGCCAGCTCACGGAAGGAGTCCGGAGCCTCCGGCAGCGCCTCGAACACGACGCCGCCGACGGGAGTCCAGACCATGTTCCCCTGCAGCGCGGGATCGGTGTCGGGGAAGTCGGCTCGGTTGTGGCAGCCCCGCGTCTCCCGCCTCTCCACGGCGCACTCGAGTGTGGCGCGCGCCGCCAGGAGCGAGCCCAGCAGATCGTAGGCGTGGGCGAGGTCGTCATACCCGGCGATGTCGGGGTGAGCAGAGACGTGGGATGCGCGCTCCTCCACCTCCGCCAAGCGCCGCAGCCCCTCGCGAAGACTCCCTTCGGTACGCACCACACCGGCGTGCTCGGTCATGATGTCGCGGATCGCGCGCTGCAGCACCCGTGCGCTCTCCCCGCCGGTGGGATCCAACAGACGGGTCATCTCCTCCCGCGCCTCCGCGACAGCCTCGGTCGAGCGATGGATGCGGGTGCGCGAACGCGCGTACTCGGCCGCCGCCTCGCCGGTGATGCGTCCGTAGACCATGAGCTCGATGAGCGAGTTCCCGCCCAGTCGGTTCGCGCCATGCAGTCCGCTGGACGCCTCACCGATGGCGTACAGCCCGTCCACGCCGGTGCTGTGATCGGCCGCATCCACCCACACGCCACCCATCGAATAGTGCGCGGTGGGCGCCACTTCCATCGGCTGCTCGGTGATATCCACCATCTGCAGGTCGATCATGGTGCGATACAGCCGCGGCAGCTTGGCCATGATCGTCTCGCGGGGCAGGTGCGAGACATCGAGCCACACGCCGCCGTTCGCCGTCCCGCGCCCCTCTGCGATCTCGGTGTAGTTGGCCAGTGCCACCCGGTCACGGGTGGACAGCTCCATCCGCTCCGCGTCATACCGGGCCATGAACCGCTCGCCCTGCGCGTTGGTGAGGATCCCGCCTTCACCGCGCGCGGCCTCCGACACCAGGGTGCCCGCCATCTCCACCGGCTCGAGGATGCCGGACGGGTGGAACTGCACGAGCTCCGCGTCGCGGATGCGGGCGCCCGCGAGCGCGGCGAGTCGGAACGAATCTCCGGTGTTCTCGTCGCGACGCGAGGACGTGTAGCGCCAGATCCGGTTGTGCCCGCCGGCGGCGATGATGACGGCGTCGGCGTGGATGATCACCGGGGTGCCGTCGACCACGTCGAACCCGTACGCGCCGAAGACCTGGCCGTCGGCCACGAGGAGCCGGGTCACGTAGATGGTGTCGATGATCGGGACGTCCAGCTCGGCGGCGCGACGCAGGAGCGTGCGCTGGATCTCGAGTCCGGTGTAGTCGCCCGCATATGCCGTACGTCGGTAGGTGTGGGCGCCGAAGAAGCGCTGACTGATGCGGCCGTCCTCCTCCCGCGCGAACGGCATGCCCCACCGCTCCAGGTCTTCGATACCGCGGGCCGCGTTGCGGGTGACGACCTCGACGATGCCCGGATCCGCGAGGAAGTACGACTCACGCAGGGTGTCGGCCGCGTGCTGCTGCCAGCTGTCCTCGGGATCCATCGTGGACAACGCGGCGTTGATGCCGCCCGCGGCCAGCGTGGTGTGCGCGTCGTGCTTGCGACGCTTGCCGACAGCCAGCACATCGATCCCGCGCTCGGCCAGCTCGATTGCGGCGCGAAGCCCCGCGCCACCGGTGCCGATGACGAGGACGGAGGTGGTCAGTTGCCGCTCGGCGTGAAGAGTTGTGCTCATGCCCTCGACGCTAGGAGTGCGCGACGAATTACTCCAATGCATAGTTTTGCTCGTTGCCATACGCTTTGTGCATGCAACTCGCCCACCTCCTCGCGTTCGAGGCGGTCGCCCGCAACGGACACTTCACTCACGCCGCGGATGAGCTCTTCCTGTCGCAGCCCTCACTGTCGCGTCAGGTCGCCGCGCTGGAGGCGGAACTCGGCGTGACCCTCTTCACGCGCGGACGCACCGGAGCGACACCCACCACGGAGGGCGAGGCGCTGCTGCCGATCGCGCGACGCATGCTCGCGGACGCGGAGGCGGCACGTCAGGAGATGGACGAGTTCGCCCAGCTGCGGCGCGGTCGGGTGCGACTGGGTGCGCCACCGACGCTGTGCGTGTCGATCGTGGCTGATGCACTCGCGCTCTTCCGGCGTGCGCATCCGGGAGTGGACGTGATCATTCGCGAGGCGGGATCTCGCGAGCTGGTGGAGGATCTCGCCGGCGGCGCGCTGGATCTGGCGCTGACGGTGACGCGGCCCAGCGTGCCCGACGATCCGTCAGTCGTCTCGGAGCCCGTGTTCACCGAGGAGCTGGTGCTGGCATCGCCTGCCGCACGCGAGCCTGGCGGGTCGACGCCGATCACGCTGTCGGAGCTGGCCACGATGCCCCTGGTGATGTTCCACCGCGGCTACGACCTGCGCCTGGCCACGGATGCCGCGTTCGCGTCCGCGGGACTGGTGCCCACGATCGCCGTCGAGGGTGCCGAGATGGATGCGGTGCTGCGATTCGTCGAGCGGGAGGTGGGTGTCGCCGTGGTGCCGCAGACGGTGCTCTCCGGTCGTCCTGCCCTCCGAGGCGATCGCCTCGCCGCCGACCTCCGCCGCACCGTGAACCTCTCCCGCCGAGTAGGTGTTCCGCTTGCCGCGGCCCCCGCCGCCATGGAACGTTTCCTGCGTGCGGCGGTCCCCCCGGATTCGGATCTCACCGGCCGTTATCCCCCCGTCACCTGAGCGTGGCCGAGCCGTGATCGGACGGAAATCCGATCGTGATCGCAGGCCGTAGCCCTGGAGCCGGGAGGCGATCTAGCGTGGCGGCATGACGATCACGCAACGACGCCGATCGCTTGCCGCAGCACTTCTCACGGCCGCGATCCTGCTTACCGGATGCTCTGCATCGAGTGCGGATTCGGCCGGTTCAGCGGCCCGGCCCGCGGCCGTCCAGCCCGCGGACGCACAGCCGGCGGCTGCCGATGCCCCGGCCGATGCCACGGAGATCATCACGGGCACGATCTGGCTCACGGCAGCGGACCCGATCGGTGCGGCGCGAACGGTGACGGAGATCATCGTGGCCGCGGGCGGACGCATCGAGGATCGGGATGAATCCGCGTCGCCGGAGCTCACCGAAGCGCACGCCACGCTCACCGCCCGCATCCCGGTGGCGAAGATCGACGACGTGCGCGAGAAGCTGACCACCATCGGGACGGTCACCCAGACGCAGCTTGCGTCGGAGGATGTCGGCACCGCGCAGCGCGACCTCGAAGCCCGCGCGAGCTCGCTGCGCACCTCGGTCGAGCGCTACGAATCCTGGCTCGCCGCTGCCACCACGCCCAAAGATCTTGCCGAGCTGGAAGAGTCGTTGAGTGACCGGCAGACCAAGCTGGAGAGCATCGAATCCGAGATTCGCACGATGGCCGACAAAGTCGCCATGAGCACGATCACCCTGGTCATCGGCGGGAATGGAGGGCCCGACTCGACGCAACCGCAGACGATCGGCGACGCCCTCGCGGTCGGATGGCACGGATTCGTCGGGTTCTGGTCGGACACCCTGCTGAACGTGAGCGTGGGCCTCCCCTGGCTGGTGCTGCTGGCACTCGCCGGTGCGGTGACCTTCGTCATCATGCGCAGACGGCAGGCACGTGCCCGCACGGCCGAGGCCGCACGGCCCCCGGCGCGTGTCGACCCCGCCTTCGTCGCCGCGGCGACACCCCTGCCACCCCAGCCGGCCGCGCCGCCGAAGAAGACGCCGCCGACTTCCGGGGCGTGACGGATCGATTCGCATCCGCGCACGCGTCACCCCGGAGGGACGTGGTTCTTCGCGCACTCAACAAGAACATCGCCGATCATCTTCCACCCTCGATCCCTCGTGACCTTCCGCGCGTGCAGACGGGGTAGGCACCATGGCGTGCTGCCTACCCCGTCCGTTTTGAAGTCAGCCGATTCGAGAGCCCTTCACAGCAGACATGCCCGCGAGGGACCAAAGCAGCCATGCGATCGATCCCATGATCGGAAAGGCCACGATGGCGACGATCCAGATGATCCGAGCCAAGGGCTTCGTCTCACGGTACGCCGCATTGATTTGCCGGATAGCCATCACGATCAAGAAGATCCACAGCACCACGAAAACAGCAACGAAGACTGTGACGACAATTGCATCGGTAGGGTTCATGCGAAGCTCCGAACAAGTGGGGAGGTGGAGGTTAACCGACGGTAGCGCCGAATCCAGAGATGGTTCCGTTGGCCTTGAGGTTTGCCGTCATGCTCACGCCATAGCTCAGCGGAGCAATCCCTACCGTCCACTGCGACCGCAGGCCGCGCCGAGCGATCGACGCGGGACCAGGCGTGGTTCGCGGATAGCCCGGTCCTCATCACCACGCGGGAGGCTGTGACCACAGCCCAGGTGCGAATCATTGTCCTGAGACGGCGTGTCACGTACACTGAACCTCAGTCTCATCTTTCGCCCCTGAGGAGCACGCCGTGGCCGACGCATCCGAGTACCGCGCACCCATTGAGGACTACGCGTTCCTGCTGAACGAGCTGTTCGGCGAGGACATCGTCCACCGTGCCACCGACGGTGCGCTGTCCGCCGAAGATGGCGTCGAGGTGCTCACCGGTGCCGGCGACTTCGCGAGTGCAGTGCTCGCCCCGCTGGAGACCGTGGGCGACCGTGAGGGTGCGCGGTTCGAGAACGGTCAGGTGCACCTGCCCGAGGGCTTCGCCGCCGCGTACCGGCAGTTCGTCGACGCGGGTTGGATCAGTGCGGAGGCCCCGGAGTCCGCGGGTGGCGATGGCCTGCCTGGCGCACTCCGCGCCGCTCTCGGCGAGATCTGGAACGGCTCCAACGCCGCGTTCGCGCTGTGCTGGCTGCTCACGGCCGGCCAGATCCACGCCCTCGACGCGCACGCATCGGATGAGCTGCGTGAGATGTACCTCACCCGCCTGGTGTCGGGAGAGTGGACCGGAACCATGAACCTCACCGAGCCCGAGGCGGGCACGGATCTCGGCGCCATCCGCACCCTGGCGACGCCCCGCGGCGACGGCAGCTGGGGCATCTCCGGCCAGAAGATCTTCATCACGTGGGGCGACCACGACGTGGCCGACAACATCGTGCACCTCGTACTCGCGCGCACGCCCGATGCCCCCGCCGGAGCCAAGGGCCTGTCGCTGTTCGTGGCACCCAAGTTCCTGCCGAACCCCGACGGCTCCCTCGGTGCCCGCAACGCTGTCACCACCGTGTCGATCGAGCACAAGCTCGGTATCCACGGCTCCCCCACCTGCGTGCTCTCGTACGAGGGCGCCACCGGATACCTCGTCGGCGAGGTCGGCGGCGGCCTGGCCGGCATGTTCATCATGATGAACTCCGCACGCGCGGGCATGGGATTCCAGGCCACCGGCATCGCCGATCGCGCGCAGCAGCTGTCGCGCTCCTACGCCGCCATGCGGGTGCAGGGACCGGTGCTGGATCGCCCCGCGGGCGCGACCATCGCCGAGCACCCCGACGTGCGTCGCCTCCTGCTGTCCACATCCAGCGAGATCTTCGCGATGCGCGCGCTCGGCGTCTACTCCGCCGACCTCCTGGACCGCAGCGAGCACGACGCGACGCTGCGTACGATGGCGGAGTTCTTCGTCCCGATCCTCAAGGGCTGGACCACCGAGGAGGCGCTGCGCCTCACCAGCGACGCGATCCAGGTATTCGGCGGCATGGGTTACATCGAGGAGACCGGTGCCGCCCAGCATTACCGCGACGCGCGCATCACCCCCATCTACGAGGGCACCACGGCCATCCAGTCGAACGACCTGGTCGGCCGCAAGACCATCCGCGACGGCGGCGTCACCGCCGCCGCGCTGCTCGCGTCGATCGAGAACACGATCGCCGAGCTCGGCGCGCTGTCCAATCCGGTCGCCACGCGCACCGCGCGCCGGCTGGAGCGTGCTGTCGAGGCGGCTCGCCGGGCGACGACGGATCTGCTCGGCTTCGCCGCCTCGCCTCGTGACGCCGCAGCCGTGAGCGTTCCGTACCTGATGCTGCTGGGTACACTCGCGGGCGGGTGGATGCACGCGCTGGCCGTCATCGCGGTGTCGCGTCACGAGTCGCCCGCAGCCGGGGACGCCGATCGCCTCACCGCCGCGGACTTCTACGGCGCTCACCACCTCCCCCGCGTCGCGGCGTACGCCGAAGCCGTCGCGGCGGGCGAGATCGCCTGACGCCACACACTCTTCGCCGCGAGGCGGAAGACTGGTGTGCATGTGGAACACCGACGCTCGGCGCCTGCGGGCGCTGCTGTCCGCCGCCGATCCGATCACGTGGGTGCTCACCGGCGACTCCATCACGCACGGCCTCGTTCACACGCAGGGCGCCCGCAACTACGTCGATCACCTGCATGAGCTGGTGCGCGGGGACCTCGGCCGTTCTCGCGATGCGATGATCAACACGGCGATCAGCGGATGGCGCACCGCGCAGCTGCTCGCCGACTTCGATCATCGGGTCGCCCGATGGCAGCCGCAGATCGTGACGCTGATGATCGGCACCAACGACTGCTCCTCCTCGGGAAAGGTGCCGCTGATCTCCGCCGACGAGTACGCCGCGTCGCTGGAGGACTTCGTCACCCGCGTCAGACGGCTGGACGCGATCCCGGTGCTGCTCACCCCACCGCCGGTTGACGAGCGTCATGCGCCGGAGCGCGCTCGCGTGCCCGAGTTCGCCCACGCGATGCGCACGGTGGCCCGCGCACATCGAGTGGTCCTGGTCGACGTCTTCACGCGATTTCAGGAGCGCGGCCGGGATCGCATCGACGGCGTCCCGTGGCAGCTTCTCGCCGATCCGTTCCACCCCAACGCCACCGGACATGCCCTCATCGCCCGAGAGCTGGCCACTGCCCTCGGACTGGCCCGCAGGGACTCGGAGACCGTCACCCGCCTGCGCGGCATCGTCGGCGCTCGGCGCTGATCAGGCCGACGTCAACCCGGGAGCACGCCGACGAAGCACCCACGCCCCGTCTGCCGACGTGCCTATACTGACTGCTCGCCCGCGAGTCATCGGGGCTCGCGATAACCGATTCAGGGGGAATCATGAAGCGAACATCACTGCTGCTCGCCGGCCTGCTCACCGCAGGTGCCATCGCTCTCAGCGGATGCAGCGCACCCGCGTCCGACAGCGGCGACACCTCGCCGAGTACGCCGGCAGCCGAGCCGACGGCAAAGGACACGCCGATCGCGGAGGAGCCGAGCGCTTCGCCGACCGAGGACGCTCCCGCGGCCTCCGGCGAGATCGAGAAGATCACGGTCACCTCGCCGACCGTCACCGATCCCGCACGCGAGGACACCGCAACCGCCACGGCCATCGCTTTCGGCTTCACGGGTTCGGGAGACTGGGCCACCGCGCCCGGCGGTGCCACCTATGTCGCCGTGGAGTACACGGTCACGCGTGGTGCGAAGTACTACGGCGGCGTGAGCTGCACCTCGCTGCAGCTGGCCACCTCCGACATGAACGTACCGACATCGGACATCACCACCTCCGTGAAGGAGGACATGGCCGCACAGGGCCTCACGCCGCTGGACGACGTCGAGAGCGGTGCGACCGGGACCGGCTGGTGCATGTACTACGTGCAGAACCCGACCAAGGACAACCTGACCGTCAGCTACACGCGCCTCGCGGCGAAGGACGGCGACAAGGAGATTCCGGCGCTCGATGAGAAGATGCCGCTCACCGCGGGTTGATGCGGTGATTCGAATGCCGGCGTGGAGTGATCCGCGCCGGCATTCTTCGTCTGCGCTCAGCGCGGGCGCGAGCGCACGAAGCGCGTCTTCCCAGCCGCCTGACCGTCGAACACCTCGGCGGGGGCACGGCCCTTGCCCACCGGCAGAGCCGCGAGCGCTCGTTCCTCGTCCATCAGGAACACCGTCTCCGTCGACTTGATCGAGGGCCACTGCGCGAGCTGCACCGAGACGAGCAGGTGGATGTCTGTCACGTCGGTGGCACGCACGAGCAGCATCGCGTCGTGCTCGCCGGTGATCACGGCGAAGTGCTCCAGCTCCTGGATCTCTCCGAGCGATGCCCGAAACTCAGCCCAGCGACTCTGCTCGATCGTGACGAAGACGAGCGCCGACACCCCCAGCCCGACCGCCCGCGCGTCCACTTCGGCGGTGAAGCGCGTGATCACGCCCGACTCCACCAATCGCTCGAAACGCTGATACGCGTTCGATCGCGAGATGCCCAACTCGGCCGCCAGCGCGTTGACCGACATCCGCCCATCCACCCGCAGCAGGTCGATCATGGCGCGATGCGTCTCATCGAGCTTCATTCTGTCCTCCCGGGGAACATCGAAGTAGGCAAAATCTGGACGAATTGTCGGATTCGGCGGGCGATGCAGAAACGTTACGCCGATTCTATGGACTCAGTTGGTACGAAACGGTGAGATTGCAGAATAATCACAGATACCAGACGACGGGAGGTGGCCGTGGCTAAGTACGTGATGAAGCGGATCGCCTTCATGCTCGTCGCACTGTGGATCATCGCGACGCTGACCTTCTTCATGATGCACGCGATCCCGGGGGGCCCGTTCACCTCCGATCGCAACCTGCCGCCCGCGGTGGAGGCGGCACTGCAGGCGAAGTACCACCTAAACGATCCGATCATGGTGCAGTACGGCAACTACATGCTGGGGCTGCTGCGCCTGGACCTCGGCCCCTCGTTCAAGTACGAGGGCATGCAGGTGAACGAGCTGATCGGCTCCGGTTTCCCGATCTCCGCACAACTCGGCGTGCTCACCGTGGCGTTCGCGCTGCTCATCGCGCTCCCCCTCGGGATCATCGCCGCCGTCCGCAATGGACGATGGCAGGACTTCGTCACCATGGTGCTCGCCACCATCGGCGTCGCGCTCCCCTCGTTCGTCATCGCGACCCTGTTGATGTACCTGTTCTCGCTGAAGCTCGGCGTGCTGCCCGCGTTCGGACTCGACAGTCCGGCGGCGTACATCATGCCGATCGTCGCCGGCAGCGGTTTCGCGCTGGCGTTCATCACACGACTCGTTCGAGCAAGCCTGCTGGAGGAGCTCGGCCGCGACTACATCCGCACCGCGAAGGCGAAGGGTCTGCGTCCCAGCGCCATCGTGTTGCGCCACGCCCTGCGCAACGCGATGATCCCGGTGCTGGCCGTGCTGGGCCCGATTCTGGCGGGCCTCATCACCGGTTCGTTCGTGATCGAGAAGATCTTCGCCATCCCGGGCCTGGGCCAGCATTACGTGAACTCGATCTCGAACCGCGACTACACGGCCATCATGGGCGTCACCGTCTTCTATGCCGCGATCCTCATCGCGATGATGTTCCTGGTCGATATCCTCTACAGCCTCATCGATCCGCGGATCCGGCTGAAATGAGCGAGCGCAGGATGGAGTTCGACTCATGACCTCGACGACCACCGCCCCCGTTGATCCGTGGGCACCGGCCACACGCACTCCGCGAGACGCGGAGCAGTTGCGCCGCCCCAGCGAGTCCTTCGCACGCCGCGCGATCACCGGCTTCCTGCGTCGCCCGTCCGCCGTGACCGGCGTGGTGGTCGTCATCATCATGGCGCTATTCGCGCTGATCGGCCCGGCGCTGTCGCCCTACTCCTACGACGAGCAGAACCTCGACCACGTCAGCCTCCCGCCGGTGATGCAGGCCACCGACGTGGACGGACGGTTCTTCGTCGCGACCCAGAACCTCACGCTCGTGGAGCTCGACGGAGGCGGTCACCTCGTGGGCACCTTCGGCGGCGGCGAGGATGATCCGGTCGCCAAGCGGATGACGTTCGATGTGGGTGGCGGCGAAGAGCTCACCATCAACTACCGCGTGAAGCCGCCGACCCTCATGCAGGACGGCAAGACCATCTCGAACTCCACCACCATGTGGAACACCGATCACGTGCTGGGCACCGATGGCCTCGGCCGGGACATGCTCACCCGGCTCATGTTCGGCCTGCGCATCTCCCTGCTGATCGCCCTGATCGCCATGGCCGTGAACCTCGTGATCGGGGTGATCTACGGCGGCATCTCGGGCTACATCGGCGGAAACGTGGATGCCGTGATGATGCGCGTCGTCGACATCGTCAGCACCATCCCGCTCATCCTCTATGTCGTTCTCATCCAGGTGCTGATGGCCGGCTCCAGCGGGTTCCTCAGCATCGTGATCGCGCTGTCGACCGTGTACTGGGTCGATATGGCTCGCGTGGTGCGCGGACAGGTGCTCACCATCCGCCAGCGCGAGTTCGTCGCCGCCGCGAAGATCATGGGAACGAGCGACGCGCGCATCCTCGGCCAGCACATCATTCCGCACGTGACCGGCTCCATCGTCGTGACCGCGACCATGCTGATTCCCTCTGCCATCTTCATCGAGGCGTTCATGAGCTTCATCGGTCTGGGGGTCGCCCCGCCCATGGCGAGCCTGGGAACCATGTCCAACGATGCCCTCGCGACGCTGCGCTCGGCGCCGTTCCAGCTGTTCATCCCGGCCGGCGCGATCTGCATCCTGATGTTCGCCTTCAACTTCATCGGCGACGGTCTTCGCGACGCCCTCGACCCCCGGCAGAACAGGTGAATGCCATGAGCGCGAACGTCCTCGAGGTCGACAACCTGCAGACGTCCTTCTTCACCCGCAAGGGCGAGGTCAAGGCGGTACGCGGCGTGAGCTTCGATCTGGCACCGGGTGAGATCCTCGGCATCGTCGGCGAATCGGGCAGCGGCAAGAGCGTCACGGCGATGTCGATCATGCAGCTGCTCGCGCACGGCGGGAAGATCGTCGGCGGATCAGTCCGCTTCGACGGCAAGGACCTCGCGACGCTCCCCGACGCGCAGCTGCGTGCGATTCGGGGCAAGCGCATCTCGATGGTGTTCCAGGACCCGATGTCGAGTCTCAACCCGCTGATCCCGGTCGGTAAGCAGGTGCGCGAACTCCTGGACACGCACGAGAAGATGTCGAAGGCGGAGGCCAAGGAACGGGTTCTCGAGCTCTTCCGCATGGTGCGCATCCCGGAACCGGAGCGGCGGTACTCGTCGTATCCCCATGAGTTCTCCGGCGGAATGCGCCAGCGCGTGATGATCGCGATGGCACTCGCGTGCAAGCCCGAGGTCCTCATCGCCGACGAGCCGACGACGGCGCTGGATGTGACCATCCAGGACCAGATCCTCCGCATCCTGCGGCGTCTGCAGGCCGAACTCGGTATGAGCGTCATCTTCATCACGCACGACCTCGGCGTCGTCGCGGAGGTGTGCTCGCGCGTGGCGGTGATGTACGGCGGGACGATCGTGGAGGAGGGCACGCTGGATGAGATCTTCTCCCACACCGCCCACCCCTACACGCTCGGTCTGCTCGCCTCCGTTCCCCGCATCGACGGTGACCGCGATGAGCGGCTGGAGTCGATCCCGGGATCGCCACCCGATCTGATGTTCCCGCCGCAGGGGTGCGCGTTCGCCGATCGCTGCGCGTACGCGCGGCAGATCTGCCAGACCACTCCCCCACCGGCCACGCGGCTCTCCGACACTCACGTCTCGCACTGTCACCTGCTCTCGCCCGAGGCGCCGGCAGAGAACAATCCGTTGACCGAGGTGAGGAGCGCTCATGCTTGAGGTGGAGGGTCTGGTCAAGCACTTCCCGGTGAGCGGCAAGCGTGGCTCCGTCGTGCACGCCGTGGACGGGGTCAGCTTCTCGGTGGGTGCGGGCGAGACGCTCGGCCTCGTCGGCGAATCGGGCTGCGGCAAGTCGACCGTTGCGCGCACCGTCATCCGGATGTACGAGCCCACCGCCGGAAGCATCCGGCTGGAGGGCGTCGAGATCGCGCACATGAAGGATCGTGAGCTGCGCCCCATCCGTCCGAAGATCCAGATGATCTTCCAGGATCCGGCATCGTCGTTGAACGACAGGATGACCGTGGGCGAGATCATCGCCGAGCCCCTCATCGCACAGCGTGTCGTGCGCAATGCGCGTGCGGCCCGAGACCTCGTGGGCGACATGCTGGAGGCCGTCGGCCTGTCCGGACAGCACATCTCCCGGTATCCCCACGAGTTCTCCGGCGGTCAGCGCCAGCGCATCGGCATCGCACGGGCGCTCATCCTCAACCCGCGCGTGATCATCGCCGACGAGGCGATCTCCGCGCTGGATGTCTCCGTGCAGGCGCAGGTGATCAACCTGCTGCGCGATTTCCAGGAGGAACGCGGGATCACGTACCTCTTCATCGCGCACGACCTCGCGATGGTGCGCCATGTCTCCGACCGCGTGGGCGTGATGTACCTCGGTCAGCTCGTGGAGCTCTGCGAGAGCGAGGAGATCTACCGCAACCCGCTGCACCCGTACACGCAGGGCCTGTTGAAGGCGGTCCCGATCGCCGATCCCTCCGCATCCAGCCGGCGCGTCGAAGCGTCGATCGACGGTGATCTGCCCAGTCCCATCACCCCGCCGAGCGGTTGCCGTTTCCGCACCCGGTGCCCGCTGGCACAGGACATCTGCGCGAATGTCGTGCCGGAGATGCGCGACGTCGGCGACGGGCATCAGGTCGCCTGCCACATGGTCTCGTGACGGGTTCACGCCCGTCGCACAGCAACACCACTATCGAAGGAGTAACGCAATGAAGAAGCTCGCTCTGGGCGCCACGGCGCTCGTGGCGGTCGCGGCCCTGCTGCTCAGCGGCTGCTCCGCCGGGGACACCGGCGGCGGAGGCGATGGCACATCCGCGGCCGACCAGAAGATCGTGTTCGCCGTCAACGAGGAGGCGGACAGCCTCGATCCGGGAGTCACGAGCAACAGCTTCGCGTCGCCCGTGATCATGAACACGTTCGAGCCCCTGGTGACCTATGACGCCAAGAACGAACTGGTCGGCGGCCTCGCCGAGAAGTGGGACGTGAGCGCCGACGGTCTCGAGTACACGTTCCACCTGCGTCCGGATCTGAAGTGGTCCGACGGCAGCCCCCTCACCTCCGAGGACTTCCTGTACTCGTGGTTCCGCGTGCTGGATCAGAACCTGGCCGGTCAGTACGCGAACCTGCTGACCGACTACATCGTGGGTGCAGCGGAGTTCTACGCGGGCACCGGCGACAAGGCCGCGGTGGGCATCTCGGCTCCCGACGCGAGCACCTTCGTGGTGAAGCTGAAGACCCCCACCCCGTTCTTCCTGCCGATGCTGAACATGTACCCGTTCAACGCCGTCAAGAAGGATGTCGTCGAGGGCAACGCCGACACCTGGGCGAAGAAGGCCGACACCTACGTCAGCAACGGCGCCTTCATGGTCAGCGACATGACGTTCGGCAAGAGCATCACGCTGGTGAAGAACCCCAACTACTGGAACGCCGACACGGTGAGCCTCGAGGAGATCACCCTGCGCGTGATCCCCGACCAGGCCACCGCGCTCACGGCGTTCGAGTCGAGTCAGGTCGACGGAATCTCCGCGGTTCCCACCGACGATCTCCCGCGCCTGAAGACCGACAGCGAGGACCTCTACACGGTTCCGCAGTTCGGCACGAGCTACTTCATCATGAACCTCACGAAGGCCCCCTTCGACAACCCGAAGGTGCGCCAGGCCCTCAGCCTCGCGATCGACCGTCAGGCGCTGATCGACAAGGTGCTGCAGTCCACCGACAAGCCGGCCACCGGCATCGTCGCGCCCGGCTACGTGCTGGACGGCAAGGACTTCACCGAGGACCGTCCGGACTGGGGCATCAAGCCCGCCGGCGACATCGAGGCGGCTCAGAAGCTGCTCGCCGAGGCCGGCTACCCCAACGGTGAGGGTCTGCCGCCCATCGAGCTGTCGTACTACACGGATGACACCGTGAAGAAGGTCACCGAGGCGCTGCAGCAGATGTGGAAGAAGAACCTCGGCATCGACATGACCATCACCACCCAGGAGTGGAAGGTCTACTACGACGGCGTCAAGGCCGGCAACTTCGACATCGCGGCGATGGGCTGGGGCGGCGACTACCTGCACCCCATGACCTTCCTCGCCGGATGGGCCACTGGCTCCGAGCTGAACAACGCGAAGTACTCCAACCCGGAGTTTGACGCGCTGCTCACGCAGATCAACTCGGAGACCGACGCCGCGAAGGGCGCTGAGCTCATGCACCAGGCCGAGGACATCCTCATCGGCCAGGACAGCGCCCTGATCAACACCTACTACCGCGCGCGTAACGTGATGTTCGCCCCCACGGTGGAGGGCTGGACGCTCACTCCGCTCAGCACGCTCTACTTCAAGGGCGCGCAGGAGGTCGCCGCGAAGTAAGCGGACGACGACACAGCGGGGCGAGGATCACGGATCCCCGCCCCGCTGTCGTTTCCGTTGTCAGGACGGGTCGATCTCCACACCCGGCTTCACGGCGCGACCGAGCGTGAGCATCAGTCGGTTCGCGTTGTTGAAGAACGACGCTCCCTGCAGTACGTCCAGGATCGACAGCGCGTCGAATCCTTCGGCCTGCAGCGCCTCGACGTGCGCGGTGGTGAGCGCGATCGGCGTCTGCGTCAGCGCGATCGCCGCGTCCTTCACGGCGTTCCAGCGCGGACCGAGATCCGCGTCGACGCCCTCTTCCAGAAGGCGGGCGATGTCCTCCTCGCGGCGGGAGAGCTTGCCGGAGAAGCGGGCGTGCACGGAGGCACAGAACACACAGCCGTTGACGCGCGAGGCCACCGCCGCCGCGAGCTCGCGATCGGCACGGGGAGCGCCGGCGTCCTCGTTGTAGAAGATGCCCTTGTCGGTGCGCGTGCGGTTGTAGAGCAGCTCCGGGTCCCGCGCCAGCAGTCGGAAGTACGGGCTGGCCGCCCGTCGCTCGTCGTCCAGGCCGTCGAGCTGACGCTGGGTGAGCTCGTCACGCGCGGGCGGCTCCAGCCACGGCACCCAGCCCACCTGCTCGGTGGTGAACACATCCGGGTGAGGCAGCTCGTAGGTGAGGGCCGCAGTCTCGACAACGCTCATGCTGCCACCGCCTTCAGCACGGTGAGCGCGGCGATGACGCGCTGCTGGAAGGCGAGGAAGGCGAACACCTGCGAGAGCGTGACGATGCCGTCGATGCTCCATCCCGCGTTCAGGAGCAGATCGTGCGAGGTGCCATCGGTCTCTCGCAGCCGGTAGGTCACGAGGTGAGCATGGGCCAGACCCGCGGCGAGGCGGGGCTCGATGTCCACCAGGTCCTCCGCCTGCAGGCGCAGACCATCGGTGTTCTCTCCGGCGAGCCCCGGCTCGGCATAGTGGCCGAACGGCCCCGACGTAACCCAGCGCTCTGCCGCAGCGAGCACGGCCTCGGCCTGCTCGGGAGCGTTGCGACGAGCCTCGGCCGCGTAGTACGCGGCCGTCGCGTCGTCGGCCGTCAGCCGCGTGACGAACGCAGCCAGCAGCCAGCGGTCGCTGACGGCGAGCTGCGAGTCGTCGATCGGCTCGAAGATCGACTCGAAGTACTTCTGCGCGTACTCGCGCGTATCGGGCCGACGACGACGCACGGCGTCGAGGTCGGCGGGCACGGACGCGATCTGATCGATCACGTCCACGGGCAGCGATGACATGGATTCTCCCAGGGGTTGTTTTGTCGGCGGATTGGGGGGATCAGATCTCGAACAGGTCGAGCACGACGCGCGGGATCGCGTCCAGCAGAGCCCGCGTGTACTCGTGCTGCGGGTCCTCGAACACGGAGCGCACGGGACCCTGCTCCACGGCCTCGCCCTGCCGCAGCACCGTGACGGTGTCGGAGAGGCGACGCACCACGGCGAGGTCGTGGGAGATGAAGACGTAGGTGAGGCCGCGTTCGCGCTGCAGCTCCTCGAGCAGGTCGAGGATCTGCGCCTGGACGGTGACATCGAGCGCGGATACCGGCTCGTCGAGGATGACGACCCGCGGATCCGGGGCGAGTGCTCGGGCTATCGCGACCCGCTGACGCTGGCCTCCGGAGAGCTCGCGCGGACGCCGGTCGTGATAGCGCTCATCGAGCGCCACTCGGTGCAGCAGCTCCGCCGCCTGCACGCGCGCGGCGCGACGATCGGCGATGCCGAAGCGGATCAGCGGCTCCGCCACGATGTCGAGCACGCTCATCGTGGGATCCAGCGACGCATAGGGGCTCTGATACACGTACTGCGCGTGGCGCCAGAACTCTTTCCGACCGCCGCGGGGAAGCGTGGTGGCATCGCGCCCCGAAACGACGGCCGAACCGCTCGTGGCCGACTCGAACCCCATCAGGATGCGCGCGATGGTCGACTTCCCCGATCCGGACTGCCCCACGATCGCGTGCGTGGTGCCCCGAGCCACCGTGAAGGACACGTCGTTGACGGCGGCGACCGCATCCTTCCCGCGCTGCGCGCCGAAGCGCTTGACCAGGCCGTTCACCACGATCTCGGGCTCCGCGTCGGTGTGCAGCAGCGGATCACGGAACGGCGGAGTGTTCAGCGCGGGCGCGTTCGCGACGAGGGTTCGGGTGTACTCCCCCGCGCGCCCGCCGAGGATGACGTCGATGGGTCCGTCATCCTCCACCACGCCGTGGCGCAGCACGATGATGCGATCGGCGCGCTCGGCGGCGACACCCAGATCGTGCGTGACCAGGAGCACACCGCTGCGGTCCTCGCGACGGATCTCATCGATGAGATCAAGCACGCGCCGCTGCACGGTGACATCGAGGGCGCTGGTCGATTCGTCGGCCACGATGAGCGCGGGCCGCAGGGCGACGGCTCCCGCGATGAGCGCGCGCTGGCGCTGACCGCCCGACAGCTCGTGCGGGTAGGACTGTGCGATGCGCTTCGCGTCGGTGAGTCCCACGCGCTCCAGCAGCACGTGCACCTCCTCCTCGATGCGCTCCCGCGAGCGCTCACCGTGGATGCGCAGCACCTCGCCGATCTGCCAGCCGATGGGCTTGAGCGGGTCGAGCGAGGCGGTCGGGTCCTGCGGGATCAGACCGACTTCCTTACCCAGCAGGCGCTCGAGTCGCTTACCCCGCAGTCGCGTGATGTCGGTGCGACCGAGCGTCACGGATCCTCGCAGCAGCTTCGCTCCCTGCGGCAGCAGGCCGATCGATGCGAGCGCCGCGGTGGTCTTGCCGGAGCCGGTCTCCCCCACCAGCGCGACGGTCTCGCCGGGCTGGATCGTGATGTCGATGCCGTCGACGGCGATCACGCGGCCGCGCCGGGTCTCGTATCCGACCACCAGATCGCGAACTTCCAAGGCGCTCATCGGCGCACCCCCAGGGACTGACTGATGCGGTTGGACGACAGCACGACGAGCAGGATCACCAGGCCCGGGAAGGCGGTCACCCACGGCGCGGAGCTCAGCAGGTTGCGGCCCTGCGCGATGATCATTCCCCACTCCGGATCCGGTGGCTGGACGCCATAGCCGAGGAAGCCGAGCGTGGACAGCGCGAGGATGGCACCGCCGAACTGCAGCGCGAACAGGGCGAGCACGGGCAGCAGAGAATTCGGCAGGATGTGGCGGAACAGCACGGTGAAGAACGATCCACCGGAGCTGTACGCCGCCTCCACGTACTCGGTCTCACGCACCGTGACGACTTCGCTGCGCACCAGCCGGGCGAATCCGGCGATGGATCCGATGCCCACGGCGATGGCGGTGTTGATCGTCCCGGTGCCGAGCAGCGCGACCAGGGTGAGGGCGAGCAGCAGGCCCGGAACGGCGAGCAGCACGTCGACGATGCGCATGATGGTCGTGTCGACGACGCCACCCACGGAACCGGAGATCGCGCCGAGCAGCACGCCGAGACCGAGGCCGATGGTCACCGCGATACCGGCACCCAGCAGCGACTCGCGAGCTCCGAAGATCACGCGCGCGAGCTGATCGCGACCCACCTGGTCGGTGCCGAAGGGGTGCGCGGCGCTCGGGCCGGTGAGTCCGCCTGACACCGGATCGTAGGGTCCGGACGGCGCGAGCCACCAGGGGGCGACGGCCCAGACGACCACCACGGCGATGACGAGCCAGGCGAGGATGAGCGTGAGGGACGGCAGCGCGATGCGACGCTTCTCGATGCGATGGGCGACCCGCACCGCCTCGGTGCCGGCCGCTCGCAGGGTCACGGCGGCGGTCATGCCACCACCTCCTGTCGGGTGTTGAGGGAACGGGACTCCGGCGCGGTCCACTGGCGCCGCAGTCGCGGGTCGAGGATCGGATAGAGCAGATCCACCAGCAGGTTGACGGTGACGAACAGGGCGGCGGCGATGATCACCACGGCCTGGATCACGGGCAGATCCTGGGAGGCGACGGCGTCGGACATCAGGCGACCGATGCCGGGCCGGCCGAACACGGTCTCCACCACGACGGAGCCCGCCAGGATGTCGGCGAAGATCAGGCCCGCCATCGTGAGCGTCGGAAGCAGCGCGTTCTTCGCGGTGTGGCGCGAGAGCACCCACCACCGACCGGCGCCCTTCGCATGAACCACCTGCACGAACGGCCGGCTCTGCGCGTCTTCGAGGCTGCGCAGGAAGATCTGCGCGAGCGGGGCGGAGATCGGAATCGCGAGCGTGATGATCGGCAGAACCAGCGCCTGCACCGGGTTGGGATTGATCATCGGCACCCAGCCGAGCTGGAACGAGAACACCTGGATCAGCAGCAGCCCCACCCAGAAGGAGGGCAGCGACATCAGCAGCGACGGAATCGACTGGATGAATCGGCGCAGCCAGGCGAATCGGGCGAACCCGGCCAGCAGCGCGAAGACGCCGGCGAGGACCACGGCCAGTACGAAGGCCGGAATCGCGACCGAGAGGGTCTGCGGCACCGCGGTGGCCAGGCGCTCGCGCACGGGGACGGCGTTCTGGATCGAGTAGCCGAGGTCCCCCTGCAGCGTGCCGATCACCGCGTTGAGGTACTGGATGAGGGTGGGGTCATCCACGTGGTAGTACTGGCGGATCGCTTCGATCTCCACCGTCGAGAGCCCCATCTCCGGGCTCTCGAACTTGATCATGATCCCGTCGCCGGGCAGCACGGAGAGCAGGAAGAAGGTGGCTGTGTAGGCGATCCACAACACCAGCAGCGCCTGCAGCACCCGTCCGATCAGATAACGTGCCATCGTCTCTTCTCCTTCCTGCTCTCCGTCGGTGACTTACTGCTGGACCCAGACGTCGGTCAGATCGACGCGACCGACCGCCTCCCAGCTGAGGCCGTGCACCTTGCTCTGCGCGGCGTAGGTCTGTGGCAGCTCGTAGAGCGGAATCACGTAGGCCTGGTCGATGAGGTACTCCTGCGCCTCGGCAGCCTTCGCGTAGCGCTCGTCCGTGGTGGGCAGGCGCGTGATGTCGGTGAGCAGGGCGTCCAGCGTGGCGTCAGCGGTTTGGGGGGTGAAGCCGAGGGCGTTGCGGTTGGACTTCGAGCCGAAGTTCGACCAGATCACATCGGGGTCGACACGGCCCACGTGTGTGATCGCAACGGGCTGCTGCAGCGGGTCCTTGGACCCGGCCGTGGCGGTGGCCTGATCGGGGGTGACGATGTTCAGCTGCACGCCGGCGAGCTTCCACTGCTCCGCGATCAGCTCATCCAGCTGCTGGTTGAGCGGGAACACGGCGCCGGGCCAGGTGGTGAGTTCCAGCTTCACGCCGTCCTTCGCGCGGATGCCGTCGGTGCCCTCGACCCAACCGGCCTCGTCGAGGAGCTTCTTGGCACCCTCGAGGTCGTAGCCGAACTTGTCGGAGAGGTCTTCGTAACCGGTCGCGCCGTGGCTCAGCACGGAGGACGCGACGTCGAACTTGCCGAGATAGATCGTCTTCACGGCGGTCTCGACGTCGGTCGCCTTCTGCAGCGCCTGACGCACCTGGATGTCGGCGAGGATCGGGTTGCCCGGACGCAGCGCGAACTGCGGGTTCACGCCGTTGGTCGGCGCGTAGTACACGGTGCTGCCCGCGGCTTCGATGTTGGCGACGTCGTACACCTGAACGGCGCGGATCGCGTCGGCCTGACCGGACGTCAGGGCACCGATGCGGACGTTGTCCTCGGGGGTGACGATCACGCTGATCGCGTCGAGGTAGGCGCGGCCCTGGTGCTCGTCTTCGGCGGGAGCCCAGTCATAGTCGTCGCGGGCGGCGAGGTCGTACTGCTGTTCGGGCACCACGTTGGAGACCGTGAACGGGCCGGAGGCCACGTAGTTGTCGATCTGGCACTGCTCTTCGTAGGGCAGCTCGGCCGTGGATTTGGCCACGATCGTGGATCCCACGACGCTCGTCGCCTGCAGGAAGCCGGGGCTCGGGGCGCTGAAGGTGAACTTCACGGTGTGCTCGTCCACGACCTCGCTGCCGACGTAGTTGGAGACGAACTCCTGCTTCGACAGGCCGAGCGCCTCGTCGCCCAGACCGAAGTGGTCGAAGTTGAGAGCCACGACCTCCGCCGTCAGCGGGGATCCGTCGGAGAACGTGACGTCATCGCGGAGGTGGAAGACGTACTCGGTGGCGTCGGCGTTCACCTCCCACTCGGTGGCGAGCCACGGGGTGATCTCCCGCGTCTCGGGGTCCTGGTAGGTGAGCTTGTCGCCGAGCTGATTGATCAGCGTGGCGTTCGGGTAGAACCCGCCACCGCCGGCGTAGAGGCAGGTGGGGATCTGGGATTCCAGGAACGTGAGCGTGCCACCCGTGACGGGTGATGCGCTACTGCTGCTCGCGCTGGATTGTTCGCCGGACCCGCTGCTCACCGCGCCGGCGGGGGCACAGGCGGACAGCAGAAGGGCGGCACCGAGCAGGGCGATGCCCGGTGGGGTGAGGCGGCGGATCGCGGACATGTGTTGGCTCCTTGCAGGGGGAAGACTTGGTAGTCACCGACCCTAGAAATCGCCACTGCCCCCGGTTCGCCGATGTCGTCGCATGCCGCCGCAATGTGAAATAGCGCGACTTGTTGCGCAATTCCGCGCCACGGCCGGAGCTACATGTGCATGTGCCACGCCTGCGATGATGTGTGGAGGGGTTGACGGGAGCACGAATGAACAACTTCGATAACGCACCGGTGCTGGTGACGGAACTGGATCGTCTCGCCGCCGACTCCAGCGATGACGCGGGTCAGATCGCCGTATGGCAGGCGGCCGCGCGACTCGGACTCTGGTTCTTCGTCAACCGGGGCGCGCCCGACTCCCCCACCCCGTATGCCGTGCAGCCGCCTGGGATGGGGCCCGTCATCTGCGTCTACAGCTGCCGCGATCGCGCTGGAGGCCGCGACGCAGCTCGGCCAGGACGCGTCGGTGGTGCTGTCACTGCCCACGCCGCAGGCGATTGACTACCTGGAGTCGCTGGGACAGCATGGCGTCGCCGGCATCGTGCTGGACAAGGAGCACATCGGCCTCTGGTCTCCGCTGGGAAATCTGCCGCGCATGCGGGACTGGGTGGTGCCGCAGACGATCATCGGCCGGGCCCCGCGCGGCGATTAATACGCTGTGCGCTGGCGCTCGGCGCCGATGAGGGACTGAAGATAGGCGACCCGGTTGAAGAGGTCATGACGCTGGAAGTCATTGCCGACGGGGATGTTGTCGGTGAAGGACTGACCGTTGGCCGCCGTGACCGTCACCGCCACCGTTCCCGTCACGCGGCGCTCGCGAGCGAGGAGGAACAGCAGGCTCAGCAGGAAGAACCAGATCAGCACCACTGTCAGGACGATGGCCCACCCCGGCGTGTGTGTCGTGGTGGAGGTCTGGTCCCGCGTGGTCACATTCACCTGCGCCAGCGGCCAGCTGCCCGCGGGCGTGATGACCGTGTCAGCAGTCGCATGGATCTGCCCGAGAGAAACCAGGGGCTGTGGGGAGTCGGGAAACGAAAGTGACATGAGTGCCCTCTCACTCGAAGCGGTGGTGAGGAATGTCCCAAGGCGAACCTTCCTGACCCTACGCGACCGACCGTAGCGGAGTGGGTCCCGATTCTGCGAGGTCGCGCGCCACCGTCAGTCTCCGTGTGATCACAGTGATGCTCGCGGTGCGTCGATGGAGAGCCCGAGCATCGACGTCAGTTCGGCGTCAAAGAGCGCGTCGAACTCTGGTGCCATGAGCGCGAAGTTGCCTGGCGATCTCCATCTGGTCTGACGGACGCTTCACAATCGACGACCGGCCTCGTCAACACGCCGACGTCAGGCAGCCGACCGACGCCGATCAACATGACGTTTCCGCGTCAGTCGAAGCCGCCGCTGCCGCCTTCGGGACCGGGGCCACCGGGGGCTTCGCCCTGAGCCATATCGGTGAAGCGGGAGTAGTGGCCCTGGAACGCGACGGGAACCGTCGCGGTGGGACCGTTACGGTGCTTGGCCACGATGAGGTCAGCTTCGCCGGGCCGCACGTCCTTGTCATAGGCAGACTCGCGGTGCAGCAGGATGACCATATCGGCGTCCTGCTCGATGGAGCCGGACTCACGCAGGTCGCTGATGGCGGGCTTCTTGTCCTGACGCTGCTCCGGACCACGGTTCAGCTGGGACAGCGCGATGACCGGAACCTGGAGCTCCTTCGCGAGCAGCTTCAGCGCACGCGAGAACTCCGAGACCTCCTGCTGACGCGACTCGACGCGCTTGCCGCTGGTCATGAGCTGGAGATAGTCGATGACCACCATGCGCAGACCCACGCGCTGCTTGAGTCGGCGGCACTTGGCGCGGATCTCGACCAGCGTCATGTTGGGGCTGTCATCGATGTAGAGGGGCGCGTCGTTGATGCGTCCGCGAGTGGCGGCGACCTGCGTCCAGTCGCGGTTGTCCATCATGCCCTTACGGAGGTTCTGCAGCATGATGCCGCCCTCCGCGCTGAGCAGACGCATGGCGATCTCGGCGCGACCCATTTCGAGCGAGAAGAAGATGGTGGGCATCTCGTGCTTGATGGCCGCAGCGCGCGCGAAGTCGAGCGCCAGGGTCGACTTTCCCATGGCGGGACGCGCGGCCACGACGATCATCTGACCGCCGTGCAGACCGTTGGTGAGTTCGTCGAGCTCACGGAAGCCGGTGGGGATTCCGGTCATCCGGCCTTCGCGCCCGCGCGCGGCCTCGATCTCCTCGACGGCGGCGTCGACCGCGATGGTCAGCGGGACATAGTCCTCGGCGGTCTGCTGTCCGGTGACGCCGTAGATCTCCGCCTGCGCGCTGTTCACGATCTCGGTGGCATCGCCCTCACCGGCATAGCCCATCTGCACGATGCGCGTGCCGGCGTCCACCAGGCGACGCAGCAGCGCGCGCTCCGCCACGATGCTGCCGTAGTAACCAGCGTTTGCCGCTGTGGGGACGATCGAGGTGAGCGTGTGGAGGTAGTCCGCTCCCCCGGCGCGCTGCAGATCGCCGGTCTTGATCAGTTCGTCGGTGACGGCCACCACATCGGTGGGCTCACCGTGGGAGTACAGCGAGAGGATCGCCTCGTAGATGACCTCGTGCTTAGGGATGTAGAAGTCGGTGCCGCGCAGCGTCTCGATGACATCGGCGACCGCGTCCTTCGACAGCAGCATGCCGCCCAGGGTGGACTGCTCGGCGAGAAAATCGTGCGGCGGGGTGCGCTCCGGGCGCGGAGCACCGCCCATCCGGTCCTCCGTGATGTCAGCGATAGACACACGCACTCCTTCCCCGCGCCGGGCGCAACGATGTGACGGGACGTGCCACCCGTCGATTCCGACCGAACTCGCGTCTTCTGCATGAGATCACGAGCCTCCGACATCCCTCTGGATCGAGGGGTGCGGGGCACGCGCGCGGGGACGAGATCCGGTCGTGAACTCACGCTATGACCCGCTCCTCCACAGGTCAAATGCCCCTGTGGATAACTCTGTGGAGAGCCTGAGCGAAACGCCGTTCGAACTGTGGACAAACCCTGGGGAGAACTGGGGATAACTTGTGGATGGCAAACTTTTTTATGTGAATCTACCTGGCCTTTTTCCATCCACAGTCGGTCTGGGGAAAGAATCTTGAAGTACCTGTTGAATGTTAACGACCGCCGGGCGTGCCCTGTGTACAAAACGGGGGATAACCGCGGCGCGATCCTGCTCGTATGAGCGAAGCGGCATGTTCCCCATTGCTCGCTCGTCGAGGCCCTCCGGTGTCCTGAGACGAGGAGATTTCGCCGGGATGAGGGCTGGGCGGTGGCTCTCGTCCTCTGCTCGCGACAAAGCCCTCGTTTCAGGACACGCGCTCGACCGGCGGCGAGCGTAACAGCAGAGCGCCCCTCCTCCCGAGGGAGAAGGGGCGCTTACTGCGGTGCTGCTGCTTACTTGGCAGCGACAACCTGAAGGGTGATGACCGCGGTCACGTCGTCGGTGAGACGAACCGTGGCCTCATGCTCGCCCGTCGACTTGATCACAGAGGTGATGTGCACCTTGCGCTTGTCGATCTTGCCCAGGCCAGCGGCCTCGACGGCGTTCGCGATGGTCTCGGTCTTCACCGAACCGAACAGACGACCCTCGGCGCCGGCCTTGACAGCCAGGCGGACCTTGGCGGCCTCGATGCTGTTCTTCAGCGCGACGGCCTCATCGTGGTCGTGGATCGCACGCGCCTGGCGAGCGGCCTGGATCGAAGCAACCTGCTTCTCGCCACCACGCGTCCAGTTGACGGCGAATCCCTGGGGAACGAGGTAGTTACGGGCGTACCCGTTCTTGACCTCGACTACGTCACCGGCGCTACCGAGCCCGGCGACCTCATTCGTGAGAATCAGCTTTGCCATTCCGGTGCTCCTTAGCGGCCAGCGCCGGCGTAGGGCAGGAGCGCCATTTCGCGCGCGTTCTTGATCGCGGTGGCGATCAGACGCTGCTCCTGCACCGAGACACCGGTGATACGACGGGCGCGGATCTTGCCACGCTCCGAGACGAACTTGCGAAGGGTTGCGACGTCCTTGTAGTCAATGACGCCAACCCGGATCGACTTCGCGGGAGCGGCGTTCTTTGCGCCCTTCCGCGGCTTGCGGCGGTCGCCGCTCGACTTTCCAGCCATGGTTTTTCCTTATCGAGAATGTGTGCCCGGAGGCGAATCAGAACGGGGTGTCGTCGCCGTAGGCGCCGGGAGCTGCCCAGCCGTCGCCACCCGAGGAAGATCCCGGGGTCGACCAGGGCTCTTCCGAGACCTGCTGCTGGGGGCGGCTCTGGCCGCCACCACCACTGAAGCCTCCGCCGGCACCGCCGGACGAGGCTGCACGGGTGACCTGAGCCGTCGCATAGCGCAGCGAGGGGCCGATCTCGTCGACCTCCAGCTCGATCGCCGTGCGGTTCTGGCCCTCGCGGTCCTGGTAGGAGCGCTGCTTCAGGCGGCCCGTCGCGATGACGCGCGAGCCCTTCGTCAGCGATCCGGCGACGTGCTCGGCGAACTCACGCCACACGCTCGCACGCAGGAACAGCGCTTCGCCGTCCTTCCACTCGTTCGCCTGACGGTCGAACGTACGCGGGGTCGAGGCGATCGTGAAGTTCGCCACCGGCAGGCCGTTCTGCGTGTAACGCAGCTCGGGGTCTGCCGTGAGGTTACCCACGACGGTGATGATCGTTTCGCCGGCCATCGTGATTACGCGTCCTTCTTCGGAGCCTTAGGCTTGCGAGCGGCCTTCTCCTCGGCGCGCTTGGCCTCAGCAGCGACCAGGGCGATCGCCTCTTCGGCACGCAGCACCTTGGTGCGCATGACGAGCTCGCTCAGCTTGAGCTGACGGTCGAGCTCCAGCGTGGCCTCGCTGGTCGCGGTGAAGTTGACGACGGCGTAGATGCCCTCGGTCTTCTTCTGAATCTCGTATGCAAGACGGCGCTTGCCCCAGACGTCGACGTTGTCGATCGAGCCACCATCATTCGTGATGACCTTCAGGAACTTGTCGAGGTTGGGGGCCACCTGGCGCTCGTCGAGCTCGGGGTGAAGGATCACCATGAGTTCGTACTGGTGCGTCACAGACCCACCTCCTTCGGACTAATCGGCCGCGAAGACTTTCCCCGCGGCAGGAGGGTGTGTTGCATGTGCCCGGGCAGAATGAGCCCAGGCAACCACAACAGCCTACCGTATGGATGCGCGCGGAACGCCCCGGGTCCACAGAGCGACCCGAGGCGTTCATTCGCAGAGCTACTGCGGTGTCGGCGCCTCATCCACGATCGACGTGGTGAAAGTGATTACCTGCTCCGGGATGTCCGCGGGCACAACGTTCCCCGGATGCCGCTGCACATCGGTGAAGCTGAGGATCTGGCCCGTTGAGGTATCGATGGTGAGCAGGGTGTTGCGCGCTTCCGGCCCGTCGGACAACGGAGCTTCCTGCACCACGGCGATGTTCCCGTCGCGCGACACCAGCGTATAGCCAGGGACACGCGCCAGCGCCCCGAGCATCGCGGCCCGGATGTCTGCGGGCGGCAGGTTCTGGAACAGGGCATTCGTCAGCTCGAACCCCACATAACTCTCGGGAGCTCGAGTGCCGAACCAGGCCAGGAGCTCATCCGGATCGCGGGGCATCGTGTCGTAGTCGTCGCGATACTTGTCGATCGGCTGACCGTCACGAACGCCTTCCGGATAGGCGGTGAGCACGTCCTGACTCAGTCCCTCACTCAACACGTTCGCCGTGAAGGCCTCCGCATCGTCACCGTAGAGCGCGACCACTTCCGCAGCATCTGCCTCGACGATCCAGTCCTCGCTTCGATCGGCGGGCACATACAGCACGCTCACTTGCCGTAGCAGGAACCCCGCCTTCTCGGCGGCAACGTCACTCTGAGAGCCGTCCGTGGTGAGCTGCTCGGTGACCTGCTCCACCCGCAGATACTGTCCGGGCTCCAGCGTCACATCGGCCGCGCCGATACCGTCCAGCACGGATTCCTGTGCCTGCAGGAACACCTCTGCCGCCGCCGCGTCCGGGCTCGGAACCGGAGCGAAGACGCTGCCCGCGACGATGCCCACCACCGCGAGCGCTCCGGCCACGCCGACGCCGCCGAGCCCGAGGCTCAGGCCCAGCCGTCGCGAACGCGGCTGCCGCGAGCGGGACCGACCATCCGACGCCGTCCGATCGATCTCCCGCTGAAGCGCGCGTCGCGCGGTCGCAAGCTGCGCCTCGGTCACCTGTGTCTCATCTGTCCGCACTGTGCGGACCTCATCTACCCACGACATTCGCTTCCTCCTTCGCAATCCACGTCACTCGTCCTGGTCCCCGAGAATCGGGTGGTCCGAGCTTCTGGCGAACACGACTGAGTCGCGAGCGGACGGTTCCCACCGGGATGCTGAGCGCGGATGCGATCTGCTCGTAGGTGAGTTCTTCCCAGGCGTAGAGAAACAGCACGTCCCGTTCCCGCTGAGACAACGCCGCGATCCGCGGGGCCAGTCGCCGCAGCGCCGATTCAGCATCCAGCTGAGCATCGGCTCGCGATTCGTGAGACGACACCGTCTCGGCCTCTCCGAATCCCGCTCGCCATTGGCGCGCCTCGATGCGTCGCAGCCGGTGGATGACGCGTGTCGCAATCCCCAGCAGCCACGGCCGGGCCGACGTCGCCTCGCCATCGAAGGTGGAGCGACGACGAAACGCGATGAGGAAGGTCTCGCTCAGCACGTCGTCCACCGCATCGGCACCCACCCGACGACGCGCGTACCCGCCGATGGCGACGGCATGCCGCTCGAAGAGCTCGGCGAAGGCGCCGGGCTCATCTTGCGACCGGCTCAGGATCTCGCTGTCAGTGTTCACACCTGGTATTCCTCATCGTTCGCGAAGGAGTTCCATATTCGCGTGCGATGAGCCGGGGGTCAGGACTGGGCCAGGGCTGCGATCACGGCGACGGCGGAATCCCAGTACTTCGCGTAGTGCTGCTCGTCGCTGTTCACCTGCACGAGATGGGCGACGACAGTCGGTTCCAGACCGTCGCGGTCGGGGACCTTGCGCAGCATCGCCGCATAGAACAGGTGAGCACTGGTGGACGGATCCAGCCGCTCGTCGCGCGTTCCCCACCAGTCCTGCTGCTGGAACAGCCCCACAGACGACGTGGGCGAGCCATCGGGATTCGTCCGCTGCGCGGTCTCCCAGTCGCCGTAGTCGATGTTGCGCAGACTGGATTCGCCCATCGCGGTCATCACGGCGATCGCCTGGTCGCGGGGGCCGAGGCCCAGCTGGTTTCCGACGTCGATGATCACCGCTGCGTTGACCAGCTGCTCCTGGTCGTACCCGTCCACCGTCATCGCCGGCACGGAGGAGGGGTCGACACGGACGCTGGCCACATCCGGCAGGACGGGTGCCGGGGGAGTGGCGGCGATGATCGCGACCGTGATGCCCACGACGCCGACGATGGCCGCGAGGATGATCCCGCGCAGTCGCCATTCGCGACGGGCCGCACGCTGCTTCTTCGTGAGGCGACGCTTCCGCCGTTGCGGGGAGCGCCGGGCAGGCGAGGTCATCACGCGATCATGCTCTCCGCAGCGCGCCGACTCACGAGCACCGGGAGGTCGTGTTCGCTGCGCACCCGCTCAGTCCAGCACGGCAACACCGGCGCGCGCTGGTGCGCCGCCGTGAGGATGCTCTGCATCGACCGAGGGTGCGTGGCGCACGAGAATGTCATCGATGCCGTCGGCGCTCACCAGCACGAACCCGTGGCGCTCGTAGAGGCGGCGCGCGTTCGAGCCGTCGAGCACCTGGAGATGGATGTGTCGATCACCCGCCTCGGCCAGCACGATCTCCAGCACGGCCGAGCCGATGCCGCGACCCTGCGCGGTGGGCTCCAGATAGAACATCTCGAGCCAGATCACCCCGTCTTCGGGACGCATCGTGATGGTTCCGATGCGCTTGTCATCGTCGCGCACGATCCGTGTCGAGGCGGGGGAGAAGTGGTCCCGAACACGCTCAGCGGACCGGTCCGGATTCCAGGCTCCGACCGCGCGCTCCAGGTCTGCTCTCAGAACTCTCGCCTTGAGGTCGATGACGTAATCGACGTCGTCGGGGGCGGCAGGGATGAGCGTGATCACCACATCAACCAGGATCGCACCGATCGGCGAACCTCCGGAACACGCCTTCGACACCAGGGAGCGTCGGCCCCGTCGCTAGCCAGCCGGATCCTCGAGGACCAGATCGGTACGCCGCGTCTCGGCATCGCGAACTCCGAACCCCGCAAGCACCCGACGCGCGATACCCGCCTGCAGCGATACCCGCCTGCAGCGATACCGCAAGCACGGAGCCGGCAATGCCCATCGCCAACAGGAGGCCTCCGATCCATCGGCCACACGAGGAGAAGGGCCACGATCAGCCCGCTCACGACACCCAGCAGAACCCGCGCCTCCGACGGGAAGCCCAGGTCCTCGATGGGGTAGTCGATCTGCTCGTGCAGGATGCCCAACACCATCGCGATCACGAAGGTCACGCCGGCGCCGAGCAACGTGCCGACCGACAGGTCACGCACTATGGCGGCGATGGACCCGAGCGCTCCCGGGGCGTAGGCGACGAATCGGTCATCGTCCGCTGTCTCGTGCCTCACCACGAACCCACCGTAGGCCCCGCCGAGCGTCATCTCCAGCGCCCGGATCGGCTCGAGATGTGCTGGATATCCTGTCGGAATGATGTCCATGAGCCCCTCGTCCGTCCCCCGCGACGACGACGAAGCCGCCCGTTCGCCGCTGCGCACGCGCGCGCTCACCGACGCGATCCGCTTCGGCGACGTGCGCCGCTACGCGCGCGAGGTCCGATCGCAGCTGCCGAAACGGCTGGCGTCGGGTGCGCGCTACATCGTGCTGATCGGCGTGCTGCTCGCGTTCGTCATGATCACGATGGCGTGGCCGATGGTGGACGATCTGCTCTCGGGCGACACCGACCTGGCCGATCTCGGCATCATCGCCATCGCACTCGTCGCACCGCTCACGGTTCTGGTGATCTGGATCTGGCTGTGCATTCGCCTCATCCGTGAGGATCGGCGCCGCTATCGGCTCTCGCGCTTCGCGGCGGACAACGGCTGGCGCTACGATCCGTGGCTGCCCACCAGCTGGTACTACGGGATGTACGCGATGCCGGGAGCCGTGGAGGACGTCTTCGACCGCACCGTGATTCCCGGGGCGGCCCCGATCGAAGTCGCGACCTACCGCGGGACGACCGGAACGGGCAAGAACCGCACGATCCGACAGACGGACTATGTGCGCGTGCAGCTGGGAGTCGTGCTGCCGCACATCGTGCTGGATGCGCGGGCGAACGATCGACCCTTCGGACGCACGAACCTGCCGATCGAACTCACGTCCGATCAGCGGCTGATTCCGGAAGGACCGTTCGCCGACGCGTTTCGTCTGTACTGTCCGCGCGGTTACGAGACCGACGCGCTCTACCTGTTCCCCCCGGATGTGCTGGCCGTGATGCTGGATCACGCTCGCGATCTGGACGTGGAGATCGTCGATGACACGCTCTACCTCTGTGCGCCGAAGAACGTGGTGAGCACGGACCCGCAGCGGTGGCGGTCCCTGCTCACCGCGGTCGAGGCGATCACGGCAAAGACGCGACAGTGGGAGGCGTGGCGTGATGATCGCCTGGCCCCCGACTCGGCCGACCCGCTGGATCGTCCGATCGGCGTCGCTCCGGGCGGGCGTCGCCTCCGCCAGCGCTTCGAGTGGTGGTGGGTGGTGGGCGGCGTGCTCGTGCTCGGGTTCGGGCTGTACTCCCTCATCACCGACTTCGTGACGTGGCTCATCTCCCTGTTCGCGTGACGCCTCGAGCCTGCGGTTGCCCCACTGCCTCGTCGCTGAACCAACGAAGGGGCCCGCGACGCGTGTCGCGGGCCCCTTCGGGAGTATATGCCTACTCCGGAATACGGTCAGGAGTCATTGACCGCGAGAGGCGGCCCGTGCCTTCTCCCAGTCCGCGCGGCGCAGCTCCTGCGCCACCGGATCCGGCACGGGCAATGATGCCAGGAGCTCCACCGTGTACGGATCCGCGGGGTGATTCAGCACCTGCGACGTGGTTCCCTGCTCGCGGATCACGCCGCGTTGGAGCACGATGATCCGGTCGGCCACCTCGTCGATCACGGCGAGATCGTGGCTGATGAACAGACAGGCGAAACCGAGTTCCTTCTGCAGCTGCACGAACAGCTCCAGCACCTTCGCCTGCACCGACACATCCAACGCGCTCGTCGGCTCATCGGCGATGAGCAGCTTCGGATCCAACGCCAGGGCACGCGCCAGCGACGCGCGCTGGCGTTGGCCACCCGACAGCTCGTGCGGGTAGCGGTCGCCGAAGTTGGTCGGCAGACGCACGGCGTCCAGCAGTTCGTTCACCCGCCCGCGCGCATCGGCCGTCGAGCGGGCGCGACCGTGGACCACCAGCGGCTCGGCGATGCAGTCCGCGATCGTCAGCAGCGGATTGAAACTCGTCGCCGGATCCTGGAACACGAATCCGATATCGGAGCGCTGCGCACGCAGCTGCCGTGGTTTCACGTGGAACATCTCTCGACCGAGCACCGACAGCGATCCGCCGACCACCTGGGTCAGTCCCACCATGGCCCGACCGATTGTCGTCTTGCCCGAGCCGGATTCGCCGACGAGACCGACCACTTCGCTCGGCCCGATCCAGAAGCTGGCACCCTTGACGGCCACCACGCCCGCGCTGCCGAAGCGGCCCGGGTATCCGATCTGCACGTTGTCGGCGATCACCAGGCTGCCGGCCGGGGGCGCGCTCGGCGCCTCCCGTGCCGGATCCTGCGAGGCGGACTTCCCGCGACCCACGTGCGGAACAGCCGCCAGCAGCTCCCGTGTGTACTCCTGCTGGGGTGCGGCGAAGAGCTCTCGCACCGGCGCCTGTTCGACGATGTCGCCGCGATACATCACGATGACCCGATCGGCGAGGTCGGCAACCACACCCATGTTGTGCGTGATCAGCACGATCGTCGCACCGAACTGATCGCGACAGCGACGCAGCAGGTCCAGGATCTCGGCCTGCACCGTCACGTCCAGCGCGGTGGTCGGCTCGTCGGCGATGATCAGTCCGGCGTTGAGCACCAGCGCCATCGCGATGACCACGCGCTGCTTCTGCCCGCCGGAGAACTGGTGCGGGTAGTCGTCGATCCGCCGCTCCGGATCGGGAATGCCGACCCGGCGCAGGATGTCGACGGCCTGTTCACGCGCGTCCTTCCGGTTGATCTTGCCGTGAGCACGCAGGCCCTCGACGATCTGCCACCCGATCGTGTACACCGGGTTCAGCGCCGTGGAGGGCTCCTGGAACACCATGGCGGCATCGCGGCCACGCATGGCGCGCAGCTGCTTGTGCGTGGCGTGCACCACGTCGGTCTCCTGGCCCTCGCGGCCACGGATCACAACAGCGCCGGACATCGTGGCGGTCTCGGGCAGCAGGCCGAGCAGCGTGTTCGCCGTGACGGTCTTGCCGGATCCGGACTCGCCCACGATCGCCACGACCTCGCCGGCATGCGCCTGCAGGTCTATGCCGTTGATGGCATGTACCGGTTCGCCGTCCGTCGCGAACGTGACCCGGAGGTCACGGATCTCTGCGATATCGGTCATGCCGCACCTCCCGCACGACGGCGCTTGCGCAGTCGTGGATCGCTCAGGTCGTTGAGACTCTCACCCACGAGGGTGATGCCGAGCACCACCAGCACGATCGCCACACCGGGGAACACGCCGGTCCACCAGATGCCGCTCGTGACGTCGGCGATGGCGCGGTTGAGGTCGTAACCCCACTCCGCCGCCTGCGTCGCCTCGATGCCGAACCCGAGGAAGCCGAGGCCCGCCAGGGTGAGGATCGACTCCGAGGCGTTCAGGGTGATCACGACCGGCAGTGAACGCGTGGAATTGCGCAGCACGTGACGGACCAAGATGCGCCCGGTCGGAACGCCGATGACCTTGGCCGACTCCACGAACGGCTCCTGCTTCACCCGCACCACCTCGGCGCGGATCACGCGGAAGTACTGCGGCACGAACACCACGGTGATCGACAGCGCCGTCGCCATCACACCACCCCAGAGGTTGGACTGACCGCGACTGATCACGATCGTCATCACGATGGCGAGCAGCAGCGACGGGAACGCGTAGATCGCGTCGCAGATCACCACGAGGATCCGGTCGAGCCAGCCGCCGAAGTAGCCGGAGATCAGGCCGAGGGCGATGCCCAGGAAGATCGAGCAGACGATGCCGGCGACGATCACCAGGAACGCGGTCTGCGCCCCCCAGATCACGCGGGAGAACACGTCGAAGCCGGACACCGTGGTGCCCAGGATGTTCGTGGCGTTCGGTGGCTGCTGGGTGCCGAACGAGGTCCCGTCGGGCAGCTTCTGCTGCGCCCAGCCGAAGGGGGCGATCAGCGGGGCGAACACGGCGATCAGGATGAACACCGTGACGATGATCAGACCGGCCACGAGCATTCCGCGCTGTAGGCCGACACTCTGTCGCAGCTGCGAGATCACCGGCAGGCGATCCTTGAGCGGCCGCTTCTGCGGCGCGATGGCCGCGAGCGTGGAGGTCTTCGGGGTGGGCAGGTCGCGAGAGGACTCGGACATCTCAGTACCTCACCCTCGGGTCGATCATGGCGGCCACGACATCCACCAGGAAGTTGGTCACCGCGACGATCACTGCGATCATCACGACGATTCCCTGCACCGCCACGAAGTCACGCGCTTTGAGGTACGCCGCCAGCATGAAGCCGAGACCCTTCCACTCGAAGGTCGTCTCGGTGAGCACGGCGCCGGCCAGCAGCATCGCGATCTGCATGCCCATCACCGTGATGATCGGGATGAGGGCAGGGCGGAACGCATGCTTGGTGACCAGTCGGGATTCGCTCACGCCGCGCGAGCGGCCGGAGGTCACGTACTGCTGACCGAGGGTCCCGATGACGTTCGTGCGTACCAGTCGCAGGAAGACACCACCGGTGAGCAGGCCGAGCGCGACCGCGGGAAGGATCGCGTGCTGGATCAAGTCGCCCACCGCGCCCAGATTTCCGACCCGCAGGGCGTCGATGAGATAGATGCCGGTCGGGTTCTGCACTCCGCTCATGAGCAGCTCGGTATCGGTGCTCGCGCGCCCGGCGACGGGAAGCACGTCCAGCCACACCGCGAAGATCAGCTTGAGCAGGAGGCCCACGAAGAAGATCGGTGTGGCGTAGGCGAGGATCGCCATGATCCGCAGCACCGCGTCCTGCCACTTGTCGCGTCGGTACGCGGCGATGAGACCCAGCGGGATGCCGACGACCAGCGCGACGATCACCGCGTAGATCACCAGCTCCAGGGTCGCCGAACCGTACTGGAGGAGGATCTCGATGACCGGACGACCGTCGGTGATCGTCGTGCCGAAGTCACCGCGGAAGACGTTTCCGAGGTACTCGAGGTATTGCACGATGACGGGCCGGTCATAGCCGGCCTGGTGGATGCGCTCCTGCAGTGCGTCCGGGGTGAGCCGACCGCCAAGAGCAGCGGTGATCGGGTCTCCGGTGAGACGCATGAGGAAGAAGACCATCGTGACCAGGATGAACACGGTCGGGATGATCAGGACGAGGCGGATGAGGATGTACCGCCAGAGCCCGCCGGAGGGTGCTTTGGCAGCACTCTGCACGACAGGGTCCGCGACGACTGTTGTCATGCGTGAACCTTAGCTGTGAGGCGACAGAGGCCGGGGGATCCGGCGCGCGAAACGCTGGATCCCCCGGCCTCGAGTCGTCACTTCTTGGTGAGCGGTCCGTAACGGAACTTGAACGACGCGTCCAGCGTCGTGCCGTCCACGTCGGTGCCGACGATCGCGACCTGCTTACCCTGCAGCAGGGGCAGGGTCGAGAGGTCAGCGGCCACCAGGTCCTGGATCTTGCCGATCTCCTCGAGGCGCTTGGCCGAGTCGGACTCGGTCTGCTCCTTGGTGATCAGGTCCTGAACCTCGGTGTTGTTGTAGTGGTTGTTCAGGAAGTTGTCCGCCGTGAAGAACGGGGACAGGTAGTTGTCCGGGTCGGAGTAGTCCGGGAACCATCCGAGCTGGTACATCGGGTAGACGTCCGTGCTGCGGTCCTTGGAGTACTGCACCCACTCGGTCTGCTGCAGGTTGACGGTGAACAGGCCGCCGTCCTCCAGCTGCGTCTTCACAGCCGCATACTCGTCACCCGACGACGGGCCGTAGTGGTCGCCGTTGTACTGCAGGTTGAGCGTGACGGGGGTGGTGACGCCCGCGGCCGTGAGGATCTCCTTGGCCTTGTCGAGCGAGGGGCCGCCGCTTCCGTCGCCGTAGAGCTCCTTCAGCGGCTCGGTGGCACCGGGCATACCCTCGGCGACGAACGAGTACAGCGGGCTGTAGGTGCCCTTGTAGACATCGGTCGCGAGGGCCTCGCGGTCGACGAGCGATGCCATCGCCTGACGAACGGCCAGGGCCTTCGCGGGGTCAGCACCCTCAGCCTTGGCACCGAACGGCATCGTGTCGAAGTTGAAGACGATGTAGCGGATCTCTCCACCGGGACCGTCGACGACCTTGACTTTGTCGTTCTTGCTGAGGTCTTCCACGTCCGTGGCCGACAGGCTGCGGAAGGCGACGTCGATCGCGTTCTTGCCGATGTCCAGCTTCAGGTTGGACGCGTCGGCGTAGTACTTCACCGTGACACCGGCGTTGTCCGGCTTGCCGAGGTTGCCCTGGTAGTCCGCGTACGGCTTGTACTGCACGAGCTCGTTGAACTTGTACGACTCGATCGTGTACTGGCCGGCAAACGCCTTGCCGTCCACGATGGCGGAGTCGTCGGTGAGCGCGTCGGCCGAGAACACCTCTTCGTCCACGATCGGACCCGCGGGGCTGGAGAGGATGAGCGGCCAGATCTGGTCGTTGCCGTTCTTCAGCGTGAAGACGACGGTGGTGTCGTCGGGCGTGGCGATCGAGTCGAGGTTTCCGAGCAGCGACGCGGGGCCGTTCTCATCGGCGATCTTCACGACGCGGTCGAAGGAGAACTTGACGTCGGAGGAGGTCAGGTCGTGGCCGTTGGCGAACTTCAGACCCGCTTTGAGCTTGACGGTGTACTCGGTGGGGGAGGTGAACTCCGCCGACTCGGCGATGTCCGGCGTGACCTCGGCGGTGCCGTACACGCTGTTCATGAGGAACGGGTACACCTGGTTCATCACCGCGAACGAGCCGTTGTCGTAGGAGCCGGCCGGGTCGAGCTTGGTGATCTTGTCGGTAGTGCCGACGACGATGTCAGAGCCCGACGACCCGGAGTCGCTGCTGGCCCCCTCGGACGGGGAGGTGTTGCCACCCGTGCTGCTGGTGGTGCAGCCGGCAAGGATCAGTGCTGAGGCGCCCACGGCGCCAAGGGCGAGAACCAGACGGCTCCGCTTGTTATGCGATGACATATATTGCTACCTCTGTGAAATCGGGTACGGGGCCGGCCCTGCGGGCGCGACCGTTGCGTCATCCTCTCCCTTCAAGCGCATTCACAGGAAGCACCCGTTTCACATCGTGACGAGACTGAGACTCTTCGGCGATGACACCGCGGACCGGCGAACGGTGCACGCTCTCGGTAAGATCTGTGCATCGTGCGGGGCACGAAGGGGGAAGCATGACTGTCACGTTCACTGCGGGCCCAGCGGGTCGACCGATCACCACACGTTGGCGGACGGCATGAGCATTCCGTTCGATCCCCGCCCCCTTCTCGACCCGGTCGACGAGCACGCCGCCCGTATCGAGGGGAAGCTGCGCCGTGAGCGCGATCCCCTGATCGCCCGCACCGCCAATCGGCAGCAACGGACCACGTGGATCCTGCTCGCCACGCTCGGGCCGTTCCTGCTGTCGCTGGTCAGTTCCGCCTTCGTGCCGATGATGCTCAGCGCGGTGAAGACCCCCTCACTCCTGCCCGCGCTCGTCTTCTTCGCCCTGCTGCTGGGTGCCTTCATCGCCGGCATCATCGCGCTCGTCGTCGTGCTGATGCGCTCCGCCCGACGCGCGCAGGACGTGCAGTGGTTCCGCTTCTCCCGCTTCGCCGCAGCCAACGGTCTGGAGTTTCATCCCTACATCCCGAACCCCCCGTTGCCGGGTCTGCTGTTCAGCGGCGGCAACGGAACGGATCCCGCCAGCGAGAACGTGCTGCGCGGCATGGCACCAAGGGTGGTGGAGTTCGGCGACTTCGCGTACACCGTGAGCAACGGCAAGAGCTCCACCCGGGTGCGCCGCGGGTACATCGCCATTCGCGTCGACAATCTGCTGCCCAACATCGTGCTGGACGCCAGGGGAAACGACGGTCCGTTCGGCGGTCTCAGCTTGGACCGCGCGCAGCGGCTGAGCCTGGAGGGCGACTTCGACCGCTTCTTCACGCTGTACTGCCCCACCGGGTACGAGACCGACGCGCTGTACCTGTTCACACCCGACATCATGCTGCGGCTCATGACCCAAGCCGCGGTGCTGGACGTCGAGCTGGTGGACAACTGGATCTTCTTCTACGCCAACCGCTCGATTCCGTCGATGGACCCGGCGGTGTGGGCGTGGCTGTTCTCACTGGTGCACGCGATGCTCACCAAGCTGGAGCAGTGGGAGCGCTGGCGTGACGAACGTCTGGCCGGCGTACACCCGGGCAGCGGGATCGCCGTCATTCCGTCCGCGCCGGGTATGCCGCCTGCGACATATATCAGCGGAGCACCGGCGCCGCTGGCAGGCGTTCCGTTCGCCGCACCGGGAAACCCGTCGCCACCGGCCGCATTCGTTCTGCAACCACCGGGGGTCGCCCAACCCGGCCGGCGTCTGCGCAGCGGATGCAGCGGACGCGCCTGGGTGGTCGTGCTCGTGGCGCTTGCCGTCGTGGTGATGCCCACGATCGCCTTCTTCGGGATCCTGGCGGCGACGGTGATCGGATCCGTGCGCTGAGAGAGGGAAATCGCACCCGGGACGGGCGTCTGCGGTGCGCTTTCGATCTCCGCTGAGGTCAGGAGGCCAATGCCGGAGCCAGCCGCGCCGATCGACGTGCCCGCCAGGCCGTGATGCGCGGCAGGAACAGTCCGATCAGTGGTCCCACGCCGAACGCGAAGATCACGGTTCCCACGCCCACCGGTCCGCCCAGCAGCCAGCCGACCAGCAGCACGCTGCCCTCGATGATGGTGCGAACGATCCACACCTTCCATTTCGTGACGCGCACCAGTCCGGTCATCAGGCCGTCGCGCGGACCGGGACCGAAGTCCGCGGAGATGTACACCCCCGTGGCGATCGACAGCACGACGACACCCGCCAGAAACAGCGCCGCACCGGCGACGACGTTCGGCATGTCGGGGATCAGCCAGAGGCCGACGTTCGCCGAGGGACCCACCAGGAGCGCGTTCAGCAGGGTGCCGAGCCCCATCTTCTGGCGCAGCGGGATCCACAGCACCAGCACCACGAACGAGATCACCAGCGTGGCGGTGCCGTAGTCGATCGGCACATGGAGGGTGGTGCCCACCGAGAGCACGTCCCAGGGCGAGAGCCCGATGCCGCCGCGGATCATCATCGCCAGGCTGATGCCGTAGACGAACAGACCGATCAGCAACTGCGCGAGGCGCTCCACCAGATCGCGCGGCGACGTGGCGGTGATGGGAAGCAGAGGTGAGCGGAAGGCCATAGGTGCCATGGTGCTCCTCATGCGGCCTGTTGTTCCCAGTCCACTGCCGGATAAGTGGTCTGTGCCTGGCAGTCCACATCGTGGCACAGTGTTGGTATGGCCTCCCGACTCGTCATGCTCCTCGGCACCTGGCAACCCGACCGCGCCGTCGCGGCGTCGTTGGCGGATCGCGTGCGAGCGCTGATCCTGGACGGCCGGCTGACCGTGGGGGAGCGGCTGCCCAGCGAGCGGGTGCTCGCGCAGGAGCTGGGTCGCTCCCGCGCCACGATCACGGCGGCCTACGGTCGACTCGAGTCCGCGGGCTATGTCGTGCGAACTCACGGCGGTGGCACGCACATCGCTCTGCCGCACTCCTCGCCGGTGCGTCCGACACTGCCCGGCAGCGCACCGATCGACTTCTCGATCGCGTCGACGGGTTCCGCTCCGGGCCTGCATGAGGCCACGATCCGCGCCCTGCCGCGCCTCGCCGCCCAGCGTGGCGGTACCGGGTACACGCTGGAGGGCGTCACCGAGCTGCGCGAGGTGATCGCCGCCCGCTACCGCGAGCGCGGTGTTCCCACGGACGCCGACGAGATCGTGATCACTTCCGGTGCGATGCACGCCCTGGCGCTCGTGCTCGCCGCGTTCTCCCGGCCAGGACGTGTGGCCGTGGTCGAGGAGCCCACGTTCCCGCACGCCATGGATGCGATCCGTCGCGCCGGGCATCGTCTCGTGACCACACCAGTCACGGCAGCGGGGTGGGACGTCGGCCACCTGACGACCACGCTGCTGGACCTGCACCCGCACCTGGCGTATGTGATCCCCGATTTCCACAACCCCACGGGCGCGAACATGTCGGACGCGGATCGCGCGGTCGTCGTGGCTACGGCACGCAGCGCGGGCACCATGCTCATCGTGGACGAGACCTGCGCCGACCTCGATATCGATCGCCCGTTCACGCCGCGCCCGTTCGCCACGTTCGGTGACGTGATCACCCTCGGCTCCCTGTCCAAGATCGCGTGGGGCGGATTGCGGATCGGCTGGATCCGCGCGTCACGCGCGGTGGTGAGTCGCGTGCTCGCCGTCCGCCCGACGATCGATCTCGGCACCGCCCCGCTGGAGCAGTGCATCGCCATCGAGCTGCTCGACGACGTGCCGGCACTGCAGCGGCACGTCCGCTCCCGGCTGGCCGCCGGCCGCGCCGCTGTCCACGCCGGGCTGGAGACGATCGGGCTGAGCATGCCGCAGACCTACGGCGGGCTCTCGGTGTGGATCGGTCTGCGCGGTTTCGATTCGACCGCCCTCTCGCTCGCCGCACACGACCACGGCCTGCGGCTGCCGCCGGGGCCGCGCTTCTCGGCCTCCGGCGTGCTCAACGGCTATCTGCGTGTGCCGATCACCCTGGATCCCGAGACCACCGCCGACGGCATGGTGCGGTTGGCCGAAGCATGGCAGGACGTGCATCGTGGATCCGTGAGCCAGGCGGCGATGGAGCACCTTGCCGTGGTGTGAGGGCGTCAGCCGCGGGGGATCAGCTCGAAGAACTCCAGCTCCGGCGTCGTGAGCATGCGTGAGCGCACGATGAACCGCAGCCCGGTGGGACTCTCCACGCTGAAGCCGGCGCCGCGTCCCGGCACGACATCGATGGTCAGGTGCGTGTACTTCCAGTACTCGAACTGGCTCGTCGACATGAACACGTCGATCGGATCGATCCCGGTCACGGGAACTGTCGCGAGATGGACATCGCCGGGTCCTGTCAGGAACATGCCCACGGGATAGCACATCGGGGCGCTGCCGTCACAGCAGCCGCCGGACTGATGGAACATCAGCGGTCCGTGCTGAGCCGCCAGGGTGCGCAGCAGATCCGCAGCGTCCGCGGTGACCGCAACGCGGCTCGGCTCCTCGGTCATGTCGTCACCTTTCGGCAGCGGAGCACCCGTCGGTGAAGGACGGGTGCTCCGCAGCGGATCAGAAGAAGCCCATGCTTCCTTCGGCATACGAGACCAGGAGGTTCTTCGTCTGCTGGTAGTGATCCAGCATCCGGAGGTGGTTCTCCCGCCCGATGCCGGACTGCTTGTACCCGCCGAACGCGGCGTGCGCGGGGTACTGATGATAGGTGTTCGTCCACACCCGACCCGCCTCGATCGCACGACCGGCGCGATAGGCGGTGTCACCCGATCGGCTCCAGACGCCCGCGCCCAGGCCGTACAGCGTGTCGTTGGCGATCGAGATGGCGTCATCGAAGTCGGTGAAAGAGGTCACCGACAGCACGGGTCCGAAGATCTCCTCCTGGAAGATGCGCATGTCATTGGTTCCCTCGAACACCGTGGGGGCGACGTAGTAGCCCTCGGAGAGATCGCCACCGAGATCCACTCGCTCGCCACCGGTGAGCAGCTTCGCGCCACCCGCCTTGCCGATCTCGATGTAGGACAGGATCTTCTCCAGCTGGTCGTTGGAAGCCTGCGCTCCGATCATCGTGCGCGGATCCAGCGGGTTGCCCTGGATCACCTTGCCGACGCGCTCCAGACCGTCGGAGAGGAAGCCGTCATAGATCGATCGCTGGATCAGCGCCCGCGACGGGCAGGTGCACACCTCACCCTGGTTCAACGCGAAGAGCGTGAATCCCTCGAGGGCCTTGTCGTAGTACGCGTCCGACGTGTCGCGAGCCACATCCTCGAAGAAGAGGTTCGGGCTCTTGCCACCGAGCTCGAGCGTCACCGGGATGAGGTTCTGCGAGGCGTACTGCATGATCAGTCGTCCCGTCGTGGTCTCACCGGTGAACGCGATCTTGCGGATCCGCTTGTGCTGGGCCAGCGGAGCTCCCGCCTCGATGCCGAAGCCGTTGACGATGTTCACGACGCCGGCCGGAAGAAGGTCGCCGATGAGGTCGAACAGGTACAGGATCGACGCGGGAGTCTGCTCGGCCGGCTTCAGTACGACGCAGTTGCCGGCCGCGAGCGCGGGTGCCAGCTTCCACACGGCCATGAGGATCGGGAAGTTCCACGGGATGATCTGACCCACCACACCCAGGGGCTCGGCGAAGTGATAGGCGATGGTGTCGCCGTCGATCTCGCTGATGCCGCCCTCCTGGGCGCGCAGGGCACCCGCGAAGTAGCGGAAGTGGTCGATCGCCAGCGGGATGTCGGCCGCCAGCGTCTCGCGCACCGGCTTGCCGTTCTCCCACGTCTCGGCGACGGCGATCTCCTCCAGGTGCGCCTCCATGCGATCCGCGATGCGGTGCAGGACCAGCGCCCGCTCTGCCACGCTGGTGCGTCGCCAGCTGCTGAAGGCGAACCATGCAGCCTCCACGGCGCGATCGATGTCCTCGGCGGTGCCGCGGCCGACCTCGCAGAACGGCTTGCCGTTCACGGGGGAGATGTTCTCGAAGTACTGCCCCTGGGCGGGCTCGACCCACGCGCCACCGATGTAGTGGCCATAGCGCGAGCGATAGTTGGCGACGGCTCCGGGCTGCCCGGGTGCAGCGTACGCGGTGGTGACGTCCTCGTCGACGAGTGTCATGGTGTCTCCTTTGACCGATCCATCAGCGGTATCCCGCCGTGGCAGAGACGTTAGGCGCGAGGACGTTGCAACAGGTTGCGGTCAGTGTTCGAGACGCTCGATGCGGGTCACCAGGCCGGCACGCTTCGGCGAGCGCGGCGGCAGCAGCTCGAGCGCCAGTCGCAGTACCTCCTCGTCCTCCTCGCCCGCCGCGGTGTCTGCGTAGGTGAGCAGCACGTCAGCGCTCGCCTCAGCGATGAGCGCATCGCGGAGAGTGGTTCGCACGGTGTCGCGGAACTGCTCCACCCCGGGAGCGACCGAGTCGATGAGCACGTCGCCCGCGTACGAAGCCAGCGCCACCCGGTGGGCGCCGCGATCCAGCAGAGAGAGCACGCGCTGCGCGTCGGTGTCGATGTCCGCGGTGAGCCGATACGGCCGCGACTCCACGCCGACGAACGGCGCCGACCGCGCGAGCATCTTGCGCAGCCGCACCATCTCCGGCCGCAGGGTGTCGACCGGAGCGTCCGGTCCGTAGACGAGTTCCGTGAGGCGTTCCGCCGTGAGGCCCTGCCGATGCAGGCTGAGCAGCAGAAGGATCTCCGCGTGACGACCCGACACGGCGTGACGAGTGAGCTCACGACCGTCATCCACGTCGAGGTGAGCCCGCTCCTGACCCAGCACGCGCAGCGTCGCGCGCTGCGGCCGCGTCGCGCTCGCCCGTCGTGGCGCGCTCTCGCGAGCACGCATACGCGAGATCAGCAGTTCACCCTCCACGGCGCGTGCGGCCGCATCGACCAGGAGCTGCGCCTGCGGCGTGATCACCTCGGTGCCGCCGGTGACATCGATGACACCCATGATGAGTCCGGTCTCGGGATCACGCACGGGTGCAGCCGTGCACGACCAGGGCTGCACGAAGCGGTTGAAGTGCTCGGCTCCCAGAATCTGCACCCCGGTGCCGAGCGTCAGCGCTGTGCCCGGAGCGGAGGTCCCGACAGCCGATTCCGACCAGTCGGCGCCGGCCACGAAGCCCATCTCACCCGTGAGGGTGCGCACCTGGCGATCGCCCTCCACCCACAGCAGTCGCCCCGCCGCGTCGCCCACAGCCACGACCACCCCGGCTTCCTCCGCCGCTCCGGGAAGCAACAGCGAACGGATCATGTCGCGGACGCCGGCCAGCGGGTGAGCTCGGCGATACTCCTCCAGGGCCGCGCCGGCGAGGGCGACGGGCGGCAGCGCCTCGGCGGCCACCGCACCGTCGCGACTGCGCCGCCAGGATTCTCGCACCAGCTGCCGCACGTCGGCGAGACGGCGATCATCGGCGTTGCCGGTGACGAACTCCTCGTGCGCGCGCTCCACCATCAGACGCGACGTCTGCGGGGAGACATCGCGTCGCTGCGACCAGCTCGATGACATGGATGATCCTGGGGCGACGTTGCGGCTGTGGCGCCAGTGTAAGCCAGCACCGCCCCCATGTCTGCGGCGCGGGCGGTGCCGATCAGAGCCGTTCGAGAGGATTGCTCGCGAGTCGGTCGATCACTCCACCGTCGAACAGGCGGCGAGCGTGACTGTGCGGCTTGCGCTGTGACTGGTCGCGCACGCCCGCACCGAACTCTGCGGCGAGGGTGAGACGCGGGTACTTCGCGAGCACCTCGTGTCGGAACTCGAGCGGGATGTCGGTGTCGCGTCGTCCGCCGATGTCGAGCCCCGTGGCGATCTCCAGCAGATACCCCTCGAGATCGAGAGCCGGATCGACCTCAGGCCAGTTGTGGCGCACGATGACCTCGTTGATGCGCTGCCGACGTTCCTGGGGCCACCCGGCGCCGGCGGCCATCGCCTCACCCACGTGTCCTCCAGCCTCCTCGTAGCCGAGGACGTGGTTGTCAAAGGCCGGGGCCAGCCCGATGTCGTGCAGCAGCGCAGCGGCGTACAGCAGCTCGTGGTCGACGCCTTCTCGTCCCTCGACCACGGCGAAGGCCTCGGCCCACAGCCACGACCGCAGCACGTGGTTGATGAGCGCCGGGGAGTGGTACTGCGCCATGAGTTCCCGTGCACCGCGGGCGGCTGCGGTATCCGGCACAGGGAAGTCGGTGATGCGCATGAGGCCAGGTTAGTGAGCGCCCGCGCGATCCGACACGCGAATGGTGCCAAGCTCCTACGGGAAACCGCCAGGTGGCGGGTCTGCGCCATCAGCCCAGCGCTCGGTACGGTAGAGCAATGGTGATGCGTGTGGCGATGACGAAGACTGCGCTCACCCGCCCGCTGTCGCACCGCGAGGCACGCGCGCTGATCGCCGCGGCGACCCCCGCCCCGACGGAGCAGCCGACGGGTCGAGGCAGCTTCAAACTCCCCCTCGCGTCACGTATCCAGCTGGGCGTGTTGGCGAGCATCGTCTGGATCATCGGCGCGGTCATCGTGGTGAGCGCGATCTTCGGCACCGTCGCGATCGCGGCGACCGTCTGGCATGATCCGATCGGTGCGCTGCGCTGGATCATCCCGCTGGCGGTGGTCGGCATCGCCCTCGGAATCCTGAAGCAGTATGAGGACCGGCAGCGTCTGATCCGCCGCGCTCGCACTGTGCTGCTGGCTCGCGAGAACGGCTGGGACTTCGAGCTCGAGACGCTGGCGATACCACCGGCACGCTCGATGAAGGTCGGCACCGAACGCAAGGTTCTCGACCTGGTGCGGCTGCGTCGCGCGCCGCGCATCGAACTCGGCGTTTTCCAGACGAAAGTCGACGCCGGCAGGTCGACGGCGATCGTTCGTCAGGACTACCTCGCCCTCGCACTCCCGCAGAAGCTGCCCAACATCCTGCTGCAGGCGATGCCGAGCGGTCCGCGCCTCGGCAACGCGATTGCAGTTCCGACCGGCATCGATCCCGACCAGTTCCTCAGCCTCGAGGGAGACTTCGACAGGTACTTTCGCCTCTACTGTCCGCCGGGTTACGAGCGCGACGCCCTGTACCTGTTCACCCCGGACATCATGGCCCTGTTCATCGACCACGCGCACGGCTGCAGTGTGGAGATCATCGACAACTGGCTCATCGTTTCGGGGAAGGAAGGGCGTCTGCGCGGCACGAAGATCGCCCAGTGGACCGGCACTCTCGACCTGATCGCCGCGGTGGAGGACAAGCTGGAGCAGTGGGATGAGTGGCGCGACGACTCCAAGCGTCGTGTGGCACCGCGCGGAACACCACGCGCCCTCGCACGCCCGAAGCCGGGCGTGGCCGCTGCAGGCGCGCGCCTGCGCGACCTGTCCCGCGGCGATCACATCAAGCGTCAGCTGACGATCGGCGCCGTCATTCTGGGCTCCCTCGCCGCGGTGTATGCCGCAGTCTTCATCCCGATCCTCATCGCCGACGCCCGCTGAGGCACATTCCGTACGCGGAATATGCTCAGATCAGCCCGAGCTCCCGCACAGCGTCGCGCTCCGAGATCAGCTCAGCGACCGACGCGTCGATGCGGGAGCGAGCGAAGTCGTCGATCGCGAGATCCGCCACGATGCTCCAGTCACCGTTCGCCGTCGTGACCGGGAACGAGGAGAACAGGCCCTCGGGCACGCCATAGGAGCCGTCCGATGCCACGGCCATGGACGTCCAGTCGTGGCGGGGCGTGCCGGCGAGCAGATCGCGCGCTGCGTCTACCGTCGCCGAGGCGGCCGACGCCGCGGACGACAGTCCGCGCGCCGCGATGATCGCCGCGCCCCGCTGCGCCACGGTAGGGATGAAGAACTCCTCCACCCAGGCGCGATCCACGTAATCCACCGCGGGTGCGCCGTCAATCGTGGCCGCGGAGATGTCGGGAAACTGGGTGGCCGAGTGATTGCCCCAGATGCTCATGCGCTGAATGGCCGACACCGGTCGGTGCGTGTGTTGCGCGAGCTGCGCCAGAGCGCGGTTGTGGTCGAGGCGAGTGAGCGCACTGAAGCGGGACGCCGGGACATCGGGCGCGTGGGTGGACGCGATCAGCGCGTTCGTGTTGGCGGGGTTACCCGTCACGATGACCCGCAGATCATCCGCCGCTGCGGCGTTCAAAGCGGCACCCTGAGCGCTGAAGATGGCACCGTTGGCAGCCAGCAGGTCGCCACGTTCCATGCCCGGGCCGCGCGGACGCGCGCCGACGAGGAGGGCGAGATTGACGCCCTCGAACACCTTCTCCGGGTTGGATCCGATCTCCACTCCGGCAAGGCCCGGGAACGCTCCGTCTTGAAGCTCCATCACCACGCCCTCCAGCGCGGGAAGGGCGGGTTCGATCTCCAGCAGACGCAGTTCCACCGGACGATCGCCGGCGATCGCTCCACTGGCGATGCGGAACAGCAGGCTGTATCCGATCTGCCCAGCGGCTCCGGTGACGGCGATGCGAAGCGGGCTCTGCGCGGTGTGGGTCATCCCCTCACGCTACGCCACCCCGCATCGCCGTCGGGAGGCCTACATCCAGTCTTTTCGGCGGAAGACCAGCCACAGACCCACCCCGAGCAGGAGCATCGCTCCCACGGCGAGGGGATAGCCGAAGTCCCAATGCAGTTCGGGCATGTTGTCGAAGTTCATGCCGTAGATCGCCCCGATGAGCGTGGGCGCGAACAGGATGGCGGCCCAGCCGGAGATCTTCTTCATGTCCTCGTTCTGGCGCTGTGTCACCAGGGTCGAATTCACATTGAGGATCTGGTTGAGGGCGTCCCGCAGATCGGTCGTGCGTGTGTTGACGCGAGCGAGGTGGTCACCCACATCCTGCAGGTGCGTCTGCAGCTCCTCCGCGACGCGATACTTGCCGAAGCCGGCGCGCAGTCGCACCAGCACGAGCCCCATCGGGCTCGCGGCGTGCTGCAGGTCGATGACCTCGCGACTCAGACGATAGATGCGCTCCGTGACCGAGCGCTCTCCGGTGAACACCTGACGCTCAATCTGCTCCTTGTCCACGTCCAGGCCGTCCAGCGCAGAGGCGTAGCCGTCAACGATCGTGTCGAGCACGGTGTAGACAACAGCTTCGGAGCCCAGCGCGAGCAGCTCCGGATCGCCCCCGAACTGCTCGAGGTCCCACTTCTGCTCTTTCTCGCGGTCCTGGCAGATGACGGCCACGGTGTTACCGCGGACGATCAGGTGGAACTCCGCGAACTCGACCTCTTCCGTCCAGTCCCGGTACAGAGCGGAACGGACCACCACGAACAGCACGTCGCCGTAGCGCTCCACCTTCGGGCGTTGGCCGGCATTCTCCAGATCCTCCACGAGGATCGGGTGCAGATCGAACTGCTCGGCCAGCTCCGCGATCTGCTCGGTGGTGGGCAGGTCATAGCCGATCACGGCAAGGTGGTTCGACTCGCCATCGGCATATGCGACCGCCTCGGCAAGCGTTGCCGCCTCGTCCCCGGGGATGCGCGATCCATCGCGGAACAGATGCACGGTGCGACTGCCGCGGCTGCCGGCCGGAGGCGCAGGCGGGATGGGTCTGCGCGCCGGGATGAGGCGATGCGGATCCAGACGGTTCACTCGCGGCTGATCATTGCGGATACTCATCGGACCTCCCCGGGTTATGTGTGCGTGTGCAACGTTCCACCGTACGCCCTGAAGGGGAACGAACCGTGTACGCGCTCGTCACACAAGCCGACGAGACGACGAAGGGTGTCAGCCGATGCGGTCGGCCCACCAGGAGCGCAGTCGATCCTCCGCGTCTTCCTCGGAGATGACGCCCTCGTCCAGACGGATGTCCATCAGGAAGCGGTACGCCTCGCCCACCTCACGACCCGGGCGAATGCCGAGCACCTCCTGGATGCGGTTCCCGTCGAGTGCCGGACGCAGCGAGTCCAGCTCCTCCTGTGCAGAGAGCTCATCGATGCGGCGCTCGATGTCGTCGTAGGCACTGGCCAGACGTGCGGCCTTGCGCCTGTTGCGCGTGGTGACGTCTGCGCGGGTCAGGATGTGCAGCCGTGCCAGCTCGTCTCCGGCGTCTCGCACATAGCGGCGGACGGCGGAGTCGGTCCACGTGCCCTCGGCGTAGCCGAAGAAGCGCAGGTGCTGTTCGATCAGCTGAGTGACCGAGGAGATCGTGTCGTTGTCGAAGCGCAGCGCCTGCAGTCGCTTGCGCGCCATGCGGGATCCCACCGCGTCGTGGTGGTGGAAGCTCACCACCCCACCGGGTTCCAGCTTGCGCGTGCGAGGCTTGCCGATGTCATGGAGCAGTGCCGCCAGACGAAGCGCGACGTCGGGCGCCGCGTCCGGGAACCGCGTCTTCTCGAGCTGGATCGCCTGAGCGAGCACTGTCAGCGAGTGTTCGTAGACGTCCTTGTGGTGGTGGTGCTCATCGGTCTCCAGGCGCAACTCGGAGATCTCCGGGAGGAATTCCTCGATCAGCCCGGTGTCCACCAGCAGACGCAGACCGCGAGCCGGATCGTCCGTCTGCAGCAGGCGAACGACTTCGGACTGGATGCGTTCGGGGGAGACGATGCCGAGCGTGCCGCGCAGCGTCGCGATGGCGGCGACCGTCTCCGGGGCGACCTCGAACTCCAACTGCGAGGAGAACCGGGCAGCACGCAGCATCCGCAGGGGATCGTCGCCGAAGCTGATGGCGGGATCGATCGGGGTGCGCAGCACGCCGGCCACCAGGTCTTCGATGCCGCCGGTGGGATCCACCAGCTGCACTTGGGGAACGCGCAGAGCCATGGCGTTCACGGTGAAGTCGCGACGGGTCAGATCGGCCTCGAGAGAGTCGCCGAACGCCACCACCGGCTTGCGCGTGACGCCGTCATATTCATCGGCACGGTAGGTGGTGATCTCGACGTTCTCGCCCTGGACGCGGGCGCCGATCGTGCCGAAAGCGCGGCCGATGTCCCAGTGCGTGGTGGAGAGGGGCTTCACGACCGCGAGGATCTCGTCCGGGCTCGCGTCGGTCGTGAAGTCGAGGTCGTGCACCGGACGGCCGAGCAGGGCGTCGCGTACCGGACCGCCCACCAGCGACAGGTCGTGACCGGCAGCGGCGAACGCCTGCGCGACGGTGGCCACCACCGGATTCGCTGCGATGGCGCCCAGGCGCGCGACTCCTTCAGCCATGTTCAGCATGAACTCCAGCCTACCGGCGCGGTTCTCCGGCGTTCACGCGCGGCCGCTCAGCCCCAGGAACTCTCGGACCGGATCCACTCCCGTCACCGCGAGCGCCCACTCGGGACGGACGAAGTCCTCCTTGCGCACGCGGAGACGAACCATCGTCTCGGCGGTGTCGGGACGAGTGACAGCGCGCTGTATGCCGTCATCGACATATCCGAGCGCCCGGGACACACCGAGCGAGGAGGCGTTCCATTCTGCGGCTCCCGACGTGGCCTCCCGTGCACCGAGATGGTCGAACGCGAAGCTCAGCACCGCCTGACGCATCTCCTTCCCGAGCCCGCGGCCGTGCACCGACTGCGTCAGCCAGGATCCGGTGGAGACTTCGCGCAGCTGCGGGAACTGATGCCCGCCCAGATCCTGAACGCCGATCACGATGCCGTCATGGATGATCGCGAACAGAATCGTCCACGACTGCGGCTGGATGGCTGCACGCATGCTCCAGTGATAGCGAGCGATCGCTGCGCCCATCACCTCGGGAGACTGATCGGTCCAGGGGAAGGAGAACGGCATCACCGCGGGATCGTGCACTCCCGCCAGCGCTGCATCCACCACGGCCGGGATGTCCTCGTCCCGCGCCGGTCGCAGCACCAGCCGAGGCGTCCGCAGCTCCAGCCCGAACAGCGGCCACACGTCCTCGATCGTCGTCATCGCGACAGCCTACGGGGATGCGCTACTCGGCGGAGAAGGCCAGTGCCTCATCGGCCACCGCGATCACCGACCAGCCTCCGCCGTCGCTATCCGTGAACTCATAGGCCGGCACGAGGACCGTGCTGCCGTCCGGCTGCATCTGGGTCGCGAGGCCGAGACGCGCATCCACGATGTGCACGTCAGTGACGGGCCACACGATCGATGAACCGGCGACCGGCGTCGTCGGCGGCGCGGTCGGCGGGGTCCAGGTTTCGGTCTCCGACGCGTTAGTGACGTAGAACGGGCCGACTGGCTGGGTGCCGAACCGGGGGTCGGAGAGACGCTCGAAGGCCTCCGCGGCGCTGACCACGGGATAGTCGCCGAGACTCACGAGGGGCGCAAGCCCTCCGGAAACCGAGGAGATGCCGCTGGCAGACAGCTCCAGCGACCATGCCGCATCGGCACGCTGACCATCCACAAGCCGCCAGGCTTGCGCCGTACGACTTGTCGCGCCCTCCCAGGTCACGGAGTCGTACTCGAAGCCGTTCACGTCTTGGCCAGCGGCGGCCATGATCGAGCGAAGGGCGTCGATCGCGGCCTCTTCGCTCGGGATGTCACCGACCGGCGTGCACTCCGCCCCATCGCTGGGACAAGCCCACGGAGACCCTGCTGGATTCGAGTACCAGAAACTGAGGGTGCCGTCGAGGCTGACCCACAGGGATGTGCTCGTACCGTCCTGAGGGCCGACGCTCCAGGCGCCGTCGATCAGCTGGGGCTCACCTTCCACCCCGAGGGCCTGAGCCAGCCCGCGGATCGTGTCGACGTTCGATGCGGCGGCAGGATCGAAGGCGTATCCGGCGGCGGAGGTCGCCTGAGTCGACAGATCGGAGGAGGTGAAGTGGTTTCGCCCCCAGCCCGGCATCACGGAGTCTGATGTGGAGCCCGTTGCAGGATCAACCGTCGCTCCCTGCTCGGTCGGACCCCCTGCGCTATCCGCCACGCCCGACCCATCCGCCGCGTTCGAACCCTCCGACAGCGAGATCGGAGGGGCGGCCGCCGTCGTGCCGCCTCGGTCCGCCCCGAGCGCCGCGATCCCGTAACCGCCGGCACCGCCGACCACCAGCAGGGACGCGGCGACTGCGGCAACCGCGAGCCAGCGCGGTCGACGTCGCTCGCGTTCGGCGGAGAGGTCGGCGACGGGCGTCGGAGATTCGGCGGACGTGTCGGCGACGACCCGCTCCACGAACCCGCTCACCGGCTCCACACCCGCTGCCGGGTCTGCAGCGCGCAGCCGTGCCATCGCTTCATCTTCGGGGTTCGTGTCGTCGTTCATGTCTTCGCCTCTCGTCACCGGGCAGTCATCACGGAATATGTCGTCGGAGCGGCGGAACTTGCATCGCCTCGCTCAGAACCGGGCGCGATCGCCCCACGCTTCGCGCAGACGTGTGCGTGCACGGGAGAGCGCCGCGTCGGCGCCAGACCGACTGATTCCCAGCACGGCTGCCAGTTCCTCGCCGTTCAGGCCCTCCCACGCGTGCAGCAGCAGGATGTGCCGATCTCGTTCGCTGACGCTGGCGAGCGCTCCACGCACCTCCGCATCGAACAGAAGATGGAGTTCGGGATCCTCCGCGACCGGTGTGGTGCCGCGTTCGGGCAGCACATCGACCGTCAGGTCCACGCGCTTGCGTCGATGATTCGCGAGCACGAACCCCGCCGAACGATAGAGCCAGGGCAGCACGGCCTCAGCGGGAATGTCCGAACGACGACGCCACGCGATCATGAAGACGTCGGCGGCGAGGTCCTCGGCGTCCTGACGCGGTCCGCGGCGAGCGAAGTAGCGCACGAGCGACGACGCGTGCTCGCGCACGATGACCTCGAACCACGCCGTGTCGCGCGGAGTCAGCGCACTCGATTCCGCCTCACCGCATGGCTGCTCGCGCATCGACGCCCCCTCGACCGGGGTGATCTCGTCGATGTCAGCACGCTCCACACCCTGCTTATGTCACCTGGCGCATGAGTCTTGCACGCAATCCATGCTTTTCACGTGAAGGGGAGCGGATACGGGTAGCGGTCGCCGAGGCCCGGGGAGATGGACTCCAGCATCATGTCGAGACGCATGACGGCGTCGTCGGTGGGCTCCGCAATGCGTTCGAAGGTGCGCAGCGCGTGAGCCAGCACCAGCCACTCCGTGATGTCGATGCGGACGGCGTCGAAGAGGTGGGCCGACTGCAACCCGTGATTGCTGTCGAAGAGCCACACGCCGCCATCCGGACCGAGAAGCCAGGTGTCGCCGTGATCGTTGCCGCCGATGACGGCCCAGCGGGGGTCGACGTCGAGATCCTCCCAGCGTGCCGGGTCGCGGAAGCGAGCGGTCTCGCCCACCGCCATCGCTTCGTCGAATGCGGTGATGTCGGTGCAGATGCGCGACGAGTGCTCCGGCAGCATCCGCAGCAGGGAATCGACGCTCATTCCGCATCCTCGCTCGGGAAGCGAAGGAATCCGGTGATCACGAGTTCGCGGACCCGAGGCAGCACATCGGCACCGAGCTCGCCGGCGTCCACATCGAGCAGCTGCGCGATCGCGGCGATGAGCGGTCCGACTGCGAGCTCGCCATCACAGGCTCCCACGAGCCCCGCGACAGCCGGATCCACCGACAGCGCACGGCCGAACCCGGTGCCCTGACGCAGCTCGATCACCGTGGGATCCTCATGGCCGGGGAGGTGATGGCGAACCTCGGACACGTCCGGTGCCGTCACGAGCGGAACAGCCGCGAGTGCATCGTCATCGAGCTGCGCGAGTCGATCGTGCGCGGCCAGCATCGCGGCCAGGTGCGAACCGAGGGAGCCTTCGGCGGGAATCGGGGTGTCCACGCGTTCGAAGCGACGCAGGGTCGGCTCGCCCATCGCGCGGCGCAGGAGCACGTATCCGAAGCCGACGCGGGTGACGCGGCGGTGCGCGAAGTCCTCCAGCCACGCGCTGAGCAGCGCCTCATGGCCCGCCGAACCCGCCACGGTTCCCCCGTCGCGGACCCACAGCGACGCGTACTCGATCGGGTCCAGCTGCTCGCGCTCGATCACCCAGGCGTCCAGCGGAACCGGCGACGCCGCCACCCACTCGCGCACGCGATCCAGACCGTCCGATCCCCAGCGATACTCCCAGTTGCCGAGGAACTGCGCGATGCCGCCATCGACCAGGTGCTCACCGACGCCCGCGAACACCGCCGCCACGAGGTCGTCCCCCTGCATTCCGCCGTCGCGATAGTCGAAGGCGGGAACGTCGTCGCGCCGAGGAGTGATGACGAAAGGCGGGTTCGACACGATCCGGTCGAAGCGTTCGCCGGCAACCGGTTCGAACAGGCTGCCCTCGCGCAGCTCGATGTCGGACACCTTGTTCAGCAGGGCGTTGAAGCGGGCATAGGCGAGGGCGGTCGGCGAGATGTCGGTGCCAACGGCCCGCTCCGCGTAGCGGCGCGCGCGCAGGGCTTGGATGCCGCAGCCGGTTCCGAGATCCAGCACCCGCCCCGTGGTCAGCGGCAGCTGGAGGCCCGCCAGGGTCAGCGACGCCCCTCCCACGCCGAGCACGTGGTCATCCGGCAGCGGCCCGCCCAGCACGAGTTCGTCCAGATCGCTGGCGATGAGCCACTCACCCATTCCCGACTCGTCCACATACGACTGCGGGCGCAGCAGGGAGCGAGCACCCACCTGCTCACCGTCGACGGCGGCGATTCCGAGCGCCTGCAACCCTTCGATACCGATCGACGGGAGTGCTGCAGCCACGGCCCCGACCGGCTGCGAAACTCCCAGCACGAACAGCCGCGCCAGGGTCGCGAGCGGATCGACGCGGTCGCCCAGCGCCCGCAGCGCCGCGACACGGATCCCGCGGCCGTAGGCGTCATCCGCGCTCTCGCCCCAGGCGGCGCGGATGCGCTCCGAGGTGTAGTCGGCGGCACGCAGGTCGTGCGCGAGGAGCGCGACGAGCTCGGGATCGGGATGCACGTTCACCTCCCTATTCAAGCGCCAACGTCGGACCCTGCGCGTTCCCCCCGGCGCGAGACGGGGCAGGACACGGTGCGCACGGATCGGAACTGTCAGGTGGCACGACCTAGAATCGACACGGGTTCGCGGGCGTCCGCCCGGGCTCCCGACGACACAATGACTGCCACCAGCCTCGATGTCCGGGCGTCCCGGATCGCGCGCAGCCGTCGCCTGCGCCACGCGGGTGCCGCGGCCCTCGTCGTCATGGCCTTCCTTCTCGCGATGCTCGGCGGCGCGGTGTCTGCCCCGGCACATGCCGCCGCCACCCCGTCCCCCTCGGCCACCCCCGTCACGCCCGATCTTTCGGTGTCGCCGTCGGCGAATGGCGTCCTGCGCCCGGGCCAGTCCCTTCGGGTCACCGCGGACGTCGCCAATCCGGGACAGGAGCCTCTTCCCACGGGCACGGTCTCGCTCTCCCTCGGTCGCGAGCCGCTGGCGGACCGTGCGGCGGTTCTCGGCTGGATGAGCGGCTCACGCAGCGCAGACACGGTCCCGGTCGCCAGCACGGCGATGCCCGCGATCGATACCGGAGGCGTCGGCTCCGCCGCCATCACGACGACGGTGACCGATCCGGTCGTGCTGGCGTTGATCCCCGGTGTCTACGCCGTGCAGGTGCATTACTCGGCCGGTACGCAGTCTTTCACCGAGCGTGCGGTGATCACCGTGGTCGCCGCCGACGCGGCACCGGTCACCACCACGACGGTGCTCCCGATCACCGTGCCGGTCGCCGGCAGCGGTCTGCTCTCCTCCGAGCGGCTCGCGGAGCTGACGAGCCCGACCGGCGCGCTCACGGCCGATCTGGAAGCAGCCGTCGAGCCGAGTGTGGTGCTCGCGATCGATCCCGCGATCCCCGCGGCCATTCGCGCACTCGGATCCGCCGCGCCGCCGTCTGCGGTGACCTGGCTGACGGAGCTGCTCGCGTTGAAGAACGAGCGCTTCGAGCTGCCGTTCGCCGACGCCGATCCACAGGTCCAGGCTGATGCGGGACTTCCCCAACTCCTCGCTCCGCTGTCCTTGGACGCGTACCTCTCCTCCGACAACTTCCGCGAGCCCGCGGTCGGTCTTCCCGGTTCTGAGCCTCGACCCGCTGATACTCCGACCCCCACGCCCACAGAATCCGTGACGGCCAGCGCCGCGGCTGCGCCGACAGCCACGCCGACCACGGAGGCTCCCTCGGACGCCCCGGTGCTCCCGACGCTGGAACAGCTGACTGACCTCGGCGACACGCTCGGCACCCTCGTCTGGCCCACCCCGGGCTCCGCCACGGACGCTGTCCTCCCACTGGCTGCGGGCAGTCCCGTGCTGGTATCGAACGACCAGTTGGCGTCGACGGCGGGTCACCAGGCCGTGGGTGATTCCTCGATCCTCGGCTACGACGCCGCGCTGGCGGACGTGCTCCGCGCGGCGTCGGAGGAGCCTGCTGCCACAGCTCGCGGCGCGCTTCTGGCGACGGCGACGGCGCTGCTCCGCCTGGATGCCCAGCAGTCGGCCGACCCGGTTGTCGTCGTGGTCGGCCGGGGGACCGCCGCACAGCCGGAGGCGCTCCGTGCCGCTCTCGGCGCGGTGTCGTCTGGGACCCTGATCACCGGGCAGCCGATGTCGCGCCTGCTCGCCGCGCCTCCTGTCGCCGGCGCGTTGACCTCGGCCTCGCCCAGCGATTCCGGTACCGATCGCGCCGAGGCGCTGCGCAACCTGCTCGCCGATGAAGAGCGGGTGACGGCGTTCTCCTCCGTGCTCGCCGATCCGTCGGTTCTCGTCGGCCGCGAGCGCGCGCGCATCCTCCAGCTGCTGTCCGTGAGCGAGATCTCCCGCGACGACTGGGATGCCCTCGTCGCCGCCCAGCGCGCCCGCACGCAGGACGAGATCGTCGGCGCGGTGAGCATCGTGCGACCCGAGACCGTGACTCTAGTGAGTTCGGGTTCCAACATCCCGATGAAGATCCGCAACGATCTGGATCTTCCCGTGACCGTTGTCGTGACGGCTACCCCGAACGATCTGCGGCTGGGCGTGCAGAAGACCACCGTCGTCGAGGCAGCCGCGCACAGCAACACCAGCTTCTCCGTGCCGGTCACCGCCGGCATCAGCAACGGCGATGTGAAGCTCGCGCTGAGCGCGGCCTCGCCTACGGGGGTGCCGATCGGTGGCGTGCAGTACGCAGAGATCCGCGTGCGTGCCGACTGGGAGACCATCGGCCTTGTGATTCTCGGGACCATCGTGGTGGTCCTCTTCAGCCTCGGCACGTGGCGCACCATCCGCCGGCGGCGCGCTGACGCGGCCACGGGCGTGACACCGGAACCCAACCGCCGGGAGGCACGCGCTGCCTACCGCGCCGGCTCGGCCGCGAAGAACGATGCGGCCGATGCCGCAGACAAGGAGCCCCGTGGCTAGTCTCGGACGCAGCAGCGCGATGATCGCCGCCGGAACCATGGCTTCGCGCGTGCTGGGTCTGGTTCGCACGGTGCTGCTCGTGCAGGTGCTCGGCGAGTTCTTCGTCGGCGACGCGTTCGCGGTGGCCAACGGGCTTCCCAGCACGATCTTCAACATCATCTCCGCCGGTGTGCTGACTGCAGTCTTCGTGCCGCAGATCGTGAAGTCACGCCAGCACGAGGATGGCGGAAACGCGTTCGTCTCCAAGCTGTTCACGCTCTCCACCGTGGTGCTGACCGCGGTGACGATCCTCGCGACGATCGCGGCGCCGCTGCTGGTACTGATCTACGCGGGCGCGTTCAAGGGCGGAGCTGCGCAGGTGGCTCTCGCCACAGCGTTCGCCTACTGGTGCATTCCGCAGGTCCTCTTCTACGGCCTGTTCGCGCTGGTGGGGGAGACCTTCAACGCTCGCAATGTGTACGGCCCGTACACGTGGGCTCCGGTGGTCAACAACGTGTTCTCCATCGCCGGGCTCATCGTCTTCATGACGATGTTCCAGACGCCGATGACCGCGATGGCCGACTGGACCCCGGACCGGATCGCCTTCATCGGCATCGTGACCACCGGCGGGATCATCGCGCAGTTCCTGGTGCTGTTGCTTTTCTGGCGCCGCGCAGGTCTGAAGCTCCGTCCGGATTTCCAGTGGCGCGGAGTCGGTCTGAGCGAGATCGCACGTCTCGGCGGGTGGACATTCGCGATGGTGATCATCGCCCAGATCGCCGGTGCGATCCAGTCTCAGCTGGTCTCGAACGCGTCGGGCGATTCGCCCGCGCAGTTCAGCATGAACAACGCGTTCCTCGTCTACATCCTCCCGTACTCGATCATCGTGCTCTCGATCGGAACTCCCTACTTCACCCGCATCAGCGAACATGCGGCGGAGGGTAGAAAAGACGAACTGGTGAAGGACATCGACTCGTCGATTCGGACGCTGGGAGTCTTCATCGTGCTCGCCACGGCCGCTCTGGCCGTCGCCGCGGTGCCCGCGAGCCGTCTGTTCACTTCGGACGCCGATTCGGCGCTGCAGGTGGCACCCGTGCTGTGGGCGTATCTCGCCAATCTCATCCCGGTCGCGATCCTGTTCATCGTGCAGCGCACGTTCTACGTCTACGGAGATACCCGGACGCCGTTCTTCTTCACGGTCCTGCAGCAGTCGATCGTCATCGCCACAGCATTCGCCGCCTACTGGCTGCTGCCGGAGGACCAGCTGGGCGTGGGCATCGCCGCGGGACAGACCTTCGCGACCATCGTGCAGACAGTCGTCGCGATCCTGCTGCTGCGTCGTCGGATCGGGTCCCTGCACTCGCGCAGCTGGCTCACCGCGTACGCGCGCTTCATCGTGGCCGGCATCGCTGCCGCCGCGGTGGGCTGGGTCACCTACGAGCTGCTGGGCGGGTCGCACAGCTGGATGGTCTCGAACGAACCCACCCTGGTCGGCAAGCTGATGGCGATTCCGGGGCTGGCCATCATCGGCATCGTGGCGGCCATCGTCTACGTGATCGTGCTGCGTCTGCTGCGCGCTCCGGAGCTGCAGGTGGCTGTCGATACGGCCAAGCGCATGCTCGGACGCTGAGCGCGCACAGCCGGCGGGAATGCGCCGCGCGTACGATTGGTTGAGCATGACGAACTCTGGAGGAACAGTGCGGAAAGTCATCATCATCGGGTCGGGCCCTGCCGGATACACGGCGGCGATCTACACGGCTCGTGCAGGCCTGGAGCCTCTCGTCATCGCGAGCTCCGTGGAGGCGGGCGGCGAGCTGATGAAGACCACCGAGGTCGAGAACTTCCCCGGCTTCCCGGAGGGCATCATGGGCCCCGAGCTCATGGACCTCATGCAGAAGCAGGCCGAGAAGTTCGGTGCCGAGGTCGTGTACGACGACGTCGAGGATCTCGACCTCTCCGGTGACGTGAAGAAGGTCGTGCTCGGCAGCGGTCGCGAGGAGGAAGCCGAGACGGTCATCTACGCCACCGGCTCCGCGTACCGTCGCCTCGGACTGGAGTCCGAGGATCGCCTCAGCGGCTACGGCGTCTCCTGGTGCGCCACCTGCGACGGCTTCTTCTTCCGTGAGAAGACCATCGCCGTGGTCGGCGGTGGCGACTCCGCCATGGAAGAAGCCACGTTCCTCACTCGCTTCGCGGACAAGGTCTACGTGATCGTGCGCCGCGACTCGCTGCGCGCCTCCAAGATCATGCAGCAGCGCGCCATCGACAACCCCAAGATCGAGTTCATCTGGAACTCCGAGGTCGCCGACATTCATGGTGAGTCCGCGGTGACCGCGGTGACGCTGCGCAACACCGTCGACGGCACGCTCACCGAGCTGCCGCTCGAGGGCCTGTTCGTCGCGATCGGCAACGACCCGCGCACGCACCTGGTCCACTCCAAGCTGGACCTCACGGCCGAGGGCACCATCGCGGTGCAGGGACGCACGTCGCGCACCTCCATCCCCGGTGTGTTCGCCGCAGGTGATGTGGTCGACCCGTTTTACCGCCAGGCCGTCACGGCGGCCGCCAGCGGTACGGTGGCGGCGCTGGACGTCGAGCACTACCTCGCAGCACGCGAGGCCGGCGCAGAGGACCTGGTCACCATCGCGTGATGCCTGTCGGGAATGATCCAGCATCCTTCCCGGTTCTACCCATCGGGCTCTCGAAGCGTCAGCCCCAGATCAAGGAGATTCCGATATGACCGCTCAGGCGACTAGCTCGCAGACGTGGGATGCGGACGTCATCAAGGCCGAGGGTCCCGTGCTCGTGGACTTCTGGGCCGAGTGGTGCGGTCCGTGTCGCATGGTTTCGCCCATCCTCGACCAGATCGCTGCCGAGAACGAGGGCAAGATCACCATCCTCAAGCTCAACGTGGATGAGAACCCCGACCTGGCGATGAAGTACCAGATCACCTCCATCCCCGCGATGAAGGTGTTCAACGCCGGTCAGGTGGAGACCACCATCATCGGTGCCAAGGGCAAGCCGGCTCTCGAGGCCGACCTCGCCCCTTACCTGGCGTAAGCGCACGCGCAAAGGCCTCGGGTTCGCCCGGGGCCTTTCGGCGTACCCGGGGTGAGTTCCGCGAGGACGCTTCAGGTGTGCGCCGGGGGCTTCGATCCGGTCGGTGAAGTCGGGCTGTGGGGCTTTCGCCCGCAGGTCCAACGCGTCCGAGGAAGCCGGACCGCGGGAGGCCGACCTCGCCCCGCACCTCGCGTCATCCCACGCGTAAAGGCCTCGGGTCTTTGGCGTACCCAGTGAAGTTCCGGCGGGTCGCTTCAGGTTTGTGTGGGGCCTTGATCCGCCCAGTGAAACCGGGCTGTCGGTCACCTCAGTTTCGCCCGAAAGTTGACGCGCTCGGTGGAGCCGGACTGCAGGTCCCCTCGGCTCTCGCCAAAGCGTTGGACGTGCCTGTGGAAGTCGGACCTATGGGGTGCTTCAGGCCTTCGCCCGAGCGTCAGGCGTCCGTGACGGCCGAACCGCGAGCCGTCTCAGGCTTCAGAAGCGGCGTGGGACGAGCTATGCCTCGCCTCAGATCCGCGCCCCAAACCTCAATCGGAACCATCGAAGCGCAGCCACGGACGCCCCTGATGGACTGCCGATGGGAAGGACAACTGCCCCAGTGCCTATCGGGGCGGAACTGCCGAGGGTAGAAGTAGGGTGCCGTGCCCCCTACCGTCGTCGCGTTACCGTCTTCCAGCGACGATCATCCCGCGTCGACGCGTACCGTCGGATCCCACCGGCGATGCGTGTTGGTCTCGCCAAGCAGCTTCCACACTGCCGGCGTGAGCGGCGGGTAGTCGAGCGAAATATGACGCAGCACACGATAGTGACGCACCTGGTTCGGGCGGACGCCATCGTTGGCCTGGATGTTCTCCGCACGCAGCGTGTAGACGACGAGTTCGTCGACGCTCGGGAGCTCCTCCATGAAGTCCCAGGGATCCTCGCCGTTGCGGATGCGTTCGGCGATGAGCACGCTCAGTTCATCGATCGCCTCAGCGCGCAGCAGCTCCAGGCTGGCGCGTCGGCGGGGTTCGTACTCGGAAGTCATCCCTTCCAGACTACGACGAGGTGCCGACATCGGCTCCGGCGGGAGCCCTCGTTCGCGACGAGCGAGCGCGACTGCGATGCGGGGGAGCGGGTGGACGCTGCGGTTCTGGCGGCGGTACTGAGCTGCCGCTGCCATCACTCCTCCGGGCGTCTCAGCGGCCGTCTCAGCGCCGTCTCAGGCGCCGTCTCAGCGCCGCTGGTGCGCCTGCGGCTGGCTGGGCTCCCTATCACCGATTCATTGGGATGCCGCCCGTCCGTGGCCATTCCACGCACCACCCAATGTCTCGCTGCGCGCACCACGACCCGGACTCGGAACGTCCCGGCTCAGCTTCCTGCTCGCACCCGGACCCGCACCCCACGGACCCGCACCCCACGCCGGTGGGACAGCACTGTCACCTCAGAGGGTGACGTGACTGCCCCGGCTCGTGTCGCGAAACGCGGACAATGACGCGAAAGGAGGACGATCGCCTCGACTGCGTCCTCTTTTCGAGCAAATGCCCTCATCTGGCGACACGCTCAGGAGGAAGCACCCTGCTGCGATGGCCGAAGGCAACCTCCATGTGACCCCAGGACGCAAGATCTCAAGGCGGGCCTCCGAGCTCCGCCCGGGCTGCGGATTCAGAGCTTCGAGCCGACTGGGTCACGTCCCGTAGCGTGGTGCCAGAGTGGTCATCCCACGGTGGCCCATCAACGTCAACGATCATGAGAACCCCGGTGAGAATTGACACCACGCCATGCGACTCAGCCTCGGGCCGCGTGCTCAGAGCTCCGCCCTGGCTGGGGGTCCGGGGCCCCACGGCGCTGCGGGTTCAGGGCTCCGACAAGGCTGCGGGTTCACATCTCCGCTCGGGCTGCGGGCTCACACCTCCGCCGGGCTGCGGGCTCAGGGGTCGCCCGAAGCGGCCGACTCCGAGCCCCGCCCCGGCTCGCAGCCTCGGCCCCGAAGAACGCTCCCAGGACGCGATACGACGCCCCCAACCAGGCGTCCAGATCACTCCGCGCGCCCACGCGCATCGACACATAAATGCCGCTGATCAGGGAATTGATGTGCTACTTTGCAGCGCCGAACTCATCCTCACCGAGCTCGCCGAGAATGCGATTCAGGTCCTGAATGCTGGCAAACTCGATGCTGACCTGTCCCTTACGCGCGCCCAGGGCGATCTTGACGCGTGTGTTGAGGCGGTCGCCGAGGCGAGTCGCGACGTCGTCGAGGAACGCCCGCCGAGCGCCGGCGTGTGGCTTGGTGGCGCGACCGGTGGAGCCTTCGATGGTCTTGGCCGCAGACTCGGCCGCGCGTACGGAAAGGTCCTCGTTCACGATCTTGTCCGCGAGTCGAGACATAGCTTCGGGGGAGTCGAGCGAGAGGATGGCGCGTGCGTGTCCGGCAGACAGCACCCCGGCCGCGACGCGCTGCTGCACGGCCACGGGGAGTTTGAGGAGGCGCAGGGTGTTGGAGACCTGCGGACGCGAGCGGCCGATGCGGCTGGCGAGCTGCTCGTGCGTGATCCCGAAGTCATCGAGGAGCTGCTGATAGGCCGATGCTTCTTCCAGCGGGTTCAGCTCGGAGCGGTGGAGGTTCTCCAGCAGAGCGTCGCGCAGCAGATCGACGTCGTCGGTCTCACGGACGATGGCGGGGATGGTGGCCAGACCGGCTTCACGCGCAGCTCGCGTACGGCGCTCACCCATGATGAGCTCATAGCCGTTCCCCCCGGGCGCGGATCGCACGACCACCGGCTGTAGCACGCCGAACTCACGCACGGAGTGCACCAGTTCGGCAAGATCCTCCGCATCGAACACCGTTCGCGGCTGGCGCGGGTTCGGAACGATCGAGTGCGGGTCCACCTGAATCAGCGTGAGCCCAGGAACAGGCACGAGTTCGTCGTCGGCTGCCGGTGCCGGCTTCTCAGCTGTTTTCGGGGCCTTTGCCGCTGGCTTGCGCGCGGCAGGCTTCTTCGCGGCGGGCTCCGCTGCCGTGGACGCGTCCTGCGGCGGCGTGTTTGCAGCAGCCTCAGCGGCCTCAGCGGCCGCCTTGTTGGAGGCGTTGTTGTCGGGGAAGAAGACGTCTACGGGACGCGACTCGTTGGGCTCACTCGTGGGGATGAGTGCCCCGATTCCTCGTCCGAGGCCAGTACGCTTCGCCATCAGCGCGTCCCTTCTTTCGTTTCTGACGCGCTCCGCTGAACGATTTCGATAGCGGCTTCGCGATATGCGATGGCTCCGGCCGACTGGGGGTCGTAGGCGACCACCGTCTGCCCGAAGCTGGGGGCTTCCGATACGCGGACCGAACGCGGGATGACCGTGTCGAGAACTTGATCGGTGAAGTGTGAACGTACCTCATCCGCGACCTGCTGCGCGAGCCTGGTGCGGCCGTCATACATCGTCAGCAGGATGGTCGACACGTGAAGCGCGGGATTCAAGTGCTTCTGGATCATCTGCACGCTTCCGAGCAGCTGGCTGAGACCCTCGAGGGCGTAGTACTCGCACTGGATCGGGATGAAGACCTCGGTCGCGGCGGTGAACGCGTTGATCGTCAAGAGTCCGAGCGACGGAGGGCAGTCGATGATGACGAAGTCGATCGGTTGTTCGGAGGATTCAATGAACGTCGTGAGGGCGGTACGAAGCCGATGCTCTCGGGCCACCTGGGAGACGAGTTCGATCTCGGCACCAGCGAGGTGAATCGTACTGGGGGCACAGAGCAGGTTCGGCGATTCGGGACTCACCTGCACCACGTCGGCCAGGGGGAAGTCGTCGATCAGAACGTCGTAGATCGAGGCGGTGTCGGCGCTGTGGGGGATACCCAGCGCGGTCGACGCGTTGCCCTGGGGGTCAAGGTCGATCACCAGCACGCGACCGCCGACAGCAGCGATAGCCGCGGCGATGTTCACCGTCGTGGTCGTCTTGCCGACGCCACCCTTCTGGTTCGACACCGTCATGACGCGCGTACGGCCCGCGAACGACACGTCGGACTGCTCCAGTCGGCGGCGACGAGCGCTCAGATCCGCGAGCTCACGTGCGAGCGGGGTGTCGTCTCCGAAGCCGTCTGTCATGTCCGCGTTGGGGGACTGTTTCACGTGAAACACACTCCTTACGCGCGCGAATCCAGCACGTTCTACTCTATGCGATCCAACACGATTTGGCGCAGGTTTGCGGGGCCTCCATGGGTCTCATGCAGGTCTTCATCCCCGCTCAGGATGTCGTGTTCTCTATCCCGAATTGGGTGAGTGTGTGAAGTTGCTGGACAAGTAATCCACAGATCTATTCACAGTCGAACACACGTTCCAACCCCGGAATCCTGCGGAACCACACGTCACGGACGGCGACTTTCCCCAGATTCCTCCACAGGTAACAACAGGACGCTGGCGGCACGGTGATCATGAAGTGGACCTCCCATGATGTGCTCGACCGCCGGTGTCGGTGCGGGTGAGTGGGGGAGCCTTTGACGTACGTCAGCAGAGACGCGTTGATGGTCGATCGGCGGTGGCGGATGGCTCGCTTCGGTGCTTCGCGTAAAGGCACAACTGACGCCGCGGGTGAAATGCGATGCACTCCCGACGCTGAGGGGCGGGCGGCCTCTGCGTCGAAACTCGGGGGCAGTGTCGGGAGGAGAGCATCACGGTGCTCGATGATCCAAGCTCCCAGCTTCCACGCTGCGTCGCCAGGGCTATGCGACGGCGCTTTGCACTGCGACAGGGGCTTCCGCCGCAACCCCTCGCCCCGACGCTGCCTTCCGCTGCGCCAGTGGCGTTCGCCCCGACACGACGGTGATTTCCGCTCCGCCAGTAGCGTTCGTCCCGACAGTGCCCGCCGTCGCGACTGTGCCTTCCGTCGCGATGAGCGCGCGCGTGTCCCCTGGCACCTCGGTGTGGTTGGTCGCGTGCCATGAACCCGCCCGACGGCACATTCCGGCCCGGCCGACACACGCGTGACGACTTTGGGGGATCATGCCAGCGCGTTTCCACACATGGTCCCGCAGGTGGAAGAACGACCTTCCCCCGCTACGGCCGCGACGTCAGCACGCGGCTCCGCGCCACTTCGATGCCTTCGATGCCTTCGATGCCTTCGATGCCTTCGATGCCTTCGATGCCTTCGATGCCTTCGATGCCTTCGATGCCTTCGATGGATCTTTCCCGGTGATGTCGATGGATTCTCCCCGCTGGCATCAGGCCGCGACCGGGATGCATCTGCGGTGTTTCACGTGAAACATCCAGAGCTCGACAGATGGAGACAACGCCGGTGGGCAGTCACCGTAACTCGACCATCCCCCGGGCGCCACCGAGATTCTGACGGTGCCCGCCGGCGCTGTTCCCCGCTCTCGCCGAAGGTGGACATTGTGCCTGCGTCACAGTGCATCGCAGTCATGGGCAGTTCGCACAGCCGAGTCCAAGGCGTAGCCCGACCGCCACCGCGCGAGAGGCAGACGGTCGCGGCACCTTCGTATCTTGCCCGCTCCCATCCCGGGTGCCCACACCTCCGGACCGCGCCTCAGCCCCCGAGTTCTTCCGTCCTCATGCCGCCGGCGCCGGATTCCGGCACCGCGCACCGGGCACCGGGCGCCGACGAGGACCCGCACATGTCCCGAAGGACTGCTGCTGATTCCCACCACGAGACGAGGACGCACGTTCCTGGACAAAGACAGCGGACGCATCAGGTCTCATGTGCGGTCACCACCTCTCATCGCGATCACACTCGCTGGCCGCCGCGACGATCGGGACACGCCTCGACGAACACGATGCGCCGCCTGCCATTGAGCATGCACACCGACGGTGACATGGGGTGTTCACCATACAAGCTGCTGAACCCGCACCACTCCGGAATGGAGAATCGCCGGCAGATGGGGGAGTACGCGAAGGGAGCAGCAGCGCACCGGGACGTGGCCGCCTCACGTGACGTAACGCAGCGTGCAAACCCCTGCGAACGCCGTCAACAACTCGAAGACGGGCCCAATCTCACCGTATGGTGACGACACAGAACGGCGCCGCGACGCAAGGCGCCATGCCGGAAAGCACAGGCGGCTGGCTCAGGTGCCAGGGCTCGGATGCCAGCAAGCAGCCCGGCGAATCCGAGTCAGGAACCCGGAGGTGAACCGGCGAATGCGAGCACCCAGCTGTGCGTCCGCAGCGAATGGACCACCGGCAGACGGCTTTCTGGGCACGAGTCACGCCACGTCCCGAGTTCTGTCGTGCAGGGCCCGCTCCTCACGAGCGCTGAACAGTCAGCGTTGCCGAGCTCAAGCCTGGCTGGTGAGACTGCAGCCGCCACGGATCGCCTACGTTGGGCGTTGTCGAGTGATTGTTCTGAATGCAAGTCGGTGAACGCATCGCCTTCTGCACGGACGCAGTCCCGTTGACCAGGCATTCGGTCCAACAGGCAGTCGCCGCACTGCCCGCGGTGTGACCGCGAATGGTGCGTCGAAGGCAGGTCTATCGCGCCCCACTGGCATCTGCCGCAGGTAAGACTCAGGCTTGTAGCTCGACGCGGCCAACCCATTCTGATTGGCGACCGCTGGTGATGCGTTGAATCGGACAGGGCCCCGCGACGTGGCGGTCCCATTTCCTCAATAGCGCGATGTTTCACGTGAAACGCAGCGCAGCGGCGTCGGTAGCCTCCGAGCTAGCTCAAGAGGCCACAGGTGAAGGGGGCGCGAAGTGGTGGGCCGCCGGAGATCCCTACGACGGGTGGCAAGTCTCACGACACATGCGACAGCCCGGATCTACGGACGAGATCCGGAGCCTGCGAACAAGCCCGCGGAGCTGCGCAGGAGGCTCGGAACCTGGAAACAAGGCCCGCAACCCGCGCACAAGGCCCTGGAGCTGCGGGCAAGGCCCTAGAGCTGCGGAAGTGGCCCCGGGGTTGCGCACGATTCCCGAACTTCCGCACCATCCCCGAGCCTCCACATGAGCCCGAACCTGCGCGTGAGCCCGAACGTGCACATGAGTCCGGAACCTGCAGACAAGGCCCTGGAACCTGCGGAAGTCGCCTCAGAGCTGCGCTCGATTCCCGAACTTCCGCACCATTCCCGAACCTGCACATGAGTCCGAACTCGCACATGAGTTCGGAACCTGCAGACAAGGCCCTGGAATCTGCGCGCGAGTTCGAGCCTGCGGACAGGACAGGGAACTGCGGACGGGACCCGGAACTGCGGACGAGACCAGAACCCTGGACGAGACGAGAACCCGCGGACGAGACCGAAGCCCACGGACGCGGCGCGGTCCGGGAGCAGCGGCGATTGGAGGTTGCGGGAAACAACACCGGCACCACCGGAGCGCTGGGATCCGCAGTGAAGAGCCGTGACCGAGAATGGATCGTATGCGCCCCGCTAGCTATTGGGGGAGGCTCTGTCCACGAACACACACGCCGGGGCGTGCATGCCTGCCTTTCGCATTGGTCCCAATCTGTTCATTGCTATGCGATGCCCAGGCAAACGCAGTAGGCCCTTCCGATGCGGTAGCGGATGTTCCACGTGAAACATCCGAGAGTCACGTGGCCCGCGCCCGACGACAGCCACTCCTATCACTCGGCGACATGACGCGAGTCTCGTTGAGCGGCCGTACGTGGCGATCGGCGCAAGCACTCGTCGCAATGGATAACATCCTGAAGCGCGACCTCGTGCACCTCGCACGGCACCAGCGACAGCCTGTTTCACGTGAAACATTGGCTGGGAGAGACGCGCAATCGTCAGGCTCACAAGGCGTAGACCGGCCACTGCGCCGCAATTGCGATCGATACCCAGAGCGTCGACGCCCGCAGGATTGTTTCACGTGAAACAGATCGATGGGTGGGACTCGATGCGGCGTCGCACCTCGCGTGAGTTTCGGGCGGGAGTGATGGGCTGGTTCGAGCGCCTGTCGAGGATGTGAATTTGTCCGTCGTCCAAAACGACCGTGGCCACTCACGCGCCTATACACCGCGGGCGGGCGCCAATGTTGGGGCGGCCAGTCCCTCCCTGAGGTCTGTGCACACACGCATCCCGACGTGCTTCATCTGGATGAACGCATTGCCTCGAGAAGCGGTGCAGTCGACGTCACACTGACGGCGCTGGGCGCTTCGCGTCAACATCCTTCACATCCACCGACACCAGGCGCACCACCTGTGATCGCCGCGGTCGGCACTGAACCGGACGTGGCATTGTTTCACGTGGAACATCGCCGTGCACAACCACGGCGGATCAGCCCTCCCCTCGCCGGCACGCGAGGGACAGAGGCGGACACGCACACGGACACAACCACAACTAGGCACAGGCACAGGCGCAGCTACAGGCACGGCTACAGCTACAGACACAGGCACAGGCACAGGCACAGGCACAGGCACAAGACGCGGAGCGGGCGCGCAACCCCATCACGTCCGCGCCGGGCACGCGCATCGAACAGCTCATTGGTTCGCGAACACTCGACCCATCTCCACTGATCGGCATCAACCCACCGCTTGATCGATGATGTGACCTCTGATCTCCGTCGGGCCGTTTCACGTGAAACGGCCCACAGGGCAGGCCGCGCGATAACCAAGCCACTGCCTCAGAATAAGCGAATTCGAGTCGCCACGCTCACCTGGCCCACGACTAACAAGCCTCTACGCCGCCGCACGCGTTGGCATTGAAACGGGGGAGAGGTGTCCTGCACCCGCACGGACAGCGCTGATCGGCCACGGATAGGCGCCCGTGGAGCACTCGTCGGGCCCTGATGCCACAGGCCGAGCGGTGCAGGCGCAGTGCGCGACCTCCTCCAAGGTCGAGTCCAACGCCGTGCCGCGCGTGGCGTAGCGGTGACCCTAGAACATGACCAGGGCCCGCTCAAATGCGCGACCATAGCGCGCCTTCATTGCGCTGAGACTCAGCCTCTCTCGCCCCAGGCCGTCAACCTCAGCAGAGGCTTCAATTCTTGCCCCGACAGCAGGTAGCCAGCTCACCGCACCTCATTCGAAGCTACCGCTCGATCACTGGCTCAGCACCCCAAGCTTGCAAGGCGCCGCGGAAGCCCATGAACGAACAACCCGGCGTGACCCACTACCACCCGCGCACCGTAGCGATGGGCGATGGAGATGAGACCACATGCGCCCGGTCCGGGTCCGACAGTCCGCGTCCTCCACCCCATCCGACAGCTAGTCCGGCAGGGGGTCCGGCACACCGCGTCCGGCGCACCGTCAGACACCCCGTATCCGGCACCCGTCAGGAACACCGCGTCGGGCACACCGCGTCCGGCACCCTTCGTCCAGCACCCTTCGTCACTCACACCGCACTCGACACCCTGCGCACTTCGCCGGGGCCCTGCGTCTCGCTTCGCTCACTCAGCAACCGGCGGATCGACAAGCGCGGGCGTGAAGTGCTGAAGACCAAGTCGACCGAACCGGATGGTCCCGCCCCATGCCGTACTGAACGAAGCAGGGCAGACCAAGCGTACCGAGCAGAGCCGCGCCACACGCGGCGCGCCGAGTCGCGTTGGGCCGTCCCGATGCAGACCGGCCGAGGCGACCGGCTGACGCAGACCAACCGACGCAAACCAACCGAAGCAGACCAACCGGCGCAAACCAGCCGAAGCAAACCTGGCCAACCGCTAACCGGACCAACGCCAACCGGACCAACGCCAACCGGACCGACACTAACCAGACCGACACTAACCGGACGGAGGCGAGCTCGGCCGGGCAGAATGACGCCGACACTAATGTCGATCCACTTCCGGGTTCTCGACATGAGACACACCCCGACACCACACCTGCCAGAACGAGCCCGCCGGAGTTCGCACGCGATCGTCAGCCCGCGAGGCGAGCGAATGCGGGCGTCGCAGCAACGGCGACGCAACCGAGCTGTTGACGATCAATCCGCCGAACAGGACGGGGCGGCCACGATCAGTCCCACACGGGAACGTCGTCGAGAGGTGCACGTCGGGACGACGCTCGATAGTCCGTGCGGCCAAATCGGAGCCGTGTGGTAACACCGCTCGGTGAGGCCGCACCCATCCGCCGCTCAACGAACGAGGAGACGAGCACACCGTGTGACGACGTCGATCGCCGGACCGTGCCACTCGTGAAGGACGGGCACGAAGGTGGTTGCCGTCCCACGCCGATGACGATCGACCGTGCCACCGCCATCGCTCTCTCGATCGACACCGCGCCGGCAGCGACGTTCGATCGGACCGGAAACAGCACCCCGGACATCCACCCGCGTATTGAACGAAGCCCAATCACGAACATCCGCCGAACCCGGGTCAAAGACCCGAATGCACGATGGACCCCAGGTCCACCGTGCATTCAAATCGCGGAGAATCGCTCCCACAGAGCCAGATTCGCGACAAACACCCGTTGACCAGGGATTTATCGAACTGTAGCCCGAACCACGCGTGTGGTCTCGGAGAGGATGCCTTCGCCGAGCACCTCGATCCGCACGTCAGAGAGCTTGAACTTGCGGATGGGCTTCTCGGCCGCCGCGATCTCGTTCGGTGCCGACGTCCCCTTGAAGAGGATCAGCTCACCGCCATCTCGAACCAGGGGAGCGGTAAACGGGATGAGGGTACGAAGCGCGCTGACTGCGCGCGCCGTCACCGAGTCGAACGTGCCGTCATCACCGAACTCCTCGCCGCGCCCACGGAAGATGGTGACGTTCGTCAGACCGAGCGCCTCGGTCTGCTCGGTGAGCCAGGAGACCCGACGCTCCATCGGCTCGATGAGCGTGAACTCGACATCGGGCCGGGCGATAGCCAGCACGAGACCCGGGAGACCTGCGCCGGATCCGACGTCGGCGACGTGACCCGAGAAGAGCGGAGCGCCGATCGCGCTGTTGAGAATGTGTCGCGTCCACAGACGAGGGAGCTCGAGCGGACCGATGAGTCCGCGCTCCTCACCCTCGGCGGCCAGGGCCGCAGTGAAACGTCGGGCCAGATCGATGCGATCGCCGAACAGCTGCACCGCCGCAGCCGGCTCGGTCTCCACCGCAGCGGCGGCGCCCTCGTCACCCACAGTCAGGCGCGACGGATCACGGTGTGACGATCAGCGCCCTCACCGTACGACTCGGACACGAGGCCGCGATCGGCCACGATGTCGTGCACCAACTTGCGCTCGTACGACGACATCGAAGGCAGGGAGGCCTGTGAGGCGCCCTCGTCGAGACGCGCGATCGCCCGCTCCACCAAGGCGGTGAGCTCGATCTGCCGAGCATCGCGGGAGCCGCCGACATCGAGGATCACGCGTGAGAAGCGCCCGGTCTTGCTCTGCACCGCCAGGCGCGTGAGCTCCTGCAGCGCCTGGACGGTGTCGGAGTCGGACAGCACGCGCAGCGTGTCGTCGTCCGACTCCACCGAGACGTAGGCGCGACCCTGGCGAACATCGAGCTCGAGGTCACCCTCGATATCGGCGATGTCGAGCAGACCCTCGATGTAGTCCGCCGCGATGTCGCCCTCTTCTTCGAGCTGAGCGACAGTCGCCGGAGTGCGGTCGTCGGAGACGGGGGAATCAGTCATGAGGTCATCTCCTACTTCGACGAATCGTCGGAATCTGTGGATCGGGTCTCCGGTGAGGTACCCGGCTGCTTCTGCGCCTGCTTCTTGGCACGGTTCTTGCCCATCGGCTGCTGACGCTTCGGCTGCTGAGCCTTCAGACGCTCTGCCTCTTCGTACAGGCGCTGCTGCTCAGCCTCGTGGTCGGCAATCGAGATGATGTTGCCCTTCGGGTCGAGCGTCTTGCCCTTGCGCTCCAGACGCGCCACACGCTCCTTCCACGCCTCCGAGTTCGGAGTGGGAAGGTTGCGGATCACGATGAACTGCTGAGCCATGGTCCACAGGTTCGACACGAACCAGTAGATGACGACACCGAGCGGGAAGAAGACACCCGAGAAGACGAAGGCGAACGGCAGGATGAAGAGCATGATGCGCTGCATCTGGTAGGCCTGGCCGGTCTTGGCCTCGGGGGAGAGGTTCTTCGAGATGATCTGCAGCTGCGTGATGAACTGCGACGCGATCATCAGGACCACCAGGATCACGAGGATCGTGACGGTGACCTGCCAGCCCTCGGTGTGCTTGGTCCACGCGTCGACCAGAGAGTCATGCAGGGAGGCGACATCGAAGAGCTTCGCGTCATTGAACTTCTGGGTGAGCTCAGGCGAGAGCCAGAACACACCGCCCTTGCCGGCGTCGGCGTGAGCCTTCACATCGCGCAGCACCGAGAACAGGGAGAAGAAGATCGGCATCTGCACGAGGATCGGCAGACACCCGGAGATCGGGCTGGTGCCGTGCTTCTTGTACAGCGCCATGGTCTCGCGACTCATCGCCTCCCGAGAAAGCTGGTCGCGCTTGCCCCGGTACTTGTCCTGGATCTTCTTCATCTCAGGCGCGATTTCCATCATGCGCCGTTGAGACTTGATCTGCTTCACCATCAGTGGGACGAGGGCAGCACGCACCACGATCACCAGACCGACGATGGAGAGCACCCAGGTCAGACCGCCGGCCGGGTTCATTCCCACGGTGGAGAACAGCCAGTGCCAGGCGACCAGGATGAGCTCGACGACCCACTTCAGCGGCCAGAGAACGATGCTGATGAGGTCGAACCCACCACCCGCATCAGCGGAAGAAGAGGGGCTCGGCGTGGCGCTCGCCGCGGCGAACAGGAGATTCGTCACGAAGCGGTCCTTTCTGCGGGGGAGGGAACGACGAACCCACGCGAGGTGAGTCCGTAGTGGAAGTGCTTGTGCGGGCGGACATCGTCGACGCCACCCAAAGACCAGGGGTTGCAGCGAAGGATCCGCCACACGGCGAGGACCATGCCCTTCACAGCACCGTGCTGCTGGACGGCGCCCACGCCGTAGGCCGAGCAGGACGGGTAGTACTTGCACACCTCGCCGTACAGCGGCGAGATCACCTTGCGGTAGGCGAACAGGAACGCGAGGGTCGCGTCGCGAGGCCACAACGGGATCGAGCGGAAGAAGTCACGACCCGTGAAGCGAGCCGTGCCGGTGTAAGCGCCGGGAAGGACGCTCATGATGCGCGCTTGTCGAGGCAGCGGACGACCTCATCACGCAGCTCCGGAAAACCGGTGCCGGCAGACGACGGAAGGGCGCGGATGACAACATCCGCGCCCGATCGCACGGAGGGCAGAGCCTCCGCGCAAATGGCCTTCAACCGACGGCGCACAGTATTGCGCACCACGGCACCACCCACCTGCTTGCTCACGATGAACCCGAAGCGTGCCGGACGATCCTCACCGGAGTGAATCACGTAGGTCACGGTCGATGGGCCCGCGCATCGACCTCCCCGACGGACGACCGACTTGTAGTCGGCGCCGCGGGTGAGACGATGCGGACGCGCGAGCACCGAGGGTGTTACGCCGAGAGCTCGACGCGGCCCTTGCCGCGACGTGCCGCCAGGATGGCACGGCCGGCGCGGGTGCGCATGCGGGCACGGAAGCCGTGCTTCTTGGCGCGACGACGGTTGTTCGGCTGGAAAGTGCGCTTGCTCATAGTGTTAACTCCGGAAGTGCTGTCACCCGGGATCACTGCGACCGGAGACGTGCGGACAAAGGCTCATGCCTTAACAGGCACAAGTCAACCGATCTAGGCTACGTCGAGTGGGTGCTTCCGTGCAAACCAGCGGGCGGAACAGACAATTATCCCCAGGTGATGCCCAGTCGATCACAGCGACGCGCACCGAGTTCCCACAAGGAAGTTTGCTCTCTCCGGGCCACTCGTTTAGCGTGTCTCCAGCACGAGTTATCCACAGGTCCACCCCGACGTGACCGGCAGCCGTGCCGAGATCCGACCAATTCAGGGGGACGAACATGACGCAGCAGGAGATTCCAGATGTACCCGTCTGGCGGGCGGTGCTTGCACACCTGGAGACGGACGAGCGGGTCACTCCCCAGCTACGCGGGTTCCTGAATCTCGCCGTTGCCCAAGGGATCATGGGCGGGACCCTCTACCTGGATGTTCCCAACGACCTCACGGCCGTGCAGATCAAGCGCATCCGCGCCTCCATCCTGGAGGCACTCGCCACCGTGGATGCCCAGCCGCCCGCCAGCACGTTCCGCGTGGTGGTCAACCCGGAGCTGGAGAACCTGCCGCTTGCGGCGGCTCCCGATGAGATCGCACCCGTCATCGAGTCACCGTCCACACCGGCGCCCTCGCAGGCCGCGGTGCCCTCTTTCACCTCGCGCAGCGATACCCGACTGAACCCGAAGTACACCTTCGACAACTTCGTCATCGGCCAGTCCAACCGCTTCGCCCACGCCGCGGCGGTCGCCGTCGCGGAGGCGCCGGCCAAGGCTTACAACCCGCTGTTCATCTACGGCGACTCCGGACTCGGCAAGACCCACCTCCTCCACGCCATCGGCGACTACGCGATCAGCATGTACGCCGGGGTGCGGGTGCGATACGTGTCCAGCGAGGAGTTCACGAACGACTTCATCAACTCGATCGCCAACAACCGCGGTGCCGCCTTCCAGGCGCGATACCGCGATGTCGACATCCTGCTGATCGACGACATCCAGTTTCTGCAGGGACGCGCGGAGACGCAGGAGGCGTTCTTCCACACGTTCAACACCCTGCACGACCACGACAAGCAGGTGGTCATCACTTCCGATGTCGCACCGAAGCTGCTCACCGGGTTCGAAGACCGCATGCGCAGCCGGTTCGAGTGGGGTCTGATCACCGATGTGCAGGCTCCCGACCTGGAGACGCGTATCGCGATCCTCCGGAAGAAGGCACAGAGCGAGCGCCTGCAGATCCCCGACGAAGTGCTCGAGTACATCGCCACGGTGGTCTCCTCGAACATCCGTGAGCTCGAGGGCGCCTTGATCCGGGTCTCGGCGTTCGCGAGCCTCAACCGATCGAGCCTCGACATCACGCTGGCCCAGACGGTGCTGCGCGACATCATCGATCAGACCGAGACCAACGTGATCTCGCCGACCGACATCATCAACGCGACGGCGGCGTACTTCAAACTGAGCGTCGACGACCTCTACGGCTCGAGCCGGTCGCAGGCGGTCGCCACGGCACGGCAGATCGCGATGTATCTGTGCCGGGAGCGAACGAGCCTGTCGCTGCCCAAGATCGGTCAGCTCTTCGGCGGCCGCGACCACACCACCGTCATGTACGCGTACAAGAAGATCAGCGACCTGATGAAGGAACGTCGCTCGATCTTCAACCAGGTGAGCGAGATCACCACGCAGCTCGGTCGTCGCTGACGCGCCGGACCCCGAGTCCTGAGCGAGCGCAGGCGAGACGCTGACGAGGCACGCCCAGCAGGTCGCTTGCTCTCGGCTGGGCGTGCGGAGTTAACCGGGCCGAGTTAACCCGAGGGTTAACAGGTTCATCCACAGCACTGCCGGTTCACCACGTTGCCACAGCGGGTACATGCGACCGCCTCACGCACTCTCCTTCACGATCCCCGAAACCGTGGTGGGACGCGGAAAAACGCGGCAGATCGACACCTCGTCGCGCCCTGGCGCACGTGCGACACGCCACAGAATCGCCCTGTGGATAACCTGTGGACAACTCAAGCGATACGGTGGGTGATTGTGAGCGATTTCGAGCGGCCTGTGGAGAACTCCCGAGTTAACCCGTTCCCGTCGATCGTTGATTTCCCGGGGCTTTCCACCGCTCTCAACAGGTGCCTTGAGTCGCAATCCCTTGTCTCGACTAGGAAGCACTGAGTTATCCACAGTCTCCACAGGCGTTAACACTGTTAACCAGATCTCTCTCAATGAATCCCCGTTCGATCACCTTGGGGATGGTGGGGGTCCCAGAGGCGTTGCGGCGTCTTCGGTCATGGACTCCGGAGGCACGGGCACTACCATGGGAAACCCGGGAACCGGGATGAGCAGAGGGAGCAGTCGTGAAGTTCCACGTCAATCGTGATGTCTTCAGCGAAGCTGTGTCGTTCGTGGTGAAGCTGCTGCCGCAGCGCAACCCCCAGCCGATCCTGGCGGGCGTATTGATCGAGGCCACCGAGTCGGGTCTGTCTCTGTCGGCGTTCGACTACGAGGCTTCCGCACGCACCACGATCGACGCCACTGTTGACGAGCCCGGCACGATCCTTGTGCACGGTCGTCTGCTCTCCGACATCGCCAGCCGACTCCCGAATGCCCCGATCCAGATCGCGGTCGAGGATGACGGAACCATCGTGCTCACCTGTGGTTCGGCTCGGTTCACGCTGGCGGCGATGCCCGTCGCCGAGTACCCGGCGATCCCCGAGGTCACTGGTGAGTCCGGTCTCGTTCCGGCGGAGGACTTCGCCACCGCCATCGCGCAGGTCGGTTTCGCTGCATCCCGAGACGATGTCACCCCGGTCCTGACCGGTGTGCTGCTCGAGGTCAGTGGCACACAGCTCAGCCTGGTCGCCACCGACCGGTACCGTGTGGCCGTCCGCGACATCGCCTGGGACGGACAGGCCGCCGACACCAGCGCTCTGGTGCCGGCGCGCACCCTGCAGGAGGTCGGCAAGACGTTCTCACACGGTGACACCATCTCGGTTGCCTTCTCCGGTTCGTCCGATCGGGAGATCATCGCCTTCACCGCCGGCAACAAGACCGTCACGTCGCTGCTCATCAAGGGCAACTTCCCGCCCGTGCGTCGTCTGTTCCCGGAGCAGACCGAGCACTACGCGGTCGTCAACACCGCCGATCTGATGGAAGCTGTGCGTCGCGTGGCGCTCGTCCTGGATCGCTCCGCGCCGCTGCGCTTCACGTTCACCGCCGACGGGGTCACCATGGACGCCTCGGGCAACGAGCAGGCTCGGGCGTCTGAGATGGTCGACGCCACGCTCACCGGCGGCGACGATGTCACGCTGGGCCTCAACCCGCAGTACCTGCAGGACGCCCTGTCCGCGGTGCGCAGCGAGTTCACGCGCATCACGTTCACCTCCAGCGACAACGCGAACAAGCTGAGCCCGGTGCTCATCACCGCGCAGACGTCGGTGGAGGGTGCCGGCGGCGACAACTTCAAGTACCTGCTGCAGCCGAACCTGCTGCTGCGCTGAGTCGCGATGCTGACGCGCCGGCTCGCTCAGAACGGCGTGACCCGCTCACGCCGTTCTGCGATGGCGCTCGGAGACCGTTGACGCATGTTCGTGGAGCATCTCAGCCTCACTGACTTCCGCAACTATGAGCACGCGGATGTCCCGTTGGCGCCCGGTTCGAACGTGTTCGTCGGTCGCAACGGGCAGGGCAAGACGAATCTCGCCGAATCGATCGCGTATCTGGCGACGCTCGGCTCGCACCGCGTCTCCGCCGACGCTCCCATGGTGCGAAACGGCACGGACGCCGCCTTCGTGCGTGCCCGTCTCGCCCACGGTGAACGTCGGGTTCAGCTCGAACTGCAGTTGAACAAGCAAGGAACCAACCGCGCGCGCATCAACGGATCGCCCGTCAAGCCCGCCGAGCTGCCGCGTTACGCACACGTGGTGCTCTTCGCGCCGGAGGACCTGCAGATCGTCCGCGGTGAGCCATCGTCACGTCGGCGCTTCACGGATCAGCTCCTCATCCAGCGTCGCCCGCGGATGGCGTCGATCATCGCCGACTATGAGCGCGTCGTCCGCCAGCGCAACGCCCTGCTGAAGTCCGCCCGCGCGCGCGGAGTCCGCGGGGAGGGTCTGTCCACGTTGGAGGTCTGGGACGAGAAGCTCGTGGCGCTCGGATCCCAGCTCATCGACGCGCGGGCGGCCCTGGCCCAGGAACTGGCGGCTCCGCTGGCCGATGCCTATACGGCCATTGCGGGTGAGAACCACCATCCCGGTCTGGGGTGGGCGCTCTCGATCACCGGTGCGCAGCCGGAGGATGACGAGCTCTCTGACGAGACAGCGACGGACGGCAGCACAGCCGACCTCTTCCGTGCCGCGCTCGCCGCGAAACGATCTGCCGAGCTGGATCGCGGTCTCACTCTCGTGGGCCCCCACCGCGATGACCTTCTCCTCCAGGTGCGCGGACTGCCGGTCAAGGGATACGCATCGCACGGTGAATCGTGGTCGGTCGCTCTTGCGCTCCGCTTGGCCTCGGCGCAGCTTCTGCGCGAGGAGACCGGCGTGGGCGACCCGGTGCTGATCCTGGATGATGTGTTCGCCGAACTCGACGCGGATCGTCGTCGCCGATTGGCTGATCTCGTGGCGGACTATGAGCAGGTCATCATCACCTCCGCGGTGGAAGAGGATGTGCCGACCGGGCTGCGGGCCCGTACAGTGCGGGTGCAGCACGGCACGATCGTCGGGATCGATGAAGCGACGCGGGACGACGCCGATGAGTGACAACGAGGTCCCAGAAACGCTGGCTACCTATCTGCGACTGCGCGGGTTGAAGGCTCCCCAACGACGCAAGCGCCGTACGCTGATCGATCCGACGGATGCGAACGCGCCGTTCATGCCCGGTCGTGACCCGCAGGGGCTGGGCGACGCGCTGGCCGCGCTCACCAAGCAGGCGGGGTGGAACCCGCAGCTGGCGCAGGAGGATCTGCTGCTGCAGTGGCCGGACGTGGCCGGTCCCGACACCGCAGCACACACCGAGGCCGTCTCCTACGTGAACGGGGTCCTCACCGTGCGCTGCGACACCACAGCCTGGACCAAGCAGCTCCAACTGATGCGTTCGCACATCCTCACGCAGATCCAGTTGCAGCACCCGGAGGCGGGCGTGCAGAGCATCCGCTTTCTCGGGCCGGACGTCCCCTCATGGAATTGGGGCCCCAGAACGGCTCCAGGGCGCGGCCCGCGCGATACCTACGGCTGACCCACGTACGATCCCCTGCGTGACGATTCTGAGAGCGCACAGGCGCGTTCAGGGCACTTCCGAGCTGCTTTCTTGATAGCATGGAGGTTGCCTTTGGAAGATCTGGAGCAACCTGAGCGATGACGTCTGACACCCCTGAAAACCAGCCGGAGAGAACGACCGACGCACAGGGGACGAGCGCAACCCCCACCGGCGACTACGGAGCCGATGCGATCCAGATCCTGGAGGGTTTGGAAGCCGTCCGCAAGCGCCCGGGTATGTACATCGGATCCACGGGGCCGCGCGGTCTGCACCACCTGGTGTACGAGATCGTCGACAACTCGGTGGACGAGGCGCTCGCCGGCTTCGCCGACAACATCGATGTGACGATCTTCGCGGATGGTGGCATCCGTGTGATCGACAACGGTCGGGGTATCCCGGTGGATCCGCACGCGTCCGATCCCACGAAGTCCACTGTCGAGGTGGTCCTCACCATCCTGCACGCCGGTGGAAAGTTCGGTGGCGGCGGGTACGCGGTCTCCGGCGGTCTGCACGGCGTCGGCTCGTCCGTGGTGAACGCGCTGTCCACGCGCTTCGAGGTGGAGGTGCGCCGCCAGGGGTACGCGTGGCGACAGACCTTCAGCAACGGCGGTGTGCCCGAAGGTCCGCTGGAGAAGGGCGAGGAGACCGAGGACACCGGAACGCACATCACGTTCTGGCCGGACCCGACGATCTTCACCGAGACCACGGATTTCGACTACGACACGCTGCGCACCCGCTTCCAGCAGATGGCCTTCCTGAACAAGGGGCTGCGCATCGCGCTGCGCGACGAGCGCGATGCCAGCGCCTACGAGAAGGACCTCGGCGAGGGCAAGCGCGAGATGGTCCAGCCCACCGATGTCTTCCACTACGAGCGCGGCCTGACCGACTACGTCGAATACCTCAACCGCGTCCGCAAGGCGGATGCCGTCAACGACGAGATCATCGACTTCGAGTCGGAGAGCAACGAGCGGAAGATCTCCCTCGAGGTGGCCATGCAGTGGACCACGTCATATACGGAGAACGTCTTCACCTACGCCAACACCATCAACACGCACGAGGGTGGAACGCACGAGGAGGGCTTCCGTGCCGCGCTGACCACGCTGGTGAACCGCTACGCGCGCGCCAACAACCTCCTCAAGGAGAAGGACGACAACCTCACGGGTGAGGACATCCGCGAGGGCCTCACCGCCGTCATCTCCGTGAAGCTCTCCGAGCCGCAGTTCGAGGGACAGACCAAGACCAAGCTCGGCAACACCGAGGCGAAGGCGTTCGTTCAGAAGGTTGTCGGCGATGAGCTGGGCGACTGGTTCGAGCGCAATCCGGCGCAGGCGAAGAACGTGATCCGCAAGGCGATCGATGCGGCGTCCGCGCGCATGGCGGCGCGTCGCGCTCGCGAGACCGCGCGCCGCAAGAGCGTGTTCGAGTCGGCCGCAATGCCCGACAAGCTCAAGGACTGCACCAGCAAGGATCCGTCGATCTCCGAGATCTTCCTGGTGGAGGGTGACTCCGCTGGTGGGTCCGCGGTGCAGGGTCGCGACCCGCACACGCAGGCCATCCTCTCGCTGCGCGGAAAGATCCTCAACGTCGAGCGCGCGCGTCTCGACAAGGCGCTCGCGAACCGCGAGGTCCAGGCGATGATCCAGGCCTTCGGCACGGGCATCGGCGAGGACTTCAACATCGACAAGGCGCGGTACCACAAGATCGTACTGATGGCCGATGCCGACGTCGACGGTCAGCACATCACCACGCTGCTGCTGACCATGCTGTTCCGCTTCATGCGCGGACTCATCGAGGCGGGCTTCGTGTACCTTGCGATGCCGCCGCTGTACCGCCTGAAGTGGACCCAGGGCGAGCACGAGTACGTGTTCAGCGATGAGGAGCGCGACGCTCGTACGGCCGCGGGATACGCCGACGGTCGGAAGCTCCCGAAGGACGCCGGCATCCAGCGGTACAAGGGTCTCGGCGAGATGAACCCGAGCGAGCTGTGGGAAACCACCATGAACCACTCCACGCGCACGTTGCGACAGGTGACCATCGAGGACGCCGCCGCCGCCGACGAGATCTTCTCGGTGCTGATGGGCGAGGACGTCGAGTCCCGCCGAGACTTCATCCAGCGAAACGCCAAGGACGTCCGCTTCCTGGACATCTGATCCGGAAGCCCACGACGCCCTGCCCACGACGCAGAACTGACGAACGAAGAGAACGAACATGACGGACGAGAACGGCGAGAACATCGTCGACGGGCACGACCACGGCAAGATCGACCAGGTCGACCTGCAGCTGGAGATGCAGCGCAGCTACCTGGACTACGCGATGGCGGTCATCATCGGTCGCGCGCTGCCGGACGTCCGTGACGGCCTGAAGCCGGTGCACCGTCGCGTGATCTACGCGATGTATGACGGCGGCTACCGTCCGGACAAGAAGTTCTCCAAGTGCGCCCGCGTCGTCGGCGAGGTGATGGGTCAGTACCACCCGCACGGTGACTCGGCCATCTACGACGCTCTGGTCCGTCTCGTCCAGCCGTGGTCGCTGCGCTACCCGCTCGCGCTGGGTCAGGGCAACTTCGGCTCGCCCGGCAACATGGGTGCGGCCGCTCCGCGGTACACCGAGACCAAGATGGCGCCGCTCGCGCTGGAGATGGTCCGAGACATCGAAGAAGACACCGTCGACTTCACCGAGAACTACGACGGTGAGACCCAGGAGCCCACGGTCCTTCCGGCCCGGTTCCCGAACCTGCTGGTCAACGGCTCCGTCGGCATCGCCGTGGGTATGGCCACGAACATCCCGCCACACAACCTCCGCGAGGTCGCGGCTGGTGCGCAGTGGGTGCTCGCCAACCCCGAAGCTACGCGCGAGGAGACGCTGGACGCGCTCATGGAGCGCATCCCCGGTCCGGATTTCCCGACCGGTGCGCAGATTCTCGGTACCAAGGGCATCAAGGAGGCGTACCGCACCGGTCGCGGTTCCATCACGATGCGTGCCGTGGTCAACATCGAGGAGATCCAGGGTCGCACCTGCCTCGTGATCACCGAGCTGCCGTACCAGGTGAACCCCGACAACCTCGCGGTGAAGGTCGGCGACCTGGCCCGCGAAGGCAAGATCACCGGCATCGCGGACATCCGCGACGAGACCTCGGACCGCACCGGTCAGCGCCTCGTGATCGTGCTCAAGCGCGATGCCGTGGCGAAGGTCGTGCTCAACAATCTCTACAAGCACACGTCGCTGCAGGAGAACTTCGGCGCCAACATGCTGGCGATCGTCGACGGCGTTCCTCGTACGCTGCCGCTGGATGGCTTCGTCACGCTGTGGGTGGCGCACCAGATGGATGTCATCCGTCGCCGCACCGCATACCGTCTGGCGCAGGCTGAGAAGCGCATGCACATCCTCGATGGCCTCCTCAAAGCGCTCGACGCTCTGGACGAGGTCATCGCCCTGATTCGTCGTTCGTCGACCACCGCCGAGGCGAATGAGGGTCTGCAGGCGCTGCTGGACATCGATGATCTCCAGGCTGACGCCATTCTGCAGCTGCAGCTGCGTCGTCTCGCGGCGCTCGAGCGCCAGAAGATAATCGACGAGGCCAACGAGCTGCGTGCGAAGATCGCGGACTATAAGGACATCCTCGCCTCAGACGCGCGTCAGCGAACAATCGTGTCGGAGGAGCTCACCGCGATCGTCGACAAGTTCGGCGATGAGCGTCGCACGCACATCCTGCACGGCTATGACGGCGACATGAGCGTCGAGGATCTGATCCCCGAGGAGGAGATGGTCATCACCGTCACCCGCGGCGGATACATCAAGCGGACGCGCAGCGACAACTACCGCCAGCAGCACCGCGGCGGCAAGGGCGTGAAGGGTGCACAGCTGCGTGCCGACGACGTGGTGGAGCACTTCTTCGTCACGACCACGCACCACTGGCTGCTGATCTTCACCGACAAGGGCCGGGTGTACCGCACCAAGGCGTACGAGATCCCGGAGGCCGGTCGTGACGCGAAGGGCTCGCACATCGCGAACCTCCTCGCCATGCAGCCGGACGAGCAGATCCGTCAGATCCTCGACCTGCGCGACTACACGTCGGCCGAGTACCTGGTGCTCGCCACGCGTCAGGGCCGCATCAAGAAGACGGCGCTCAGCGACTACGACACCAACCGTCAGGCCGGTGTCATCGCCATCCGTCTGCGTGAGGACGATGAGGTCGTCTCGGCGCTCGCGGTGAACGGCGATGACGACATCCTGCTGATCTCGCGCCACGGCATGTCGGTCCGCTTCACGGCGGACGACGACACGCTGCGTCCGATGGGCCGCACCACAGAGGGCGTCGGCGGCATGAAGTTCCGTGGGGACGACAGCCTCCTGTCCGCCTCGGTCGTGGCATCGGAGAGCTTCGTGTTCGTGGTCACCGAGGGTGGCTACGCGAAGCGGACCGCTGTGAGCGAATATCGGGTCCAGGGACGCAACGGTTTGGGCATCAAGGTGGCCAAGCTGAACGATGACCGTGGAGAACTTGCGGGCGGCCTGATCGTCGCCGAGGACGACGAGGTTCTCGTGGTTCTTGCCAGTGGCAAGGTGGTACGCTCTGCCGTGGCCGAGGTCCCGGCGAAGGGCCGTGACACCATGGGTGTGGTCTTCGCCCGGCTGGGCAAGGACGATCGGATTCTCGCCATCGCTCGCAACAGCGAGCGGGGTCTCGGCGATGAAGAAGACGAATCGAACACCGAGTCGTCCGAGACGTCCGGAGAGGGTGCTGAATGAGCACGGTAGCTGACAAGCTCGCCAAGAAGTCGAGCAACAAGTCCAGCACGAAGCAGGTGCGCCTGCGGCTGGTCTACATCGACTTCTGGTCTGCGGTGAAGCTCTCGTTCCTGGCGGCCGTCGCGGTCGCGGTCGTGACTGTCGTGATGTTCTTCCTGATCTACACGGTGGTCTCCACCACCGGTGTGGTGGACACGGTCTCCTCGCTGATTGCGAGCCTGAGCCCGTCGTTCGTGCTGAAGAGCTACCTGGGCCTGCCGCAGGTGATGGCCTTCGGTGCGGTGGTCGCGATCATCAACCTGATCGTGGTGACAGTGCTCGGCGCCATCGCCGCCGCTGTCTACAACCTCGCGGTCAAGGTGACCGGCGGCCTCCTGGTCGGCTTCACCTCCAACTGACACGAACGAAGCGCCCCTTCCCGCCGCCGCGGGAAGGGGCGCTTCGGCGTTGTCAGAACAGCCCCGTCGTGCCCAGCAGGGTGCCGATGAGCCACGTGGCGAGCAGAGCCAGCGCACCACCGAACACCAGTCGCAGCACCGAGCGCCCGGGTGCGCTGCCGCCGATGCGCGCGGCGATGGTTCCCGTCGTCGCGAGGGCCAGCAGGACCACGGCGAATGTCACCGGGATTCGCCACTCGATGGGCGCCAGCAGGATCGCGAGCAGCGGCAGCAGCGCACCGATCGTGAAGGCGAGAGCGGACGACAGCGCCGCATGCCAGGGATTGACGAGGTCGTCTTGATCGATGTGCAACTCCACCTCGAGGTGCGCGGCGAGAGCGTCGTGCGCGGTCAGCTCCGTCGCCACTTGGTGCGCCGTCTGGTCGGTGAGCCCGCGGTCTCGATAGAGCTGGACCAGCTCCGCGAACTCCTCCTCCGGCATTGTCGCGAGCTCGCGTCGCTCCTTCGCGATGAGTGCACGCTCGCTGTCGCGTTGGCTGCTGACCGACACATACTCGCCGAGTGCCATGGAGATCGCCCCGCCGACGAGCCCGGCGACGCCGGCCGTGACCAGCGCCCCCACGTCGGCGGTGGCGCCGGCGACGCCGACAACGAGGGTGGCGACCGACACGATGCCGTCATTGGCGCCGAGAACGCCTGCGCGCAGCCAGTTCAATCGCTGGCTGAGGCGGGCGTCGTGGGCTTCTCCGGGATGGGGCATGGGGGCGCTCATATCCTCAGTGAACCGCACCGCGCCACGCCCGGGCAACGGGAAACGGCCGTGCAAACTCGACCGATTTCGCGTTGCATCGATCTGTGGGCTAAACTCGTAGGGTTGCCGAGCGCAAGCTCGGGGGTATAGCTCAGGCGGTTAGAGCGCTTCACTGATAATGAAGAGGTCCCAGGTTCAAGTCCTGGTACCCCCACTCCCTCATCTCGGGGCCTTAGCTCAGTTGGTAGAGCGCTTGCTTTGCAAGCAAGATGTCAGGAGTTCGAATCTCCTAGGCTCCACAGTCACACAGATGCCTGGTCAGAAACAGTCTGACCAGGCATCTGTCATTCTGTCGGGTGATCGGAGATCACCACGGTGCACACCTGAGGCCAGCGGGCTTATGCTCGTGCCCAGGGGGAGAACGTGAGTGAAGCAGGAGTACCCGGAGCACCACGGGCGCGGGTGTATGCCTGGGTATCGGTCGTGGGCGGGCTCGCGGGGTTCGCATGGTGGTTCACACAGGACGAGGTCGGCGAGCCGCAGGTCTTCTTGATCTTTCCGTCGCTCGTCGTTTCGATCGTGTCGTTGGTGCTGGGGATCAAGGCGTTTCGTCGCACGCGGCCGCGCCGGGATCGTGCGGTGGCCATCGTGGGCATTGTGCTCGGCGGTGTGGGAACGGCGGTCAGCGGGCTCTACGCCCTCATGTTCGTGGGGATGATGCTGGTGTGGATGGGCGCATCGGCCTAGCGCGTCGACTGAGCGCGCGGGTCAGCGGATCTCGGTGATCGGCTGCGAGATGTCTGCCACCGTCGCTCCGTACGCGGCGATGAGCGCGTCAGCGTCCACGAAGAGGCTGTGGCCGTGTGCTCCGGCACCCATGGCGATGCGGCGTCCGACGATCGACTCGTCGGCGTAGATCGGCCAGTCGGTGCTGCTGCCGATGGGGACGATTGTGCCGCGCTCATAGCCGGTGGCGGCGAGGGCGAGCTCGGGCGAGGGGAGCTTGAGCTTGTTCACTCCCACCACGGCGCGCAGCTTCGGCCACGAGATGGCCTTGTCGCCGGGGATCAGCGCGAACAGGTACGTGTCGTCGGCTCGCTTGACCACGAGGGTCTTGATGATGTCCGCCGGCTGGAGACCGAGAAGTGCGGCCGCTTCCTCCAGCGATCCTGCTTGCGGACGCTCGCGAACATCGACATCGAGGCCGCGCAGACGCGCGGCCTCGATGACTCGATCAGTGGGTTGTGTCACGCGTCGGGCGCAGACAGCGGGTCATCGGCGACCCAGAGCTCATCGTCGGCACGCAGGGTCTGCCAGGCGGCGTACAGCACGCCGATGGCGGCCGCTGCTCCCAGGATGATGGCGATCACGCCACCAGCCCCGACGCCCTTCTTGGCAGGTGCAACCGGCTCGACAGCACGAGCGAACGCACGCTGCACACCGGTGGTGTTGATGCGGTGGCGGGTGTTGTTCGCCGCGTCCCAGGCGGACAGGGCGGTGCCGATGGCCCCACCCACGACGGGGACGACGCGGTGGTCGACGAATTCGCGACTGGCCTTCACACTGCGATCCACAACCGGGCCAACACGCGACTCGTACGCGTGCTGCACGGTGGGAACGACCTGCTCACGGCCGAAGTTTCCGAGCTGGCGACTGGCCTCACGGGCGAGTTCGGCGGCATCGCCTGCGAGGTCCTGCTGGTGGGCCCACAGCTGGTTGGCCGTGTCCTGGAGCTTGCGGAGCTCCTTCTTGCGCTTGCGGCTGAGGTTCATGTGACCCCTCCCTATCAGAACGAACGTCCCCATCTTGCCAGACCAGGCCCGGGAATCGACCCCCTTGACGAGGCTTTCGACCGGTCTCACGGCCAACTCTGCGAGAATCGGCACATGGCTCTTCACTCCGCAGTCGCAACCATCCACACCAACCACGGCGACATCGTGGTCAACCTGTTCGGTGACCATGCACCCGTCACCGTCAAGAACTTCATCGGCCTTGCTGACGGCACCGGTGAGTGGACCGACCCCGCCACCGGCAAGCCGGGCGAGGGTCCCCTCTACACGGACGTCATCTTCCACCGCATCATCCCCAACTTCATGATCCAGGGTGGCGACCCCCTCGGTCAGGGCGTGGGCGGTCCCGGCTACAACTTCAACGATGAGATCCACCCCGAGCTGGACTTCGGCAAGCCTTACCTGCTGGCCATGGCCAACGCCGGCCTGCGTCGCAACGCGATCACAGGCGAGCTCGAGGGCACCAACGGCTCGCAGTTCTTCATCACCACCGACCCCACCCCGTGGCTCACGGGCAAGCACACCATCTTCGGTGAGGTCGCCGACGACGCGTCGCGCAAGGTCGTCGACGAGATCGGTGCTGTGCGCACGGGTGCCGGCGACCGTCCGGTCGAGCCCGTCGTGATCTCCTCGATCGACATCGCAGCGGTCTGACACACGTGACGTCCGCCGAGGTCACCCGCAACAGGGACAACTTCTGCTACCGCCATCCGGATCGGATGAGCTTCGTGCTGTGCCAGAAGTGCATGCGCACGATCTGCCCTGAGTGCCAGACGCAGGGCGCCGTCGGCGTCATCTGCCCGGAGTGCATGAAGCAGCAGGCAGCTCAGCGAACCGCGGCGCAGAAGAAGGCGGAACGTCGATGGGGTCGCGGGAGCGGAGCGGTTGTCACCGCCTCCGCCTCCCGCGCCCCGAATGTGACCTACGTGATCATGGCGGTGACGATCGTCATCTCCCTGGTCCAGATGATTCCGGGGCCGATCGGAGATGCGGTGGGCAACGCGTTGACGTTCGTCGGCTACTACATCTCCCCCGAGCTCGGATCGCGCATGCAACCGTGGCGAGCACTCACCGTGGCGCTGGTGCACGGCAGCTTCCTGCACCTGTTCTTCAACATGCTGTCGCTGTGGATGATGGGCCGGATTCTGGAGCCGCTGCTCGGGCGTTCGCGCTTCCTCGCGCTCTACCTGATCTCCGGGCTGGCGGGATCCATCGTCATGGCGCTCATCGCACCGGGAACGGCCGTCGTCGGCGCCTCGGGCGCGATCTTCGGCACGTTCGGCGCCCTGATCGTGATCACCCGACGCCTCGGCGGTGACATCACGCAGATTCTCGTCATCGTAGGCATCAACCTGCTGATCGGCTTCATTCCTGGCTTCAACGTCGCCTGGCAGGCACACCTCGGCGGGTTGATCGGCGGACTGGCGGTGGGGGCGATCTACGCGGCCACGCGACAGCGATCGCAGCGCGGATTGCAGATCGGCTTGTTGGCCGCTCTCGTGGTCGTGCTGTGCGCCTCCGCGTTCCTCATCCCGGTGCTGCATCCGCTCAGCGCGAGCTGACACGCCCGACCTCGATCGGGTTGTCCACGGCTCGCCCGGGCTTCTACACACGTTGTCCACAGAGTTATCCACAGCCTGGGGATGAAAATCACATCCGTGTGATTTCGTCGACATGGCGGCCCAAATCGTCAGATCCGGCAACGCTCGATAGGATGTCGACATGGCACGACGAGGAACGCCGGAAGAGCGCGAGAACGTACACCCCGACGCGACCCCGAATCCGGTGTGGTTCAAGCCGGTCATGGTCGGCTTTCTGCTGATCGGTCTCGCGTGGATCCTCGTGTTCTACCTGAGCGACCAGCAGTTCCCCATTCCGGGTATCTACGGCTGGAACCTCGCTATCGGCTTCGGAATCGCGCTCATCGGATTCCTGATGACGATGCGGTGGCGTTGATTCCACCACGTGTGGATTCTTCCCAGAGTGTCTGACTAGGCTCGCGCTGTGACCACCGAGCTTCCCACGCGCAAAACTGCGCGCGCCCGCAAACGCGGCCGCGTCACAGTCACCGGCGTCCTCGGCGAACTGCTCATCACGGGCGGTGTGCTCGTGCTGCTGTTCGTCGTATGGCAGATGTGGGTCGGTGACCTGATCCTCGGTGCCGCTGCCAACCAGCAGGCGCAGAGCACCAGCCAGACCTGGGCCGAGGAAGCGCAGCACGGCGACAAGCCTCTGCCCACCTCTGACCCTTCGCAGAAGTACAACACGCTGGTTGCTGACCCGCCCCCCATTGAGGAGCCCGGCAGTGGTGAGGTCTTCGCCACCCTGCACATCCCTCGTCTGAGTCAGCAGGTCGAAATCGCCGAGGGTACGGCGACATGGGAGAGCCTCGATCGCGGCATGGTCGGCCACTACAACGACACCGCCATGCCCGGCGACGTCGGCAACTTCCCCGTTGCCGGTCACCGAGGTAGCCACGGTGCCCCGTTCATGAACCTGCCGGAGATGGAGGTGGGCGATGCGGTCGTCGTCGAGACTCGAGACGGCTGGTACACCTACCGCTACCGCAACATGGTCTACGTGACCCCCGATTCCGTGGACGTCCTGGACCCCACCCCGCAGAACACCTCGGTCGAGGCCACCGGACGCTACCTGACCATGACCACCTGCAGCCCGCGCTACGGCTTCTCGGAGCGCCTCATCGGCTACGCGGTGTTCGAGGCCTTCACCCCACGCGTGGAAGACGGCAAACAGCCGGCGTCGCTCTATCTCGCGAAGGAAAGCTGATGTACGGCGCTCTGTGGCGTGTTCTTCCCGGCCCCTGGTTCGTGAAGCTCTTCATCGTGCTCGTCGTGGTGGCAGCGATCCTCTATGGCCTGTTCTGGTACGCGTTCCCCTGGGTGAGCGCGACGTACTTCCCGCCCGCGGATGCCAACACCATCACGCAATAGCGCCCCGCGCATCCTCGTCGTCGACAACCACGACTCATTCGTCCACACCCTGGTGGGCTATCTCGAAGAACTGGGCGCGCGCGTGGATTTCGTCGAGGCCGACGACCTCACCTCCGTTGTCGCCGGCATTCGCGGCTATGACGGCGTGATGATCTCTCCGGGCCCCGGTCGTCCCGAGGATGCCGGTGCCTCGGTGGAGGTGGTGCAGGCGGCGCTGTCGACGGATACGCCGCTCCTCGGTGTGTGCCTCGGTCATCAGGCCATCGCCGTCGCGCTGGGAGGAACGGTGAGCTCCGCGCCCGAGCCGATGCACGGGCGGGTCTCGACGGTCGCTCACGACGGCACGGGGGTGTTCCGAGGGGTGCGCTCGGATGTCGCGGTCGGCAGGTATCACTCGCTGACCGTCGATGAGAGCTCACTCCCGCCCCAGCTGCGCGTCACCGCACGTGCGGGCGATGTCGTCATGGGGATCGCTCACCGCTCCGCACCGATTCACGGCGTGCAGTTTCACCCGGAGAGCATCCTCACCACCGACGGCTACCTCATGCTGGCGAACTGGCTCGCGCTGACCGGGGATGCGGCGGCCGTGGCGCGGGCGGGATCCCTGACACCGCACCGGTGACCAACCGCGAACGGCGGCAGCGTCGTCAGCCGGCGCAGTACGTCAGATCGACCGTGGAGTGGATGTCGACATCGCCGATCTGCACCTGCGAATGGACGGTCCCCCCCGTGCACGACGGATCCGGTGTCGCGTTCACGGTGAGCTCGAAGTCCGGGCCCTCGAGCTTCGCCTGGGCAGCCTCCAGCGACCATCCCGTGTAGTTGACGACCGCCACCTTGCCGGAGGCCACCAACAGCCGCACGGTGGTTCCCGGCGCCACCTTCTCGCCGGCCGCAGGCTCGGAGGAGATGACGGTGCCCTTCGCCCGCGAGGGGTCGTTCTGAGCGTTCACCGCGCCCAGTTGCAGGCCGGCTGCCTGAAGCGCTGGTCCAGCAGATGTCTGGTCCACCAGTGCGGGAACTTCGACCGTGGCGGCACCGGTGGACACCACGAGGGTGACTGATGACGCCGGCTCGACGGGAGTTCCTGGTGCGGGATCCGTCCGTATCACGTAGCCGGCTGCGACATCCTCGCTGGCCTCTTCGGTCTTCTTGAACCGCAGACCGTTCTCGGTGAGCTCCTGCGTGGCCTGCTCGAACTCCATCGTCACTACGTTCGGCACCAGCAGGCCGGTGGGCGTCGCCGTGGGAGAAGGCTTGCCGAAGCTGACGGCCCAGAACACGACGGACACGACGAGCACGGCGACGACCGCGACGCCCGCCCAGATCCATGCCACGGGCGGCCCCTGCTGGGTCCGCGTCATCGTGGTGTCGGTGGAGAGCTGACGCAGCGATCGCGCGGTCTCGGCGGCGGCGCGCGGGTTGGCGCCGTAGAGCTCGTTGGTGAGGTTCTCCAGGTGACGCTTCGACGGCGTCCGCCCGTCAGCGGCACCGGCCAGCGCGGCGCGGAAGGTCGCCGCATCGGGGTACCGGCTGTACGGATCCTTCGCCAGCGCGCGCAGCACGACCTCGTCGAGCGCACGGGGCACGGCCGGATCCACCTCGGAGGGTGCCACCGGAGTTTCGCTGACGTGCTGATACGCGACAGCCACGGGCGAGTCGCCGCGGAAGGGCTGACGACCCGTGAGCAGTTCGTACAAGACGATGCCGGTGGAGTACAGGTCGGTACGAGCGTCGACCGGCTCGCCCTTCGCTTGCTCGGGGGAGAAGTAGGCGGCAGTTCCGATGATGGACGTGGTCTCAGCGACCGTGGAGGAGGAATCGGACACGGCGCGCGCGATGCCGAAGTCCATCACCTTGACGCGGCCGTCCTCGGTGATCATCACGTTGCCGGGCTTGATGTCGCGGTGGATGACGCCGGCGCGGTGGGAGTACTCCAGCGCTTCGAGGATGCCATCCACATAGCGCAGCGCGTCCGACGTGGTGAGTCGTCCCTCGGCGGCGTGCTGCTTCAGGGTGCGACCCGTCACCAGCTCCATCACGATGTAGGGGACGGCTGTGCCGTTCTCCGTGTCCTCGCCCGCGTCGAACACACGGACGATGGACTGGTTCGCCATGCGTGACGCCGCCTGGGCCTCCATGCGGAAGCGCGTGCGGAACGTGCTGTCGCGGGCCAGATCCTTGTTCAGGATCTTGACGGCGACGGTGCGTCCGAGTTTGAGGTCGTATCCGCCGTACACGGTGGCCATGCCACCGGTGCCGATGACGTCATCGACGCGGTATCGTCCCGACAGGACACGTGACGGTTCCGACACGGACTACGCCCCCCATATCTGTGTGGGACAAGCTTACTGGTTGCCGCCGTCGTTACCCGACCCGCCACCGGTGCCGGTGCCGGTGGTGCCGGTCGGGGTCGGAGTCGGCGTCGACGTGGGTTCGGGAACCGGGGTGATCAGCACCTTCACCTCGGCTGCCGGGCTCGTGCGCTCGCCACAGGTCACGGTGTAGCTGGCGACGGCGGCCTGCGGTGCCATGTCGCCGATCACCACGAGCAGACGCTCGGGGGCCGAGACCTGCTTGGTGGTGGATCCGTCGTCTTCGAACGACGCATTCGTGAGCGTGATCGTGTAGGCCGCGAGAGCCTCATCCGCCGGGCAGGCCTGGTATGCGGGCCAGGTGAGCTCGACGGTGGAGCCTGCTTCGGCCTCCTGCACGGGGTTGCCATTGACCGCGAACGTGGCAGCGGCGGGGGCCGTGAGGTCGGACTGTGCCGCGTACAGCGTGAGCGTCACGGTGGAGCCCTCTTCCACGTTCCCGCCGGCCGGGGCCATCGAGGCCACCGCGCCCACAAGCGACGCGTTGGGAGCCGGGGTGGTTCCGTCGATGCACTCGCCGACCAGGCCGTGCTGCTCCAGCGTCGCCTTGGCGGCGTCGCACGGCTGATCCAGGATGCTGAGGTCTCCGAGCGCCACCAGCTTCTGCGTGGGCGTCGGTGCCGGCGTGGGCGTCTTGGATGGCGCGGCCGAGCTCGGCGGGGCCGATGTGGTGGCCTTGTCCGCGCCGGTGCTGCTCGGGTTCAGCAGTGCGAAGAGCGTCCCGGCCAGCACGATGAGAAGCAGCGCGATGAGCGCGATCAGCGGCCACGTCCATGGGCTCCGCTTGCCCTTGGGCCTGGTGGCGGCGGGTTGCTGCTCGGTGGCGTCCAGCATGCGGGTCGCCGCGACGGTGTCGCCGAACAGCAGCTGCGTCGCGTCGTCTTCCGCGCCAGCCAGCGCCCCCATTCCGGTGGCGATAGCGGGGACGGCCTGAGCCGCGGCTGCCATGTCGCCGCGGCGCAGCGCCGTGGCAGCGCGCGCGACGGCCGCGGAAGATGCCGGACGCTCCTCCGGCTTCTTGGCGATCATCGCCATCACGAGGTTCTGAACCGGCTGCGCCACGGTGGCGGGCAGCGGCGGCGGGGTGTCGTTGATCTGCGCCATGGCGATCGCGACCTGCGACTCGCCGGTGAACGGGCGCTTGCCCGCCAGGCACTCGTACGCCACGATGCCGAGCGAGTAGGTGTCGGTGGCGGGTGATGCGGCGTGGCCGGATGCCTGCTCGGGAGACAGGTACTGCACGGTGCCCATCACCTGACCGGTGGCCGTCAGCGGCACCTGGTCGGCGATACGCGCGATGCCGAAGTCGGTGATCTTGACGCGACCGTCGGGCGTGATCAGCAGATTGCCCGGCTTGATATCGCGGTGCACGAGGCCGGCGGCGTGGGCGGCTTGCAGGGCGGCGGCCGTCTGTGCCACGAAGTCGAGAGTCTTGTCGCTGCTGAGCGCGCCATCGCGTTCCAGGATCGATGAGAGAGCCTCGCCCGGGACGAGCTCCATCACGAGGAAGGCGGAGCCGTTCTCCTCGCCGTAGTCGAAGACGCTCGCGATGCCCTCGTGATTGACGAGAGCGGCGTGACGTGCCTCCGCGCGGAAGCGCTCGAGGAACCCGGGGTCCCCCATGTACTCGTCCTTGAGGATCTTGATCGCGACGGTTCGTCCGATGACGTGATCGGTCGCTTCCCAGACCTCGCCCATGCCGCCGATGGCGATGCGGGACACCAGTTCATACCGTCCACCGAAGGTGACGCCCTGTGTCGGCCTCATTTGTTCAGCACCGCCTCCATGACCTGCTTTGCGATGGGAGCTGCGATGGCATCTCCCGATCCTGACTGCCCCTGCCCGCCGCCGTTTTCTACGACGACAGCAACGGCCACTTCGGGGTTCTCCGCCGGAGCGAAGCCCGTGAACCAGAGGGTGTAGGGATCGTCGGGACCGTTCTGGGCGGTACCGGTCTTACCGCCCACGTCGACTCCGTCTATTCTTGCACCGCCCGCGACGCCATCACTGACATCGGCGACCATCATGCTCTTCAGCGCATCGGCCACTTTCGAGGTGACGGGCTGGGACAGCTGCTGGGGCTCAGTTGCATTATGCACACTAAGGTCCGGTGCCACGATCCCGTCCACCATCGTGGGGGTCATGACGACGCCGTTGTTGGCGATTCCCGCTGCGACGAGAGCCATCTGCAGCGGGGTGGCGCGCAGGTCGCTCTGGCCGAATCCGGCCATACCGGTCTGGGGCACGTCGAGGCTCTGCGGGAACACCGAGGCGGGTGCCTCCAGCGGGAGTTCGAACGAGTGGTTGAAGCCGAACGACTCCGCCATCTCACGAATGGCGTCGTCGCCCAGCTCGATGGCCAGCTCCGCCATCGGCACGTTGCAGCTGAGTCGCAGGGCATCGGCGATCGTGACCGTCTCGCCCGGCCCGCAGGTGCCGCCACTCGCGTTCATGACCGGGTGATTGGTCTGTGGGAGAGTGAAGCTTGCGGGGTTGGGCAGGGTGGACGACGACGTGTACTTGCCGGAAGCCAGCGCGGTGGCCGCCACCACGAGCTTGAACGTGGATCCCGGAGGGTTCATGTCGCCGCCGATCGCGCGGTTGACCAGCGGCTCCGCGTCGTCGGCGGTCAGCGCGTCGTAGGCAGCGTTGGCCGCATCGGTGTCGTGCGTGGCGAGGCTGTTGGTGTCGAAGGTCGGCGAGCTCACCATCGCCAAGATGCGCCCAGTCTTGGGCTCGATGGCCACGACGGCGCCCTGCTGGTCTCCTAGCGCGTCGAAGGCGGCCTTCTGCACCACCGGGTCCAGGGAGAGCGCCACGCTGGATCCGTGCGGTGCCTGGCCCGAGATGAGCTGGTCAAGACGCTCCCAGAACTGCGAGCCCGCGCGGCCGGAGAGCTCGCTGTTCATCGCGGCCTCGATCCCGGTCCACGAGCCCAGTGCCGGATTGTAGTAGCCCGTCACCGACGCCCACATCGCCGCGTCCGTGTAGACGCGCTGGAAGGAGTACAGATCGCTCGTGGGAACCGAGGACGCGATCACCGAACCGCTGGCGATGATCGACCCGCGTTGCACTTCGTAGCTGTCGTACTGGGCTCGCTTGTTGTTCGGGTTCTCCGCGAGCGAATCGCTCTGCACGCCCTGAATCACGGTCACCGAGCAGAACAGGGTGAGGAACATCGCGAGGATGAGGATCGCCAGCCGGCGCACTTCCTTGGTCATCCGATCACCACCCGGGGTTGGCTGCGAACCGCATCGGAGACGCGCAGCAGCAGGCCCACGATGATCCAGTTGGCAACGAGCGAGGACCCACCCGACGCCAGGAACGGCGTGGTGAGGCCGGTGAGCGGGATGACGCGCGTCACGCCGCCGACCATGATGAACACCTGCAGCGCCAGCGTGAACGCGAGTCCCGTGGCCAGCAGTTTGCCGAAGTCGTCCTGACCGGTGAGACCGATGCGCAGACCGCGGCTGATGAACACCATGTACAGGCACAGCAGGGCGAACAGACCGACGAGGCCCAGTTCTTCACCGAGGCTCGGGATGATGTAGTCGCTCTGGGCGAGCGGGGTGAGGTACGGGCGTCCCTGACCGAGACCCGTGCCCACCAGGCCGCCCTGACCCAGTCCGAAGATGCCCTGCACCAGCTGGAAACTGCCGCTCTCCTGGTCGATGACCCCCTGATCGAACGCGTTCAGCCAGTTGTTGAAGCGGTGTCCGACGTAGGGGAGAACGCGGGAGGCGAGGAAGGCTCCGCCGCCGGCGAGCAGCAGACCGATCACGACCCAGCTGGTCTTGCCGGTGGCAACGTAGAGCATCGCCACGAACATCCCGAACATGAGGAGGCCGGTGCCGAGATCGCGCTGGATCACGATGATGCCCATCGAGATGAACCACAGCACCAGCAGCGGACCGAGTTCTCGCGCTCGCGGCCAGGTCACTCCGAGGAAGCGGTGCCCCACGGAGACGAGGCTTTCGCGGGTGCGTACCAGATAGCCGGCGAAGAAGATGGCCAGGCAGATCTTGGCGATCTCGCCGGGCTGGAAGGAGAAGACGCCGGCGATGGACACCCAGACCTGGGCGTTGCCGTCGGCGGCGAGACCGGGCACGAAGGGCAGCAGGAGCAGCAGGATGCCGGCGAGGCCGAACAGGTACGTGTACCGGTACAGCAGTCGATAGTTGCGCAGCAGCAGGATGACGGCGAGCGTGGCGACGAGCGAGATGATCAGCCACACGATCTGCTTGATCGAGTTCTGCTCCCAGCCCGGGCTCATGTCGCCGGTGCTCAACCAGTGCAGATCGATGCGGTAGATCTCCGCGATGCCGATACCGGTGAGCAGCGTGGCGATGGGGACAACGAACGGATCGGCGTTGGGCGCGCGCCAGCGCAGCACCACGTGCAGCACGATCACGAGCAGGGCGCTGGCACCGAGCAGACCGAAGTATCCTGCGTCGAGGGTGCCGCTGGTGGCCATCTGCACGATGTAGACGGCGGCGGCGCTGATCAGCAGTGCGAACAACACGAGCGCCAGTTCGCGGTTGCGCTGCTTCTTCGGCATGCGGATCTTGCGCAGCGCCTTGATGACGGCGGTGTCGCCGGATGCGGGAGCGTCTCGCGTGAGGGCGTCGGACATCAGTTCACCCCCGCGTCCTTGCGCAGGCGTTCCACGATTGCCTGCGCGTCGGAGAGGGAGCGTGCGCTGATCGTCTTCTCGACGTTGGCGCGCTGGAACTCGGTGAGCTCGGCGAGCAGGATGTTGCTGTCCTCGTATGAATGGGACAGCGCGATCGGACCGATCCCCTGTTGGATGCCCTGGTAGATGACGACGGAGTCGTCGTCGGCACCCACGTAGTAGCGCGTCTGCGTCCACTCATAGGCGACGAACAGCGCACCCGCGATGGCGATCAGCACGACCACCAGGCCGGCGAACCAGGCGACGCGACGGCGTTTGGCGCGGCGGCGGTCCTCTTCGATGAGCTCTTCGAGGAACTCGGCGGCGGGTTCGAAGTGCGTCGGCTCGTTGGCGGCCTGGCGTGCGGTGTGCAGCCAGCCGGGACGGGCCGTGCGTGCCGCGGGGATCTCGATGCCGACGGGGTTCGCCGCTGAGCCGACGACGGTGGCGGCGGTCGCGAACGCCGGGTGCTGACCACCGACATCGGCGATGACGATGGTGACGTTGTCGGGGGCACCGCCATCGAGGGCCTGCTTGAGCAGGAGGTCCGCGGTGCGACCTGGAGCGTAGCCGTGATCCAGCACCTTCTGCATGTGGAGTTCGTCGACCACACCGGAGAGGCCGTCGGAGCAGAGCAGCCAGCGATCGCCTTCCTGCGTCTGCATGATGAACGTATCGATCTCGGGGTGCGGATCCTGATCGCCGAGAACGCGCATGAGGACCGAACGGCGCGGGTGATATCGCGCCTCTTCGGGCGTGATCCGACCGGAGTCCACGAGTCGCTGCACGAAGGTGTGATCGGTGGTGATCTGGGTGAGGACACCCTCGCGGTACAGATAGATGCGTGAGTCGCCGATGTGGGCGATCACGGCGTTGTCGTCGACCATCAGGATCGCGTCGACCGTGGTGCCCATACCGGTGAGCTCCGGGCGTCGGCGTGTCATGTCGATGAGGTCGCCGGCCGCCTCGGTGATGGCGTCGCGCAGGTCGTTCTCGGCGTCGCGGGTGCTGGGGTGGGCGACGTCGAGAGCCTGGAGCCTGCTGATGGCCAGGGCTGAGGCCACGTCGCCGCCGGCGTGACCGCCCATCCCGTCGGCGACGACGAACAGGTTGGACCCGGCGTAGCCGGAGTCCTGGTTGTTCGATCGGACCTTCCCGGTGTGGGAGATCGCGACGGCGGAGCCCTGGAAGACCATCGCCCTTACTTCCTCAATTCGAACGTCGTCGCGCCCACCTTGACGGGGGCACCGACGCGGATCGGAACCGGCGAGGCGACGCGATCGCCGTCATGCCAGGTTCCGTTGGTCGAATCGAGGTCTTGGATCATCCATTGATCGCCCCACAGCACGAGGCGAGCGTGGTGGGAGGAGGTGTAGTCGTCGCGGATCACGAGCCCGGATTCGCGCGACCGGCCGATAGTGAGCGGCTGATTGCCCAGCGGGATCTCGAGACCGGTCTTGGGGCCTGACGTGATCACGATGCGTGAGACGGCGGACGTCGTCGCCGGTCCCGTTGCGGGCGTCGAAGCCGGCCGCGGCGTGCGCACCGGCTCGACGGGTGCAGTGCGATCGTTCGACGGTGTCACGGGTGCGGGCACCGCCTGCGCGGGCCGCGGGGGAGTGTCGACCCCTTCCGCGCCGTCGGGAAGCTTGCGCGCCCGTACGCCGAACAGGTCCGAGCGCAGCGAATAGACGACGCCGAAGACGAAGAACCACAGCAGTACCAGGAACCCGATGCGCAGCAGCAGAAGCGTGATGTCGGTCATCAGCTGATCTCCCTCGCGTCGAAGATGCGCGTGGCGTCGTCCCGTGCCGCCGGGCGCGTAGGACGTGACTGCTGCGCGACGACGCGGAACACGATGCGGGTCTTGCCGATCGTGATGGTCGAATCGGGCTCCAGCGCACTGGAGGAGAATTTGACGCCCTCGAGCTTGGAGCCGTTGGTGGATCCGAGGTCGCGCACCATGCCTCGTGTGCCGTCCCACAGGATCTCCACGTGTTTGCGCGACGTGTTCGGGTCGGCGATGGTGATGTCCGCGTCGCTGCCGCGACCGATCACGGTGCGCGCTTTGGTGAGGGCGTGTCGTTGGCCGTCGATGTCGACAACTGCCCGCCAGGAGACGGAGGCCGCCTGTGCGGACTCGGATTCGATGCTCACGGTGCCCGTGGGCGTCGTCGAATCCGCGACGATCGTGATCGACAGCGGCCCGGCGAACGAGTACCCCTGCTGCTTCGCGTGCTTGCGCACGATCTGCTCGAGTTCCGTGGTCAGCGTGCCGCCGTAGTTCGACATCTTCGACTCATCGGCGGGCGACAGCAGCACGGTGAAGGTGTTGGGTGCGAGGATGCGATCCCGACTCACGACGGCTGCGTTCGTGTCCATCTCCCGACGGAGTGCGGAGGCGATCTCGACCGGCTGGATGCCGCTGCGGAAGGTGCGTGCGAAGGCGCCGTTGACGGCGCGTTCCAGGCCCTTCTCGAAGCTGTCCAGCAGTCCCACGTCTCTCCTCCGGCAGGGGCACGGCAGGCGTGCCGTACTGGGCCATGCTAGACGGTGAGGCTGGGACCGGCTGGGAATTCGGGTCACGATGGTCATGGGGACCTCGCGAATCGTGCTAATCTCAACAGGTGCTTCCGGAGCGATTCGGATGCGCGCGAGTGGCGGAATAGGCAGACGCGCTGGCTTCAGGTGCCAGTGCCCGAAAGGGCGTGGGGGTTCAACTCCCCCCTCGCGCACAGACACCCCCGGTCCTGTGGACCGGGGGTTCTTGCGTTGTACCGGGGGCTGGGGCCCATCGGCAGGGGCCTATAACCCGCAGATGCCGATGTGCACCGTTGGGCCATGGCGGGGACATGAGACCGGGGGAGATCTACATAGGGCGTTGATCCTCGACACGTCTCGTGCGCTTCGATCGCACGACGAACTCGTGTCGCTCGTTCGGGCGGTCATCGACGCGAACCCAGAAGACGAGAGCCGCGCGTTGGAGTGGAGTCCGGGTACGCAGACCCGCTCTCGATAGAGGCGTCCTTCGCCCTTGCTCGCGCTGCTCTTGGTCTGGCGAATCGCTCGGTTGAGGTCGCGCAAGCCCAGTTCGAGGGCTTGGGATATGTCGTTGTCGGTGCTGAGCCCGGTGTGGTCAGCAGTCAGGTGATCCCAGACAGTGCGGAGCTTCTGAACTCTATTCGTCGCTTCACTGGGCACTCGCATCCCTCTTGGGACCCACGATCCGTGTCGATCGACGGAATACAGGTGCTGGTCATCATGGTCGACGCTGGACGTTCGCGGGGAAGGATTTCAGTGTCGCCCGGGTCAGAGGTCCTCGGACGACCGCGGCCGTCGCAGACGAGATGAATCTTCGTCGTCAACCCGCCCCGCGACCGGCCGATTCCGTAATCAGCGGGCTCGTTCCACGGGTCGTTGTGATTCGACAGAGCCCCCCTGTGCCCGCGTCACGGCGGAGAGTCGTGCCATGCTGATGCACGCGCGCGATCGTCGAATCTATCGAGACGACCCGGTCAAGGGCCCCCGCCGCATCAGACTGTTTCTGCACCTCGGCGAGGAGCTTCTCCCACGTGCCGTCCTCGGCCCAACGCGCGAACCGCTTATAGATCGCGTTCCACTTCCCGAACCGGTGAGGCACATCCCGCCAAGGCGCGCCGGTACGGTACTTCCACGCCATACCCTCGACCGCGAGGCGATGATCCGCCCCACGGCCGAGACCGCCTCACCGAGACCGGCATCAACGGCTCCAGCACCGCCCACACATCATCCGAGATCTCTTCACGCGCCACACATCAAGACTCGCCGATAAAGCAGCGAAAGAACCTAATCAACACGTTTAGGGCGGTGATCATGATGGCTGTTGTCAGATGAGAGACCTCCGGGTCGAGTTGGAGATGTTTAGATCAACGCCTCGGACCGACGGATGTCTCTCATGTCGCACACTAATGCCGGGCTCACGCCCGCGGGTTGATGGATACTTGTTCGGCGCATCGGATCGGGCCGGGCCGTCGCTCATGTTGCCGCTGAGTTGGGGGCCTCGCGCACGTGGCGTGGCGGTGGTGGCGTCGGTTCCAGGCCGAGGGGCGCGCGGGGCTGGAAGAACGAAATCGCGCCCGAAGTCGAGCGTTCAGCAAGTATGGGCTCGGAGCGCTGTCAGCCATGAACGAACGCGCTAAGTGCACATGGCTACCTAGTCGACACGCCTCAGCCTTAGGCGCTTGGGTGCCGGAGGTGGGTAGCCTGTCTTGCGGGTGCGTGAATCACCGGCCCTCGCTTCAGATGTCATTGAGGCAGCAGACAAGCGGACTTCAGTGATCGTCGTTGGTTGAGAGCCGGTAGCACCGCGGAGGGTGCTGAGTTCACAGCCGTGACAAACTCGCACCACGCACCTTGGAGGTCACATCATGGTCGAGCGGCGGACCGCCTCGCTCAAGCAGCAACGCGCCGTAGAGACACGTGAGGCGATCCTCGCGAGCGCGGCAAGAGCATTCGCTCAGCACTCATACTCGGGCGCCCGTCTGCGAAGCGTCGCAACTGACTCGGGTATCAGCGAAGGGGCGATGTATTTTCACTTCGGCACCAAAGCCGAACTCGCAACCGCGGTGCTCGATGAACAGCAGCGTCGCATGGCCGAAGTGCTCGAGAGCATAGATCGTGAACCGGGTGCGGCGCTGGACAAGCTGCTCCTGGTCATCGCTCGGCTGGCCGATCTAATAGCGGCGGATGGCATCGTTCAAGGCGGGATCCGGCTAGCAGCTGATCCAAAGGTAGAGGTCGCCGATGCCGTGCGAGATCCGTACTTTCAGTGGATCGCGATTGCCCGATCTTTGGTGGAGCGCGGGATTCGCGACGGTTCAATAAGGAACGACCTAGACGTCGACGCCGCAGCGGAGTACGCGAACGTTGTGTTCGTTGGCGCTCAAGTGCTGTCCGGACTTGACGATGGCTGGGCGTCGTTTCCTGCGCGAACGGCTCGGCTCATCCCGTTCCTTAGAGGGGTGCTCGGCGCACGGCCTGAGGACTGAACAGCGCAATCAATTCTCGGTGTTTGGTACCCGCGTGCCGTGAGAAATTGCCGACGAAACTCCGTCCAACGCCGACCTATTTGGGGGATGCTCGGTGGTCACCAGCTTTCAGGTTCTGTGAGGGACGGCGTGCGGCAGGTGCTCATTCACAATCGTTGACAGACGCGACCTAACCACGCCCTGACGACGAGGGGCGACGTGGCGGCAGGTCTCAGCTGACGTTCGCGCGCGCCGCAGAGCGGTGAAAGCCCCGGGGAAAAAATAAGTAGCGTGCGTTGCTAGGTGTATGTTGTGGAGCATCGGGAGACGCGTCGGACCCGACGGCGCGGCTATCCGGCCGAGTTCCATAGCGGTTCGCCGCACGGATGAGGCTGGTCAGCGGCCAGCAGACGCGATGTCGTCGGTCGACGGAGACGTTGTCTTTGTTGCCGGAGTCTGGAAGGAAGGCTGTGCGAGCACACCCACACTTGAGTCCGCGATCCCACGTAGGCCAGCCCTGGAGCAGAGGTCACGTCGAGATGGGGCAGCTCGCTTTGCCAGTCGGGCAGCGAAGATCCGCAGCGGCGAGCTTCCAAGAAGCCCAACTGTTGGCCGCGCGCGGGCGGCGATTGACGCTATTGCTGCCGCGAAACTCAGAGGAGAGCGTTCCGTGACAGTCCTTTCCTTTCGGGCAGAGTCGGCACTTGATGGAGCTGTGCAAGCCACGGAAGTGCACAAGCGGCACGTTGAAAACGTGTGGCTTGATTCGGCTCGAGCCGTGTCTGCGTACACAGTGGGAGCTGTCTTCAAGGTCCCGACGGACACGGCCGGCCATGGACGACTCGTCGAACTGATTGAAGTTCAGCGGCAGGTCGGCATGCTTCAACTTGCGCGCCGGACTGAGCTCCCAGACTCAGACGTGTTCATCCTCAACCGATTGTCGTTACGGCTTCTGGGGCGCGCGAAAGCTCCAGTTCAGGGGACTGTGTACAGTCACCTTGTCAGCAGTGCTGCAACGGGACAGAATAAGCGGAACTTTCATCAACGCTTCGTCTTCGAGGCAAGAGATGGGGTGGTCGCGGCGGGCCGCTCTCATGCCACCTTTCTCCCTCGAACGTTGTATCTGCGTCTCCGTGCCACGGCGAACCTGCACGCGGATCCAGTGAAAGCCGGTGCCACCGGGCATGAGCCACTCGTATTGAACGTTAACGACCCCGTGCTCTTGGACCACGGCTCCGACCACGTTACGGCGATGCAGATCATTGTGGGAATCGAGGAGGCTCTGCGCCGACGGGATCCGCGTGGAGAGTTGACCGCGATACGCCTAAGTTTCGACAACTATATCGAGCTTTCTCCTCGCCCTATGCTCGCGATTGCAGCCGGCGCGCGGGGGAGATTCTCGGGCCAAGTGCGACAGAACGGCGTCGCAAGAGCCTCTTTCGTGGCTTCGGTCGCGCAGGCCGACGTTGTAGGGCCAGCATGAGGGATGCTCCAACGAGCGACCGCGGGGAGTGCACAGACCCGGGAGCGAGAGCGCAGGTACATCAGCAACCCGTCGTTGTGGTGACTGGTGCTTCCGGCGGGATCGGTGCGCACATCTGCGAAACCCTGAGTTTAGAAGGGTATGCCGTAGTCGCTCAGTTCGCCTCGAACCGTCGCCGCGTCGATGAGCTTGCTCGGGTCCTGCGGCTGCGCGGCGGCGCATGCCTTCCAGTTGAGGCTGACCTGACTACCTCTGCTGGCATCGACGGTGTCGTCGCCGCCGTGTCGGGGCAACTCGTCGCAAGCCCAGGTGCCCGACTCCTGGCACTAGTCAATAATGCGGCGTGCATGCAAGGTCCGTCGTTCTCAACGGCCACTCTGGAGGCCTTCGACCGATTCGTGGCCCTAAATGTCAGGGCTCCATTCCTGCTGACGCAAGCGCTGTCGAATGTCATGTGTGCTGGCGCATCGATCGTGAACATTTCATCAGCGAGTGCGCACATTGCGAGTGGGAGCGATCCGATCTATGCCATGACGAAGGCAGCTCTTGAATCGCTGACTCGAAATTTGGCTATCGAGCTCGGGCCGCGCGGTATACGTGTGAATGGCGTTATTCCGGGATACACCGACAACGGCAACGCTCTGTTTCGGGATCCACGTGCGCGCAAGTACATGGGGGCGATGTCGGTACTGGGCGGCGTCGCATCGCCCTCAGCGGTCGCCGACGCTGTCCAATTCCTTGTCTCCGACAGGGCAGCTCGAACCACCGGCACTTTCCTCGACGTAAGCGGCGGCATGACCCTGCATCCTCGCGCTTCGGCGAACGGCGGGGTGCGCGACGCCGCCCAGATCCCATCTGACTCTTAGGGAGCATGACAGGACACTCTGCCGCCCGCGCCACAACTGGGGTGTCGCATCGGGTCGCACAGCACTGAGGGACATTTGTAAGTCAGGTACTTGACTATATATCGACCGCTTGGCTAGCTTGTTCACATCGGGTGCGGAAGAGCCGCCACCCAAGGAGCCAAGGGGGCTGGATATGTCATCACGTGCACGCAGGTCGGGTCGCAGCCGGATCGCGACGTTCGCTGCCGCAGTAGCAGTGGGCTTGGTTGCAACTATCGGGGTCGCAGTCCCGGCAAGTGCGGCCAACTCTCCCGGGTGCGCAAGGGGATACACGTGTCTCTACTCGGGGTATGACTACACCTGGGACGTGATGCAGACGCCCTTGAGCTACACTGGCCAGCTGGGATTCCTTAACTGCATCGACCAGTTGACCCGCTACAGCTACAACGACGTAGTGTCTTCGGTGTACAACGCGGGCTACACCGACCGTGTTTACCTCTACGAGCACGAGTTTCAACTCGGGAAACGAGTTTCGTACGTGGTAAGCACAGGGTCCACGAACCTCGGGAACTGGAACGATAAGATTTCTTCGACGTACTTCGAGTCGGTTCTTAACAAGAAGAACACCAGCACGTGCCGCTAGAATTCAATTCGGCCACGCGACGCGCCGGCGTATTCCTCGGAACCGGTGTACTTCTGCTGGGCGCACTTACCAGTTGTGTGAGCGAACCGCAGGGCACCCCGAATGCTCAGTCGGTGAAGAACCAGGCTCAATGGACTCTTCCGCTCGACGAATTTGCGACGGAGAACACACAGTTGCAGAATTACGCCGAGCAGTTGCTCGTCGGCAAGTGTATGTCTTCGCTCGGCTACGACTGGGTTGTGCCATGGCAGGACCCGGATTTTCCGGCTCCGCCAGATGTTAACGCGGCGGGATTGCGGCTCTTTGACGTTGCCATCGCTGGAAAATGGGGCTATCACTTCGCACCATCTACGAATCCGGAACAAACCCAGGCCTGGTCCGACTATGGCGAACATGTGCGTTCTCTGGCGACCGAACCGAACTTCGATAGTTCTTTCGACTCCTGCATCGAGGATGCCCGCGATGGTGACGATATTCTCGCAGAGCAGGATGGAAACAACTTTCTCTCGGGGCTCGGGATGCAGGCGACGAGCGTAGCTGAGAGCGATCCTCAAGTCGCGGACGCTCTCAAGGAATGGCACCAGTGCCTAAGTTCGGCCGTCGATTTTACGGTCGGCAAAACGCCATGGGAGGGCCTGCTTCCCGATTCGGTGCTTCAGCGATTTGGACTTGTGGGCGAGCAGCTGAGTGAGACTGCATCTGCCGAGGAGATCGCGGTCGCTACGGCAGATGCAGAGTGCCGCGAATCTAGTCAACTGAGCGAGAAGCTATACAACATCGAGTGGGCCGAACAGCAGAAGCTTGTCGACGAGAATCGCGACAAACTTGAGGCCATTCGCGCGGCGGGGATTGCTCGAAACGACAAGAGCCGCGAGATCGTCGCAGAGAATGCGCCTCCAGCGCCGTGATGGGTGCGTCGTTCCGGTCAGTCATGGAGTGGATGACATTGGCGGAGAGTCCGTGAGGGCAAGGTGAAGGTGCAGAGTAAGAGTCGCCGACGGACATGGATGACGGTCGTGGCCGCCGCAAGCGCTGGTGCACTTCTCGCCGGAGGGTGGACTCTAGCTGCGCTGTTCCAATCGCCCGCTCAGCAAGAAGCGAATGCGCGGCCTCCGGTAGCCAAGCCGACTTTCGCCGCCGTACGTGAGGGAGAGCTCATCGACCGACGAACGTTCATCGGTGATGTCGGGCCATCTTCGCGAGTAGCGGTGCTCCTGCAGGCACCTGCGGACGCCGGAATGGCTGTTGTTACTGGTCACCCCGTGGAGTCCGGTGCTTCCGTCGAAGCATCAAGCGTGCTCACTGAAGTCAATGGCCGACCGGTGTTCGTCGCACAGTCGACCTTTGCGTTCTATCGCGATATGGGTTGGGGGGACAGCGGACCAGATGTCGAGGCTCTCCAGCGAATGCTCGCGAGCCGAGGATATGACGTAGTGGCCGACGGTTCATACGGTGCCGAGACCGCGACAGCGGTCTCGGCCTTGTATCGCGACAGCGGTTATGTCGCGCCACTAAGAAAGCGGGCCGACGCTAGCGGAGCGTCGGTGGAGCCCTCTGCGACACAGGGCGCGTCATCTGACCCAGCGGCGGAACCAGTTACGGAGGCGTTCCTACCACTCGCAGAGATCGTGACCATGCCGTTCGGAAAAGCGACTGTGTTGCAGGGCATTGCTCTCGGAGCGCATGCGGGCAGTTCATCAGGTGCCGACCTCGTGCTGGGTTCGACGGACGTAATCGTCACGGTGTCAGGATCACCAGCGGAGACGAGCGGACTCACCACTGGTGCGCGCGCGACGGTGACGCTATCCGGTGCTGAAGTTGAGGCCACTATCGGGCCGATGGAGCCGATCCCTGTGTCGTCGGGCGCAACGAACACGGGCGGCACTACCGATACAGCCTCGTCCCCGAAAGTGCAGTTCGTCGTGACCCCGGTGTCGCCTTGGGAAGGTGGGACGAGCGAACCCACGGCTCGTGTAACGGTGGACACCATCGTTGCGGAGAACGCCTTGCTTGTGCCCGTGATCGCGGTTGTTGAACGCGGATCGGATGACTTCGTCGTTGTCGTTGAAGGGAACGACGGCGAGCTAGATGAGGTGCCTGTGGTGGTAGTCACCTCGCTGGATGGCGAGGCAGCAGTTCAGCCGGTGATAGCTGGCACGTTGGCCGCAGGCGGGAAGGTCCGCGTGGGTTGAGATGGCTCTGATCGAGTTGCGCGGCGTATCGCGGGTGTATCAATCCCGCCGCGAGCCACCTGTTCATGCTCTCGCTGGGATCGATCTGGTCATTAATGAGGGGGAATTTGTTGCAATCGTCGGGCCGTCTGGAGGGGGAAAGACGACCCTCATGAACATCCTTGGGATGCTGGACGTCCCGACTGGCGGAGAGTATCTGATGGACGGGGAACTCGTATCAGAGAGCGATTCGCGCCGACTCGCTACGCTGCGGTCGCAGAACATCGGGTTCGTGTTTCAAGCATTTCACCTTCTGCCCGGGCGCCCAGCGTACGACAGCGTGGAGCTCAACCTTCTCTACCGCGGAGTGCAACGCGATGAGAGGCGCCGTGCGTCGTTGCGGGCGCTTGAGGCAGTGGGACTGGGTGACCACAGCCGGCAGGACACCTCTACTCTGTCTGGCGGACAGCGCCAGCGGGTCGCGATTGCTCGCGCCGTGGCTGGCGACGCGCGACTGGTGCTCGCCGATGAGCCGACCGGAAATCTCGATTCAGTGAACGCCGAGCTCGTCCTCCAGGAATTGGTGAGACTGGGTTCGTCTGGTGCCACCGTTATCGTGGTCACTCACTCTGCTGAGGTGGCGGCACTCGCGCGACGGACCATTCGAATAGCAGACGGTCGCGTGGTGTCAGACTCAGTCGCCTCTCCCGACGTGCCACTTCTGACTGCCGGAACTGAACCCGACGCGGCTTACGACCTTCCCGCCATCTCATCGACTGACGCACCTGTAGAGCAGCTTCGGCATCGCCACGATAAGGCTGCTCGCAACAGCAAGCTACGCGTGGTTGATCTACTAAGAGACGCCTGGGCCTCTGTGACGAGTCGCCCGATGCAGACGACGGGCCAGGCAGTTGCAGTGGCCGTGGCCGTCGCGCTGGTCATCATCACACTCGGGCTCTCCGCGTCGGCACGCTCACAGGTGGCTGCAACTTTCGATGCGCATCTGAACCGTGAAGTGACAGCTCAATGGGCGGGCGCGACACCGCACGCCCCACTCCTGAGCTCAGTTCCCGACGCCATCGCCGACGTAGCCGGCGTTCAATCTGCAGCCGTACTCATAGATCTCAATCCGAGCATCGTGAAGACCTTCGCCGAGAGCCGCACGGTGCGCCCCCACATCGCGGTCGGTGATCTCGAAACCGCCGCTCGTGTCGACGTTCAGTTCGCTTCGTGGCATCGCGGTGACCTGGTTGAAGGAGAAGCCATCGTGGGTGATCTGCTGGCTAGTGACCTACAACTCGCGTCAATCTCTGCTGCACCGACGATCCAGATTGACGGCAAGCGATATCAAGTGGTCGGTCTCATCATCGCGTCGTCACGTCTCCCATTGCTGCGCGGCGAGATCATCATTGGGCCGCCGCAGGACCTGGACGCGCGCCCTTCTGCCGACGGCAACCTTCTGATTTCCACCGACCCGGGCGCCGCGCAACAGGTGGCTCGACAGGTTCCTCTCGTGGTCAATCCGTACCAGCCCGAGTCCGTTCGTGTGTCGGCGCCGACGGACCCGACGCAACTACGTGGTCAGATCGAGCAAGGGGTCCAGATCACGCTGACTGCCTTCACCTTGCTTGCTGTTGCTGTTGCTGTTGCGGCACTCATGAACGCGACCTTGCTCGCGGTCAACGCGCGTCGAGGTGAGATCGGGATGCGCAAAGCGGTTGGTGCGCGCGACCGTCACATTGGTGAGCTCGTCACGGTCGAATCTGCTTACGTTGGTGTCATTGGCGGAGTCGTTGGCCTGTTCCTGGGGATGGTGGTGATCCTGGCAGTGACGATTAGCCAACGGTGGACCCCGGTCTTCGACATCAGTCTCTTGCCATTGGCAATCGCCTCAGGTGTACTCATCGGCGCCACAGGGGGTGGGATTGCAGCCCTGAGAGCCGCGCGGATTCGTCCGGCAGACAATCTCCGTGCATAGCTGTCCCCGGCTCGCTCCTCGGTTTGAGGCATAAGCCGGTCGGAGGCACTGCTCTCACTGAAGGGCAAATCCTCACTAAAGTAAGTTGCATTCCTTACTTATGGGCATCTGATCGAAGGAGTCAACAAATGCCAGCGCACTACCGACCGATAACGCTCGCGCGCGCGGGGGAGCTTGCCGCCGTTGCGCATCTCAGGGCTGCCACCCATGCGGCCATCACGCCGATCTTCCAGGCTCCGCCTCGCGAATGGGATTTTGAGTCGAGCAAGTTCTCGAAGACGCTGGCGGCCCACCTCTCACAGCTGCCGACAAAGCTGTCCAACGCTCGAGGAACCTATCCCGCCTTTCTGGACGCGGGTCTGCTTGACGCGGAAACCCCAATCCGCGGTCTTCACCCACTCGAGCACTTGGTTCGCGAGGCACATGTGCTGGGCCTGCCGTTGACCCCCGCAACGGCCCCGGACCGATCGCCTATGTATGAGACGGCGGTGCGGAACCTCCATCGAGACTTCGGTCGCGGTGTCGCGATCTTGCTCGACGCGTCGCAATGGTTGACGGTGGATTCGTCAGCGCTGCCGGCCACGATGGCACGGCTGGGGATGACGCCCGCGGACATCGACATGGTCATTGACTATGGCGCAGCAGAGGGGCCGCTTATTGAGGCGGCGGCCGCGGCGGAGATCATCGCGGTGAACGCTCTTGGTGCGTTCCGCTCGGTGACGCTCGGTGGCGGATCCTTCCCGGATACCCAGGGCTTGGCGCGAGGGATCACGACGCACCCGCGTACCGACTGGTCGGTCTGGCGCAATGTCGTCACGAAGCTCAACAATGCGAGCCACGCCATCCCGGACTACTCGGACCGGCTTATTCTTCGTCCGGAGAGTATCGAGCTGAGTATCGATCCTCGGTTCATCAGCATCAGTGCGGCACTGAGATACACGACGGAGGAAGACTGGCTTTTCGCGAAGGGGGAGTTGTTCAAGGGGCCCGCGGGAACGAGTAGAGGTGGTGCCGCGCTCATGTCCCCGTTGAATGCACTGATTATGCATCCTGAGTACGCGACGCCGGTTCGCACACAGGCTGAGGACTGGATTGAAGCCGTGCACAGTAGCCAGGCAACCCCCGGGAACCCGACCAAGTGGCGGGAGTGGGGAACCGTCAGGCACTTCGAAGTGATGGAGCATCTTCTCGCCAGGATTCCCTGACCTTTACCCGCTCCCGCACCACGGTCCGCAGCTCATCTAGATCGAGCTGGGCGGCCAGGCGTTCCCAGAGGATGACCTTCGACTTGCTGCGCACGCCAGCCGCCCAGCCGCGTGCCTCGAGTTCTTCCAACACTTCGTCACGCCAGAGCAGGGTACACAGAGTGAATGCATCGACTTGTGTGTTCCAGCGGGCCTTGCGCCGGTGTCGCAGATCGACTTTGTCGCCTGCCGGTACGGCTTCGATAATTCCCCACCATGTGGGCAGAAACTCCCGAGCCTGCTTGACATGGTTCGAAGCGACCACCAGGTAGGCATAGTCAAGCACCGCAGAGTACAACTCGACCTGCTTGGGAAGGCGGCGCAAGGTGTCCGCAGCGCTCTTGATTTCATAGCCGGAGAATGAACCGTTGAAAACGGCGGTGTCCACCCTTACCGTACCGGCGATGCCTAGCTCGTCCACGATGCGAGTGTCCGCAGCTTCGTGTGCATGCAGATCCGCGAGCCACACGTGCAGGGCTGCACGCACGTCACTGTCTCGCACGCCCCGCCTCCAGCCTTGCTACTCCGCGGTCATGTACGCGGCCGTGTGCCAATCTACCCTGGTGCCAGGCGCAAGGGACGTGCGCATCGTGGGTGTTGGCGACTCCAACTCGATGTTGAACATGCCTTTCGGCGCTGCGCTTTCTGATAGCCGGCTCTCCGGGTTCGGTCAATAGCCGCGCGACGCCATCGAACAGGCTCCCGCGAAGCGCGCGGCTGACCATGGCCGAAGACCATGCTGGACCTCTGGCAGGGGACTGGGCTGGCGGGTCGCCCAAGCTCGACAACCTTGTCAGCATGTTCAAAGGTCTAAACGTCGGTGCATACGCTGCTTTGGAGCGAAACTGGAGCAAGGTTCTAAAAGCGGTGCCGCCGGGGACGGTATCGGTCGATGTTAGAGTCGTCACCGATCCAGCTACGGGGCGGCCAACGAAGTTCACCATTGATGAAGTGGTGAACGGTGTCCCCATGAGCTATACCTTTGAGCAGTAGGTGACTGTGTCCGAACAACAAATTCTGAACGACCTGGTCTCGAAGTGGGTTTCGCTCGCGCGCGAGTACGCAGGCGCTGCACCCGACGTCCGGGCCTACTACCTGTACGGCTTGCATGAGCGCGCCGGCGGCACGGGCAGCATGTTCTGTGTGCCGGTCTTTGACCAAGGTGGATCGATTGTCTGGGCTGCTCACCTCGCAGGAACCGACACAAGCATGGGACGCCAGCGGAGTGTCCTTAACTTCATGAACGAAGACCTCAGCGCGTCCACTGCGGCGTTCGACGAGGCGGGAATTCCAGCTCCGACTGAGTACAGGGTGTACTACGAACCCGCGAGTGGCAAGCTCGACGTTCAGCTCTCGCGAGACGTCGTCTACTACGGCTCGAACGACCTCACCCCGCTCGATGGTCTCAAGGCCTGGTTGGGCCCTCGCACTCCCGAGAGGTAGTGCGCTCCTGCGGCAGATGCGCCGCGATTTGTCGGTGACGTGTGACCACGCGGGGCACCGTCCGCATCCGGGTGGCGGGAGCTCCGAGCCGGAGCGTGTCACATCTGTGCGGCCCTGTGAACATGGGCGGACCGCACGTTAGCAGGCTCGAGCCCGCATCGTTTGTGGCGTCTGAGCGTCCCGGCCACTACGCGAAGAACGGCTGATACCGTGCGTGGCGGCGCGATGCGCCTGCCCGCGGATCGACCTTGAGTAGCTCAACCTCAACTGCTGCCGCGATGACCTGAGAGACCACTGCGGCCTTGTGATCCGGCAGTTTAAAACCTGAACACCGTGCATTTCCAGGTGCTGATACACAAGGCCATTGGCGAGGAATTCGTGGATCGCGGTACCTGGGTAGATGGGGCGAACCTCGCGAAAACCGTCGTTGATGACCTCGACAACGGGAACGTGCGCGCGAACTAACTCGAGCAACTCCTCGAAGCAGACGCCATATCCCCGAGGCTCGAAGTGTTCGAAGACGGCGTTCACCCGGTCGGTGAGCCAGTAGGGTAGCCAGGAAGCTGCGATGGAACAGATCGTTAGCAGTCTGGGAAGCGACATCCGCTACTAGCGGTCCGAGAAATACTCTTCTGGTCACACGCGTCATAGCTGGTGAAGCTGTAACGATTCGTGGATCAATCGTTAACGGCATACCGAGGATTGGAACAATGTTTATTCCATGAATTCACTCAAAGGTGAAAAGCTCGACGAGAATGCGCGAGGCCTCATCCGAATTGCAAGCGAGGGCCTAGGTGCTAATCGGATTGCGCTTCTTCAGCAAGCGAGCATTGCGTGCATAGTCAAGTCGACGGCCACGATGATTGATGTCGAGGTCTCTTCAGGCGTCCCTGCAGTCGATCTGCCTAACGGGCCACTCTCTGGCCAGAATCTGGTTGTCAAGAATGATGAGCTCGCTGGTGAGGTGATTGTTTGGGTGCGCGAAGGGCTGCTCATCGGTGTCGAGCAGTCGTGGTGCACGGACGTCCCTCCGACATCTTGGCCCCGCCCTGCTGAGATCGAGCGCACGACTTAGTTTGGCCGTGTGTGTCAAGAAGATGTTTGTGAGACTCTGGCGAGCGAAGTTGGTAGGAACGAATGGATGCGTGAGGCGGCGAACGACGCTGATCGGGAGCGCTGGCGTGCAGAGCACTTCCGCATGATGCGTGAAGTCCGCTCGGTGGACCGAGAGGAACCGAACTGGGACAAGCTCGCAGCAGCGGCTGAGGCCGGTGAGATGCACCCCGCCGAGGGCACAGCAGTGACGGGGGAAGCTGCAGCGCAGACCGGCCGCGATTTTCTGCTCGCAGCCACGGGCGCGGCAACCCTTGACGATGCGATGCGTGTCGCGCTGGGTCGATCGGGGCGGTAGGCGAGAGGCCTACCGCGCTCCCTGTCGGTTCAGGGCACTCCGTTGTTCACTAGAGCAACCAACGCGTCACGCCCTAGAACTCGAACATGCGTATCAGCTCGTCGGAGAGAAATACCGTGACGGGCAGTTTCATCAACGTCTCGGCGTCCACGGAGATGCCGCGAAGCTGGGCCGTTCGTGCATACTCCTCCCAGGGGAACTCGTCGCGGTCCGGCACGTCCCCACGGATGAGGTCCTGGACTTCCTTGAGGACTTCCTCGCCCGAGCTCTTCCATGAGACCGGTTCCTCCTGAGCATTCATCTGTCCTCCTCCGACACCGCGGTCCATATTGAGACGGATCATCGACCTATCGGACAGCCGCACGAACTGTGTCATGGACATGTGCATCGACGGCACCTGGCTACCAGGCACGGGGCCCTGATATTCACAGAGGATGACGATGCCGGTGACCGTCAGCTCCGCCGGGTCGAATGGCTGAACGCGGGGATCGATCCGGTAGTTCGACATCGGGTCGAGAGGCACGTAGCGGGTCGGCTCAGCGTCGGTCATGGCCGACAGTTTAGATCTCGCTCCGGTGTTGCCCACCCCTGATACGGGTGCCAGATATTGGGAGCGAGTCCCGTAGCGTGGTGTCAATTCCTGCGGGGGTTCTCGGCTGCATCCTCGACTCCGCTCACTGCTGAGCGCCGACTAGACCGGTTGCAATCAGCAGCGCGATGGCGAGCAATCGAAGAGGCGTGCCATGATCGGCTCCGCAATGGCGATGGGTGTAAGCGTCACGACATCACCCAGGCCCTTCGCTCCTGGGGTAGAAGTAACAGCGCCTCAGCCAGTTCCCGCGTGTACGGATCGTCCCACTCCCGCGGGTCGATCTGGCGCTGCGCGATGGCGTTCAGCCGGTCCGCTCGTTCGCTTGCGTCGGGGTAGCGAACCGGGACCGTTCTCGTGAGGGCGACGAACGCACTGGCGATCAGCGCGTACCAATCGCCCGCGACAGTACGAGTCGCGCGGCCGGTCTGCAGGACGGATGAGGCGTACTCGGGAGCGAGGTAGTGGATCAGCCCACCCCCGTACGAGCTGCCGGGCGAGCCGGCTTCACCGAAGTCGATGAACAGCGCTGCGTCATCCGCGAACCGAATGTGTGTCGGCTGCACGTCGCCGTGCACCCAGCCGGCCTCGTGGATTCGGTCGAGCTCGTGGGCGACGAGTCGAAGATCTGCACGCCTCGGTTTGGTTTCGAGCGACGGACCTTCCAGCCATCGGGTGCCGATGCTCGCGGCCTCCACCCACCGCAGGCAGAGGGCAGCACTGTCTCCTTCGGAGGAGAAGCCACTGATGCGATGCGCATACCCGTCGCCGAGCTCCTTCAATGCGGCGAATTCGCTTTCCACCTCGCCTGGTCCACCGTCGCCTGAGATCTTCAGAATGTATCGGGATTCGTCGCCGTACGTCAGGAGAAGGACGTAGCCCGCACGCATAGACAGGACTCGGACGGCGAGTGGGTCTGGCCGGGGCAACGACCGTGCGACGCACTTATCTTGCGACGACGTGAACGATGGCCAGTCGGCCGGAGGCAGAACGTGAGAACTCATCGAAGGCCTTCGCTTCGCCAGGTGGTGGCAGTCCGATCAGCCACCTTCGTGCGCTCCGGCAGCTTCGCATCGGGGGGAGCAGTGCGTCGTCATCGTCCCAGTGTGCAGCAACTCCGAGCCTCACCGTCGAGGAGGTGTGGACAGTGTTTCTTCGGCACGCGTGAGCCGGGCACGCCGCCGGTCAGTCATGTCCCCCGTCCCTCCGACAAGGTACGAGTACACTCGTGCTACGTAAACAGGTACACTCGTACTCACAACCTGACGAGTGGAGGGGAATGTCATGGTTCTCGGATTGATCATCGCGTGCGAGGTGGCCTTCTGGCTGGCCGTGTTTGGGGGACTGCTGGCGCGGTATGTCGCCCATCGTCCGCGGTTGAGCATCGTGCTGCTGCTCCTCGCGCCCGTTGTCGACGTCGTGCTGCTGGTGCTAGTGACCGTCGACTTGCTCGGAGGCGGGACGGCATCGTGGCACCACGGGTTGGCGGCGCTGTATATCGGAATTTCCATCGCGTACGGGCATCGGATGATCGCGTGGGCGGACGCGAAGTTCGCCACGCGCTTCCAGGGCGCAGCTCCTCGCCCCAAGCTCACCGGGACGGCCTACACGATCGCGTGCTGGAAGGATGCCGCTCGCACCCTGCTGGCCGTCGCGATCGCCGCGGCGATCCTCGGCGGACTGATCTTCATCGTGGGAGCGCCCGAGCGAACAGAAGAGCTGGGCGGCTTCTTCCCGCTGCTCGGGCTGATCCTCGGAATCGACGTACTCTGGGCGGTGAGCTACACGATCTGGCCGAAGCAGTCGGCACCGGTGAAGGGATGATGCGATGCCTCGCCTGATCGATCACGACGAACGCAATCGCGACATCGCGGCAGCGGCGATGCGCGTGCTGGTGGACAAGGGCCTCGGTGCGCTTTCGGTGCGGAACGTCGCCGCCGAAGCGGGCATCGCCGCCGCTTCGCTTCGGCGGGCCTTTCCCGCCCAGGAGAGTCTGCGACGGTTCTGCTTCGATGCGATCCGCCGGGCGGTGGCGGACCGAATCGAAGCGCTGGAAGGCGAAGGGCTCGCGTTCGTCCTCGCCCTGCTTCGCGAGTTCCTGCCGCTGGATGACGTGCGACGGGGCGAACTCATCGCGCAACTCCAACTGGGAACGCTGGCGCTGACCGATGGGTCGCTGCGAGAGAGCGCGAGCGAGCTGAATCGCGAGGTGCGCGGCGCCTGCGCTGCGGTGATCGCCGAACTCGTGCGCACCGAGGTGGCAGCCTCGACGGTCAACATCGACGACGAGGCGGACCGGTTGCACGCGCTGCTCGACGGCCTCGCGATTCACCTGCTCTGGGAATCGCGCTCGGATGCGGAAGTCTTCGCGGGGCGCATCCTCGAGCGACACCTCCGATCCCTCGGGTCCGCCGCCGCCGATCGCGCCTGAGGGGCCGACCACACAAAGTGGTCGGCCCCTCAGGCACAAACGTCAGGGCACGAGCCCCGCAATAGCCGGCTTGAAGCCGAGGCGCCGGTTCTCGCAGCACCCGGGACGGCACACGTCGAACCAGGGTCCGATCGACGTGGTGTTCTTCCGCTGCCCCACAGGGCGTCCCTCGAGACGCTCCTGAACCAGATCGACGAGAGCACCGACGAACGCCGGGTGCACGCCCGGCGTCGGAGTGCGGGTCACCCAGAGGCCCCGGTTCTGCGCGGTCTCCGTCGCCTCCTCATCGAGGTCCCACATGACCTCCATGTGGTCGCTGACGAAACCGAGCGGCACGATGATCACCGCGGTGCGATCCGTCAGAGCCTCGATCGCGTCGTTGATGTCCGGCTCGAGCCACGGCTGCGACGGAGGGCCGGACCGGGACTGATAGACCAGCTGCCAGGCGAGATCCGGGTCAACGCGGGCGATGATCTCTCGCGCGGCCGCGAGGTGCTGGGCCGCGTATCCGCCGCCGTAGGCATCCCCGAACAGCGACGCTCCGGAGAGCTCCGCGTCCAGCGTCGGAATGCTGTGCGTGGCGAACAGCACCTCGATGGAACCGCGATCGTTCCCCGCGGAGACAGCCTCGCGCACGGCGGATTCGAGTCCTTCGACAAAGGGGGCGATGAAGCCGGGGTGGGAGAAGAACTGGCGCACCTTGTCGATCCGCAGCTCGTCCTGGAGTCCGGACGCTTCGAGAGCATCAGCCCAGTCCTCGCGGTACTGCCGACACGACGAGTACGACGAGTACGCGCTCGTCGGAATGGCGAGAAGGTTTCGAGCGCCGTCGGCGGCCGCTTCCTGAAGCGCTTCGTCCAGGTACGGCGACCAGTTCCGGTTGCCCCAGTAGACCGGGAGATCCAGCCCGGCCTCCTGCAGCGCGCCCGTCAACGCCGCGAGGAGTCGCCGGTTCTGATCGTTGATGGGACTCACGCCGTTGAAGTGGCGGTAGTGGTGCGCGACCTCTTCCAGACGCTCGTCAGGGATGCCGCGACCCCGCGTCACATTCCGGAGGAACGGCAGAACGTCGTCCTGGCCCTCCGGGCCACCGAAACCCGACAGCAGGATGCCGTCATAGGCGAACGGCACGGTGGTGTGCTCCGGACCGTCGGCGGTAGCGGACGTGGCACTGGCCACCCGAGCTCCGGGATCACGGTGGACGCCCGTCGCCGGCGCCGGCTTGAGCTCCCGTCGCGCGGCACCGCGTAGGTCGTCGCCCTGGTGACGCGACTCGTGGCCTTCTGTCATGGCTTTCCTCCGATGAAGTTCCCGCGCCATCATAACCCTTCATCTGATGAAGCTCCCGCACGCTGCTCCCGCAGGACGGGTGAACTCCGTGATGATGGGCGTATGACACATCGCGTGGCCGTCCTCGTGCTGGAAGGTGCGAAGCCCCTCGACGTCGGCATCCCCTCGCAGGTGTTCGCGCAGCGGGCGAGCATGCCGTACGAGGTGCGGGTGTGCGGAGCGGAGCCGGGGCTCGTCACCGGGGGTGACGGCCTGTCGTATCACGTGGCCGAAGGGCTGGAAGCGCTGGAGCGCGCCGACACGATCTTCGTGCCCGGCTATCGCGAACCGGCGAGCACCGAACCCCCCGCTGCGGTCGTCGCCGCGCTGCGTGCCGCGCACGAGCGCGGTGCCCGCCTCGCTGCCATCTCCACCGGCGCCTTCGCGCTCGCGGCCACTGGCCTCCTCGACGGGCGTCGCGCGACAACGCACTGGCACTACACCCGCGCCCTCGCCGAACGTCATCCGCTCATCGATGTGGACGAGAACGTGCTCTTCATCGACGAAGGGGACGTGCTCACTTCCGCGGGTGCTGCTTCGGGCATCGACCTGTGCCTGCATCTCGTGCGGCGTGATCATGGCGTCGGGCTGTCGAACCACGTTGCCCGGCGGCTCGTGGCAGCGCCCTATCGGAGCGGGGGACAGGCGCAGTATGTGCCGCGAAGCGTGCCGGAGCCGCTCGGCGACCTCTTCGCCGACACCCGCGAGTGGGCGCTGGGCCGCCTCGCCGAATCGCTCACACTCGCCGACCTGGCGCGCAACGCGAACGTCTCGGAGCGCACCTTCTCGCGCCGGTTCGTGGAAGACACCGGCTACACGCCGATGCAGTGGGTGCTGCGTGCGCGCATCGATCTGGCGCGCGAGCTGCTGGAGCGCTCGGACCTCGGCGTCGAGCAGATTGCTCATCGCGTGGGCCTCGGGACCAGTGCCAACCTGCGGCTCCACTTCCACCGCATCCTCGGCACCTCGCCCACGGAGTACCGCCACACCTTCTCGAACACCGCAGTGGCGGGATCCTCATCACCGGTGGCGAGCGACGTGGCGTGATCCTTGCGCATGCTGTCTTGCCAGCCACTGGCAGACGCCGACGCTCGGGCTGAGCATGGAAGGCGCACCGGGACTGAAAGGAACACCATGACCCGCATCGCCATCAACGGCTTCGGACGTATCGGCCGCAACACTCTGCGCGCCCTGCTGGAGCGCGAGACCGACCTCGAGGTCGTCGCCGTCAACGATCTGACCGCACCCGACGCCCTCGCCCAGCTGCTGCGATTCGACAGCTCTCTCGGTCGCCTGGGCCGTCCGGTCGAGGTCGACGGTGACGCGCTGATCGTCGACGGTCGTCGCATTCAGGTGCTTGCCGAGCGCGATCCCGAAAACCTGCCCTGGGGCGAGCTGGGCGTCGAGGTGGTGCTGGAGGCCACCGGACGCTTCACCTCCGCGGACGCCGCCCGCGCCCACCTGCGTGCCGGAGCGAAGCGTGTTCTCGTGAGCGCCCCCTCCGACGGCGCGGACGTGACCCTCGCCTACGGTGTGAACACCGAGGCGTACGACCCGACGGCGCACACCATCGTCTCCAATGCCTCCTGCACCACGAACGCTCTGGCGCCGCTCGCGAAGGTGCTCGACGATCTGGCCGGCATCGAGCACGGATTCATGACGACCGTGCACGCCTATACCCAGGAGCAGAACCTCCAGGACGGCCCGCACCGCGACCCGCGCCGTGCTCGCGCTGCCGGGGTGAACATCGTCCCGACCACGACCGGTGCCGCGAAGGCGATCGGACTCGTGCTTCCCGGTCTCGATGGCAAGCTCTCGGGCGACTCCATCCGGGTGCCCGTGCCGGTCGGGTCGATCGTGGAGCTCAACACGACCGTCTCGCGCGAGGTCACGCGCGACGAGATCCTTGCCGCCTACCGCGCGGCAGCAGACGGTGCGCTCGCCGGCATCCTGGAGTACTCGGATGACCCGCTGGTCTCGAGCGACATCACCGGCCAGCCGGCATCGTCGATCTTCGACTCTGCGCTCACCCGGGTGGATGGGAAGCACGTCAAGGTGGTCGCCTGGTACGACAACGAGTGGGGCTTCTCCAACCGCGTGGTCGACACGCTCCTGCTGCTCACGCAGTCCTGAGCGCCCGAGCAGGGGTCCCGCGGTGCGGGGCCCCTACTCATTCCAGCCGCGTGATGTCCACGGTGACGAACATGTCCGACGCGCCCGATCCGGCATACACCCCGCGCAGCGGAGTGATGTCGGAATAGTCGCGGCCCACACCGACGAAGACGTGAGACGGCCCGATCTCCACGAGGTTGGTCGGATCGTAACCACGCCACGCTCCGGAGAACCACTCCACCCAGGCATGGGATTCGCCCACCACGGTGACCCCGACCTGAGGATCCGCATCCGGGTGCAGATACCCCGACACGTAGCGCGCGGGAACACCGGCCGCCCGCAGCATGCCCAGCGTGACGTGCGCGATGTCCTGGCACACTCCCGCCCGCGCCGGCCACGCATCACGAGCGGTGGAGTTGACCGCCGTCACGCCTCGGCGGTAGGTCATCGCCTCGCCGACGATTGTGCAGATGGCACGCGCCGCACCGTCGACGTCCTCATGCTCACCCCGGATCGCCGTGGCGATCTCCCGCATCTGGTCGTCGGGATCCGTGGCGTCCGTCTGGATCAGCATCTCGGCCACATCGAGAGACGTCGATACGGCGTCGGCAAGGTGCTCCCAGTCGACACTCGGGCCGCCGGTGACGATCGTGCGTGTCTCGACGATGCTCGTGGCGACCACGGAGAGCTGCTGGTGCGGTGTGAGCACCTCGAACGCGGTCACCGGCGTTCCCCAGTAGTCGTTGTAGGTGCTCGGATGTGTGGCGGGGCTCGTGTCGACGCGCGCCTGCAGCACGAGCTGGCGGTCCTGTGTGCGCGGCAGCATGCGAGCTTCGTTGTAGGAGGCCGTCGCGGGGGAGGCGTACTGGAAGCCGGTCCGGTGCACGATCTTCAGCCTTGTCATAGCGTCTCCTCGATCCAGACGGGCGCGGCCATCGATGGAAAATACTGATCCTGCACGGCGTTGCTGATCGTGGACACACTGGCCTGCACCTGGTGCATGCTGGTCTCCAGCAGCAGAACAAGGTCGGTCACCGAGCGGTACTCCAGGTCGGAACGGAGCCGTCCGATCGCCCGTCCGACCGCGTCGGGAGGCGACAGCGGTGAGCTCTGACCGATCTGACGCAGGCATTCCTCCGCACGGATCACGCTGGACAGCACGGATCGCGGGAAGTGGCGGTCCACGAGCAGGAACTCCGTCGCCGACTGCGCGGTCGGCATGGACCGATGCACGCGCAGGTGGGCGTCGTACGCGTCGCAGCTGCGCAGCAGGGTCATCCAGTTGATCGCGCTGTCGTCCGCGGTTCGTGCGGCGGACACCAGGAGGCGCGCTGTCATGTCGGCAGCTTCCAGAGCGCGTCCCAACGCGAAGAAGTGCCACGCCTCATCGCGACTCATGGACGTCTCAGCGACCCCGTAGGTCAGTGCCGCGCGCTCACGCACCCACTGGAAGAAGGAATGCGAGCGCTCGAACTCAACCCGCAGGGGCAGCCGCGCGTTGGTGGTGTTGAGGACCTCCCAGAAGTCCTGAGAGATGACCTCGCGGGCACGACGCGCGTTCTCTCGCGCCGCGGAGAGGGAGTGCGCGACCGAGATCGCCCTCGTCCGATCCGTCGCCAGAACCCGAAGTGCATCGCCACGCCGGGGGTTGCTTCCGGCAGCATCCGGCACGCCCATCACGGCCAGCACCGTGCGGCACACCGACTCCTCGTCGGCCCACGGGTCCTCCAGGAGAAGCTGCAGATGCACATCGAGAATGCGCGCGGTGCCGTCGGCGCGCTCGACGTAGCGACCGATCCAGATCAGCCCCTCGGCGATGCGACTCAGCACGACGCCTCCTGTTGTTGCTGTTGTTGTTGCTGCTGGGGATCGTCGAAGAGCGGGACAGGCAGCGGGGCGGGCTCGGGGACGGAGAACTCGATGAGCGGTGGGATCGCCACTCGCGCAGGAGCTGCCAGCACGGATGCGCGCGGAGCTGCGGGATCCTCCAGTACCCAGGTGTCCTTCGATCCGCCACCCTGGCTCGAATTGACGACGAGCTGTCCCTCCGGCAGAGCGACACGAGTGAGGCCACCCGGCAGCACCCAGATCTGCTCTCCGTCGTTGACGGCGAAGGGGCGGAGATCGGCATGCCGTGGTCGGAATCCGTCGTCCACGAGGGTCGGGATCGTGGAGAGCTGAACCACCGGCTGCGCGATCCAGCCGCGCGGGTCCGCGGCCAGGGTCTGTCGTGCGGCGTCCAGCTCGGCTCGTGAGGCGGCGGGGCCCATGATCAGTCCCTTGCCGCCCGACCCATCCACCGGCTTGACCACGAGTTCGTCCAGGCGGTCCAGCACCTCGGCGAGTGCGTCCGGATCCTCGAGACGCCAGGTGTCGACGTTCGGCAGGATCGGATCCTCATGCAGGTAGTACCGGATCAGATCGGGAACGTAGGTGTAGACGAGCTTGTCGTCCGCGACGCCGTTGCCGATGGCGTTCGCGAGTGTCACGTTGCCCAGCCGTGCCGCGTTCATGATCCCGGCAGCACCGAGCATGGAGTCGGGACGGAACTGCTGGGGGTCGAGAAATTCATCGTCCACGCGGCGGTAGATCACATCGACGCGGCGCGGACCTGCTGTCGTGTGCATCCAGACGCGGCCACCGGAGCAGAACAGGTCGCGTCCTTCCACGAGCTCGACACCCATCAGGCGGGCAAGCAGGGTGTGTTCGTAGTAGGCCGAGTTGAAGACGCCGGGTGTCAGCACCACGATCGTCGGGTCGTCGGCACCGTGCGGGGCAGCAGCCCGGAGGGCACCGAGCAGTCGGTTCGGGTAGTCCATCACCGGCAGCACCCGCATGTCCTGGAACATCTCGGGCAACATCTGTGCCAAAGCGCGCCGATTCGCCAGCACGTAGCTCACGCCGCTCGGCACGCGAACGTTGTCCTCGAGCACACGCCAGGAGCCCGACTCGTCTCGGATCACGTCGATGCCGGCAACCTGGATCCGTACGCCGTTGGCGGCGACGATCCCCGCAGCCTGTCGATGGAAGTGGCTGGAGGATGCGATGAGCCGGGCCGGCACGACGCCATCGGAGACGCATCGCCGCGCGCCATAGATGTCATCGAGGAACGCCTCGAGTGCCCTCACGCGCTGCGCGACGCCGAGGTCGACCTCTCGCCATTCGCCGGGAGCGATGACGCGCGGGACCACGTCGAGGGGAAAGGGACGTTCCTCACCCGCGAAGTCGAAGGTCACGCCCTGCGTCAGGTAGGCCCCGGCGAGCGCCTCCACGCGACCGCGGAGGTCCTCCGCAGACATCTGACTGAGCGCGCGGTGAATTGTGCGATACGGATCGCGCGTGGCCAGCGGTGTTCCCGCGGCGTCGCCGTCGAACATCTCGTCCCACGGCGAACGTGAGTGAGATCGCTGAGACGGTCGACTCCAGTAGCCGGCGAAGGACGTTTCCATGGATGGACCATTCCACGCCGACGTTTCGCGCCCATTACGGCCACGAGTCGGCAGCGCGTCAGGGGCGGGGCTCAGTGTGTCGACACGGCCATCAGCGCAGGCCGTCTTCGCAGGTGCTTCCGTCTCGCACTTCCCACCAGAGCTCATACTCGGTGCCCTCCGGCGTCTCGACCGTCCATGCCGGGAACTCGATGTACTCGTCCATCGCGAGAGCCCAGGATGCGTCCGCACGCGTCGATTGCGGGTCGTCTGCGGGCAACTCGTGCTGTGTGGTCCAGGATTCGGCGGGGTGGGACTTCGCCCACTCGTACATGAGCTGACCCGTCTGCGACCAGTCGCGCGCATTCATGTTCTCGGCGACGGCGGCGGGCATGGGCGCGCGGTCGGACGTTCGATAGTCGTACGTGCAGGAGTGGGTCTTCCCGTCATCGCCCACATAGCTGATCGGAATGGTCACGTTCGTGGTGAGCCAGGGTCGCTGACCGATGATGACGATCGCACCAATGATCGCGATGGCGATGACATTCGCGGTCGCCGCGATGAGCCACCACGTGCGACGGCGCGACCGTAGCTGTCCTGCGGGCGAGGGAATCGGGTGAGTCATGAGCGGCTCCTTCCCGGCGCAACGCTCTCGCCTTCCATGGTGCACCTCGGGCGGGCGTCGTGCCAATCGGCCGCCATCGCTCCGGTGGAAGAGAGAAAAAAACACCGGCGACGTGTCGCGGGGATGCCGGATTCAGCTTGCACCGGGCTGTGCGGCGCCCGATGCATCCCGGTAGCGCGTGGCAAGCAGATCGAACGCCGCGGCCAGCTCGGGGGGACCGATCACCTGCAACGGCGCGTCGAAGCGGCCGAAGGACGCGGCAAGTGCCGTCCACGACCACGACCCGGCCTGCAGCGAACACCGCTCGGCGTCGAGAGCGGTAACGATGCCATCGCCCGCGAAGGGACGGACATCCTCCGCGGGCAGGTGCAGGATGACGGAGCCGCGACAGGGCCACTCATTCACGTCGGAACCCTTGAACCGAGCCGCGACGAACTCAGCCACATCGCCGCCCGGTACCGAGCGTGGGGTGAACCGCGGGCCGTTCGTCATTCGCGGTCGAAGTCGGTCGACCCGATACAGACGCCAGTCCTCACGTTCGAGGTCCCAGCCGAGCAGATACCAGCGCCCCTGGGAGGCGATCAGCTGCACCGGCTCCGCGCGTCGGGCTGGCCGATCGTTAGCGTCGCCACTCGGGGAGCGGTAGTCGAACCGCAGCACCTCCCGCACCTGGATGGCGCGTGAGATTCCCTCAAGAACGCCGGGCTCGGCGGCCGCGTCCTTCGTCGTGCGCAGGGCTGCAACCTCGATGGCGTCGAGGCGATGCCGCAACGGCGACGGCATGACCTGGCGAATCGTGGCCAGCGCGCGAACGGCGGCCTCATCCACTCCTGCCCGGATGGCGGGAACGGTCTGCAGCGCGATCGCGATCGCCACCGTCTGGTCCTCGTCGAAGAGCAGCGGCGGCAGCTCGCTTCCCGCGGCAAGGCGATACCCGCCGTCCGGGCCCATCGTGGAGTCGATGCGGTAGCCCATCTCGCGAAGCCGGTCCACGTCCCGACGAACGGTACGGGCGCTGGTCTCCAGACGTTCGGCGAGGACGGGACCCGGCCAGTCGCGATGGGTCTGCAGCAGCGACAGAAGCGCGAGCAGTCGCGAGGTTGTCGTCATGATTCGACCGTAATCGTCATCTAGGACAAAAATCGACCTATATGGCTGTGAGAGTGAGCTCTGCGAGCCGATAGGGACTCGCAGAGCACCCAGGAGCAGACATGTGCATTCAGATCACGACCCACCTCAACTTCCGCGGAGATGCGCGGGCGGCACTTGAGTTCTATCGGTCCGTCTTCGGTGGCCACCTCGTCATGAACACATATGCCGATTTCGGCATGCCCGGGGAGATCCCGGGCGCGGACCGGGTGGTGTTCGGTCTGGTGACCGCACCGAACGGGTTCCGCGTCATGGGCTACGACGTGCTCGGTGAGACCGATCACGGCATTGTCGGTGGCGGATCCACGCATCGGGAGAACAACACGACGCTCACCGATCAGGCGCTGTTCGTGTCGATCGGATCAGACACACTCGACGAGCTCCAGGGGTACTGGAACGTTCTGGCGGACGGAGCCAGCATCGTCGAGCCGCTGGACGCATCGGCGTGGAGCAGTGGCTTCGGGATGCTCACGGACCGCTTCGGTGTCACGTGGAGCTTCACTGTCAGCGCCTAGCCTGTGGCACGGCCGGCCCGCCTCAACGAAATGTGGGGGCGGGTCGGTGATTCACAGGCCGCCTCCGCGCGGCTGTGAGAGCGGATACCGAAGCCGAGGAACTGCCCGGGGACGACATGGCGCTGCGCACGATCGAGACGACGGAAGATGATCAACGCGCGGTGCGCCGCGCCATCGCGTTCGGGATGAGCCGCACCTACCCCAGCATGGAGCCCGTGCCGATCGTGGTGCTGAGAGAGCAGCCGTTGTCGTACAGCGCCTCTATCGATCCCCAATAGGCGATCCAGCGCCAGGTTTCGGGAATCGCCTGGACAGTCGCGCCCTCGGGAAGTGGTCCTTGTGCAGCGAACAATTGCTCCGCGCTGGGCTGGCCACCGAACACCTGAGTGCTGACGCGTGTGAAAGCCAGCGCCTGGCCGGACTGCTCGACATCGAACATCGAGGTCGTGTTCGTCGCGACGCCGTAGGTTCCGAACTCGGTGAGTTGGTTGCCGAAGGCGTCGAACACGCCATAGTCGTACGCCTCGATCGCTTCCGTCGTCAGCGTCATCGAAATCGCGTGGGACGTGAGGAAGTCTGCGACCGCGGAATCGAAGATGTAGCCGGTGCCGACATCAGTCGTCGCGTCGTAGGAGAAGCTCCAGTCGGCCGGTGCTTCCAGGATCGGGACGAAGGACATGTCAAAAGTCCACGATGTCTGGGCCCCCGCGGCCAGGGCGACGTTCTCCAGGCTGTCCTTCAGAGTTGCGGTGACCGTCGTCACATCGCCCTCGCGGACCGTCTCGTAGTCGAAGAACTCACTCTCAGGCACGACGATCAGCGGCGCCTCGCCACACAGGGGCAGAGAAGTGGGGGGCTCGGGGGTGACGAAGGTGGTCGTCGGCGTCGGCGTCGGCGTCGGCGTCGGCGTGGGCGTGGGCGTGGGTGTCGGCGTCGGCGTGGGCGTGGGTGTGGGTGTCGGGCTTGGTGTGGCCGTCGGAGTCGCTGTGGACGTCGGACTCGGTGTCGACGTCGGGCTTGGTGTTGGCGTCGGTGTCGGTGTCTGCGTGGCCGTCGGAGTAGGTGACGGCGTCGGTGTGGACGTTGGCGTGGGCGTGGCCGTGGGCGTGGCCGTGGGTGTGGGTGTCGGAGTGGACGTCGGAGTCGCTGTCAGCGTCGGGGTGGGTGTGGACGTCGGAGTCGCTGTCAGCGTCGGGGTGGGTGTGGACGTCGGAGTCGGCGTCGGCGTCGGGGTGGGTGTGGACGTCGGAGTCGGTGTGGCCGTGGGTGTCGGTGTGGCTGTCGGGCTCGGCGTGGACGTCGGAGTCGGCGTGGCCGTTGGCGTGGACGTCGGTGTCGGTGTGGCCGTGGACGTCGGAGTCGGCGTGGACGTCGGTGTCGGTGTCACCGTGGCGGTCGGCGTGCCAGCCGGCGACGTGGTGGGCGCGGGTGCCGGCGTCGACGGGCGGCAGTCACTCGTCGCCGCGTGGGCGGGCGTGGGGGCCGCGAGCGGCGCGAGCGCGAGCAGGGCGATCACCCCAAAGGTGCCGAGCACGGCTCCGGCGCGTTTGCGCTCCTTGTCCCGTCGAGCGAAGAGCACAACTCCGCAGATCACGACCAGGACGGCCAGGGCCGCGAGACTCCACGGGGGTGCCGCACCTGTGGCGGCAAGACAGTCAGCGAAGCTCATGGCGACTCCAGGTCGAACGATCGATACCCAGGGTGCCGATCTTCAACCGACGACGCACACCCAGGCACTTCTTTGCAGCAGAGATGGTGGTTCGGGTTTCTCCCCACTCCCGACCGGGCCTCCGGCTCGGACAGTACCGGGCCGCGCAGGGCGGTGTCAATCATTCGAGACGTCGAGAAAGCGCCCGACCGAGCGGGAGGACGGGGCTGCGGGAGACACGCGGCTAGGCTTCGACGCATGACGGACGATGTTCGCAACCTGCACGACGCTCTCGCCACGATCACGGCTCATTGGCAGCCGCATCGGCTGGTCAGCGTGAACGACTACGACGTGAAGGTCGTGAAACTGGAGGGCGAGTTCGTGTGGCACACGCACCCTGACACCGACGAGCTGTTCCTTGTCGTAAGCGGTCAGCTGACCATCCAGCTGCGCGATCGCGATGTCGTGCTGGGTCCGAACGACGTGTTCGTCGTGCCGCGGGGAGTCGAGCACTGCCCGAAGGCGGAGGAGGAGGTTCAGGCCGTCCTCTTCGAGCCGAAAGGGACGGTGAACACCGGAGACGCAGGCGGGGACCTGACGTCCGAACTGCGCGAACTCCGCTGACCCACGCCGCTCGCGAGCGCGCCCGCGGCGAGTCAGGTCTCGTGAGACTTCCGTCTGTGGGCGACAAACGCCGCAACGCGCGGATTCTCGCCCACAGACGGAAGTCTCGAGGGGTTGGGGGATGCGTTTTCGGGCTTCCGCGAGATCGGGGCGGCGATTTCGACGATTACGCGTCATAGTCGGGCCGATTCCGCGTCTCATTGATGCACGCCACATACGGGCGTGCCGCTCGCCCGTGGGGACGAGGCGAACGTCACTCTGGGGGAGGCTTCATGTCTGACACGTCACTTCTGGTGTCGCTGAACGAGTTCAGCGCACTCATCACCACCGTCGGCGTCGTGGTGGGACTGCTCGGGGCACTGGGCATGTTCCTGCTCTTCGTTCTCGGACATGCCGAGCTCAGCCTCGTGCCTCTCGGGTTCTGGCTGGTCGGGTCGCTCGCCTGCGTGCCGGGGATCGCGGCCGGAATCGTCACGCCGCTGGTGCTCGTGTTCGGGATCGGAGTCCTGGCGATCACCGCCGGAGTGGTGGTGGACACGCTGCGCCGTCGTGCTCGCCAGCGGCATTCGTCCGTGTGGTTCTGGAGCCACGAAGGCAGCTGGTGAGGTCACGCCTCGCCGGGTGAGCACCGCGCGGAGGATCGGCGGATCTACCATTTCAGGTGATGTCTGCTTCCGCTCCTGTCTCAGCTGACGTCGCCCTCGGCGACCTCGGTGCCCTTCTGCTGGACGCAGGGGTGTCCGTCACCGATGTCCGAGGCACGCTGGAGCGCGTTCGCGAAGTCACCGCGCCTCGCACCGATCTGACGTTCGCGGTCTTCCCGGAGCACGTGTTCGTGAGCCGACCGGGTGTACCCGGGGCTACGACGATCGCGGCCGGCAGCGGACCGGGACTCACTTTCCGGCAGACCGCGCACGCGTCGCAGCTGGCCCGCCGGCTCGAGAGCGGGCAGGTGGCGCTGGACCAGGTGCCCGATCATGTGGCTCGGATCCGTGCCCTGCAGCGTCGACACCCGGCGCTGCAGATGGCCCTCGGCGGTGCGCTGCTGGCGGCAGGGCTCGCGGTGCTGTTCCGCTGTCCCTGGTGGGCTGTGCTGCTCGCGCTGGTCGTGGGTGCGCTCGTCGCGAGCATCGCCATCGTGACCGAACGCGTGCGTGCAGCCTCCGCGATCGTGCCGTTCGTGGCGTCGCTGATCTCCACCCTCATCGTGGGAGTGGTGGCTGCGGGCCTCGACTTCGGTGCCGTACCGCTGTTCGCCGTCTGCGCGCCGGTGGCGCTGCTCGTTCCGGGCGCACTGATCACCAACGCGCTGCTGGAGCTCACCTCTGCCGACATCGTGACCGGGGCCTCGAGACTGGTCTACGGGCTGATCGTGCTGGCGTTCATGGCGGCGGGCATCTACCTCGGCGCCGCCCTCACCGGACTGAGCGTGGACCCGGCATCGGCCGCCCTCGTGGGCGAGACGTCACTGGTCACCGGCCACGGCGGCTGGGAGTCCGTGCCTCCCCTGGCATGGAGCTGGATCGGCGTGGTGGTGCTCGCGATCGGGATCGGCCTCAGCTTCGGCTCGGGCTTCCGCCTGACGGTCGCGACCGTCATCGTCATGAGCTGCACCTACGGCGCGCTGATGCTGCTGAGCCCGTTCACGGGCAGCACCATCGCCACCGGTGTCACGGCCGGACTGCTGTTCATCGTGGCGCGTGTGCTGGAACGTGTGACCCTCGCGGTCCCGGCCACGGTGTCGTTCCAGCCGGCGTTCCTGCTGCTGGTGCCGGGCACGGTGGGACTCGTCGCCCTCGCATCCTTCGATGCCACGGCGCTCGCGGCTGCGCCGATGATCTTCATCAGCCTCTGCATCGGCACCAAGGTGGGCGCGCTCATCGCCGACGCGCTGCGGATCACGCGACCCGTTCCGGTGACGACGGCGACCGGATCGATCCATGTGATCCGCTGACGCTCGCCGAACCGTCTTGTGGTGGTGAGCACGACGAGACGGTGGCGAAGCGTCAGCCGAGGGTGATGGAGAAGCCGGTGCCGCGGACGCGCACCGCGCCGCTTGCCGCCGCCTGGCCACGCTGCGAGCCGTCGGCCTCGTAGGCGCGACCCGAGCCCGGCGCCAGCGGCGCGACCCGAACGTCGGAGCCCGTGCCGTTGGCGTACAGCGCCGCGGATCCGGTCGTGGTGGCGTAGACCGCCGTGGCGACCCGGGGCTGGATGACGAGCGCATTCAGGCGGAGATCGCCGGTGCTCGTGCAGCGCACCGTCACCGGTCCCTCCGGCAGCTCTCCGCCGAGCAGTTGCGGCACGAGCATCCCGTCGGCCTCGGTGAGACCCCGGTCTCCGGTGCCGCCTGCCGCGGTGCGTGAGGTCCACACTCGGCGCGACCCGGAGAACACCTCCCACACCGCATCGCCGGCATCCGCCGCCTGACGCCACACGAGCCCGTGCAAGATCCCGCCCGGTTCCGCCACATCGAATTCCACAGATTCGCCGGCCGGGACACGGACGTACGCGCCCCCAGAGAGGTTGCCCTCCCCGGTCCAGGCGCCGCCGTCCGGCCGCACGACTTCGCATCCGGCCGAGAGGCGCGCGCTTGCGGCATCGATCGATCGCAGTCCACGGAAGGAGCGCAAGCCCGTGATGGAGGTCGCGATGGCCGCGATGTCGGGATCTGCATCGAGCAGCTGCATCGCCAGCAGGCCGTGAATGGTCGACTCCGCCCCGGAGTTGCGATTCACCCGGCCGTCGGTCTCCACACCATCGAACGTGACGCCGGTGGCGGGGTCGTAGACCGGGATGCCGGCCGTGTTCGCCCCGAAGAACCACCCGGCGATCAGCCCCGCGAGAACGCGCAGACCCTCGCCACCCGCCGACGACGCCTGCACCGCGCCGGCGAGACGACCGTGCGCTCCGTACGCGATCTGAGCTTCCGCGGGCAGTGGCGCCCACGCGTTGTGCGGGCCGCCCGAAGCGAGCACCTGCGGCGTGAATCGGCCGGCGTCGGTCAGCGACGCCGCAACCCAGTCCCGACGGCCCAGAACAGATCCAGCTCGACTGAGCGCCTCCGGTGCCGCAGCGCCCCAGGCGTGCCAGAATCCCAGCGATCCGGTCCATGGCAGAACGGCACCGAACGGCCAGCCCTGCGCGGGATCCGTCGCCATCGCGGCGATCCCCTCTGCGTACGTCTGCAGCGCCCGACGGCTGGCAGCATCGCCGGCCTCGGCCGCCGCAGCGAGTCCGAGCACAGCCTCCGCTGTGGCATCGGCACCGCCCGCGATGAGCCAGGCGGGAAGATCACGACCATCACTGCGCACCCACTGTCCCGCACGCCCCAGCGATTCGCGAGCGACCGCGTCGAGACACAGGTGCAGTCGGTCGAGCAGGAACGTGGCGAACGCGGGATCCTCGCGGCGGAAGGCGGCATAGCCCTCGCCGAACGCCCACACCGTGCGAGCCAGCCAATACGACTCGGCCGAATCCGAGGGGTCGGGCAGCTCCACGGGAATGGCGCTGGGGGTCAGCGTTCCATCCTCCTGCTGCCACAGCACCACTCGTCCTGCGTTCTCACCGGTGACGGTCTGCAGGTACGCGAGGGCGCGCAGCACGTCGCGCGCGTCCTCACGGCTCTGTCGGTCGCCGGTCGCCCGCCAGTCCCGCAGGAACACCACGGCAGCCCGGGCGATGTCATCGGCGTTGTAGGCGCCCTGACTCCAGTAGCCGGTCACCGCGTCACGACTGCCACCACCGACCGGTCGATATCCGCCTGCACCGTCCGCGTCGGCGTAGGTCCACGGAGCGCGCACCAGGGGCCGCGCATCGATGCCGTACGTGGTGTGCGCGGCGCTCGCGGTCACGGGGACATCGGCGAGGAGGAACCGCAGGTGCGCCAGGTTGGTGAGCCTGCGTCCGGATCCACCGGCGGCAGACCGTATCGCGCCGGTCGTCTGCGCCCGGGCGGCATCGGCGGGGAACAGGGCGAGCGCCGAAGCACCCGCGGCGAGCGCGAGGAACGTGCGACGAGTGGTCTTCACGTCCTCACCTCTCCCCGTCCGCAGACCGCAGGGCCGCACCCCACGGCTGAGCGGGATCGTGAATGGCGACGGCGAGCGTGGTGTCGGACTGCCCGTAGTACGCGAACCACTTTCCGTGGAACTTCACGAGACCCTCGACGAAGGTCACGTTGGAGACCAGACCGTGCAGGTCCTCGAACGACTGGGGGCGCAGCCACGGCTCCTGCATCCGCGCGATGACCCTGGTCGGCTCATCGGGATCGATGGCGATCTGACCGCAGCGGTAGTCGACATCGACCCTGCCGTCGTCGTGGACGGTTCGGGTCGCGCCGTTGGTGAGCATGACGAGCAGGCCGTTGTCGGTGACGACCGGGGAGGTGCCGATCTCGACGAGCGCCTCGTCCCAAGTGCCGGGGGTGGGGGAGTACATGGGCTCGGTGTCGGCGGTGCCCGGTGTCCAGTGGATGAGGTCGTCGCTGGTCGCCCAGTAGATCGCCCCCTCGCCGAAGTACATCCACCACGTGCCGTGCATTCGCTGCGGCACGATCACGCCCGCTTTGGACCAGTTGAAGCCACGCGGATCAGTGGTCTTGAACGTGTCGAAATCCTGGAACAGTGGTCCGTGCTTGGTCCACGTGCGCAGGTCGGTCGACGTCGCCAGGCACAGCTGCGCGCTGCGACGATCCCATCCCGTGTAGGTGAGGTAGTACGTCCCCTCGATGAGCGCGATGCGGGGATCCTCGCAGCCGTACCGCTCGTAGTCCTCGGTGGGTGAGAGGATCGGCGCGTCCTCGCGCGTGAAGGTCACGCCATCGCGGGAGCGAGCGATGCCGATGTGCGAGACGATGTCGTCGGCGTGCGCGCGGTAGAGGAGGATCACCTCGTCTCCGTCGACGAGGGCGGCCGGGTTGTAGAGGTTTGCCGATTCCCAGCTGTCGCCGCGCGGACGCAGGATGGGGTTGCCCTCATACGGCGTGAACGGGCCGAGGGGGAAGGACGCTCCGGTGAACATGATGGCCTTTCTGGCTAGCCCTTGACGGCCGCGCCGAGGTCGGTGGCGGTGAAGAAACGCTGGAACACGACGAACAGGATCACCACGGGGAACGCCAGCGCGGTGGCGCCGGCGAGGATCGCGCCGTTGGGGTTCGCCGTGGACTGCGCCACGTTGGAGATGTAGTTCGCGAGAGACACCGCGAGGGGCTGCATGGTCGCATCCTTCGTGATCAGGAACGGCCACAGGAACTCGTTCCACGGACCGATGAAGGTGACGAGGACCACCGTCACCAGCACCGGGCGGATCAGCGGGAGCGCGACCGAGGTGAGCAGGCGGATCTCCCCGGCACCGTCGATGCGCGCGGCTTCGAAGATCTCCGCGGGCAGTGCTTTGAAGAACTGCGTGAAGATGAAAACCGCCGTCGTGTTGATGAGGAACGGCAGGATCATGCCCAGATATGAGTCGCCGAGGCCGTAGTTGCGCGTGATCTGCACGTAGAGCGGGATCATCAGGAGTTGGAACGGCACCATCTGCACGAGCAGCATCAGCACCCAGACGACACCGCGACCGCGGAAGTCCAAACGGGCGATCGCGTAACCGGCGAGCAGGCCGAACACGACAGTGCCGAGCAGCACGCCCGCGGTGAAGATCAGCGAGTTGAGCAGAGATCCGGCCAGGTCGATGCGGGAGTCGATCGCCACGAAGTTGTCGATCGTCCACCCGGTGGTGGGCAGGAGAGAGCTGGGCGAGTTCGTCGGGTTCTTCTGGAAGGCGCCGACAAGCATGAAGTAGAACGGAAAAGCGAATCCGACGGCGGCGATGGTGAGCAGGATCGTGCTCAGGATGCGCGGCAGTGAACGGCGTCGACGGGTCATCATCGCTCCCGGGTGGCTCGATTGGCGGCCAGCGACAGCAGGCCGACGAGGACGACGAGGATCATGCCGATCGCCGCTGCGGTGTCGGGATTCTGCTGCTGGATGCCCAGCTGATAGATGAGAAGCACGGGTGTGGTGGAGGCGCCGTCCGGGCCGCCGCCGTTGGTGAGCAGGTAGGGCTCGGTGAAGAGGTTCGCTCCCGTGATGATCGAGAGGATCAGCACCAGGGTGGTCGCGCTGCGCACACCCGGCACTGTTACGTTCCAGAACCGCGAGAGCACACCGGCCCCGTCCGTCTCAGCCGATTCGTACAGTTCCTTCGGCACGTTCTGCAGCGCCGCGAGGTACAGCAGAATGTAGAAGCCGAGCTGCTTCCAGGTCACGTAGAGCGCGATCATCGGCATCGCGAGGCCGCCGTTGACCAGCCAGGACGGATCCGGGGCGAGCGGTCCGAGGATCGTGTTGATGAGACCGCCGCCCGAGAACAGCAGCATCCACACGCCCACGAGCGAGACGCTCGCGGTGAGGTAAGGGACGTAGAACGCCACGCGATAGGCGGAGACCCACCGGATGCCGGTGTTCAGGGCGGCGGCCAGCACGAGGGCGAGCACGGCGGTCAGCGGGACGTTGATCACCAGGAACACCAGTGTGTTGCGGAAGGAATCGAGCACGCGCGAGTCCGTGAGCACGGTGACGAAGTTGTCGAATCCCACGAACGGGCGATCCACCTCGATGCCCGGTGCGGTGAAGAAGTAGTCGTGGAAGGCGATGTAGATCGCGAACCCGAGGGGATACGCGAAGATCGCGAGCACGAAGACGAAGTACGGCAGCGTGAACAGGCCGCCGATGGGCTGCGCACCCAGCAGACGGGTGCGCAGCCGTCGGGTCTCGGTCATGGCGTCACTCGGCGACGAGCTTGTCGATTTCCGACGCGGCGCTGCTGAGGAACTCGTCGATCGTCGTCTTGCCGAAGATCACCGCGGACGAGTAGTCATCACGGAACGCCTGCCAGGCTTCGACCGAGTTCGCGATGCTGGGCACGTCGGCCACGTTCTCGACCTGCTTGGCGAACGCGACGTAATTCGGGTTCTTCGTGAAGTAGTCCGCGTAGGTGGTGGCGAGGTCGGTGCGCATCGGCATCTGACCCGTGAGCTCCAGGAGCTGGCCGTCGCTGTCGACGCTCGTGGAGAACTTCAGGAACTCCCACGCGGTGCCCTGGTTCTGGCACGCCGAGAACATCGACACGCTCTTCGAGTCGGCGAACGTGGTCGGGTTCGCGCGGCCGTCGCTGGTCGGCACGGGCATGAACCCGACATCGACCGTGTCGGCATACGACGGGATCGCCCACGGGCCGGCGAGCTGCATCGCCGTCGTGCCTGCCGACATCGCGTCGTCGGTAGACGCTTCGTTCGGAGCCAGCTTCTCGTCGTAGATCGTCTTCCAGAACTCGGCCACCTCGCGGCCGGCATCTGAATCGAACGTCGCCTTGCCATCCTCGACGAGCATCGTGCCGTCGGTCTGAGCCAGATAGAGCGGGTAGAAATCGAACCAGGGCTGGTAGAACTCGCTGGTGGGGGCGGGCCAGATCGCGCTCTTGACCCCCGAGCCGACGAGGGCCTTCGCGCCGGCGAGGAAGGTGTCGTACGAGTCCATCCCCGGGTTCTCCGGATCGATGCCGGCCGCCTGGAACAGCGTCTTGTTGTACATGACCATGACGGGGTTGGACTTCCACGGCAGTTGGTAATACTCGCCGTCGGTGGCGTAGGCGTCGACCGTGCCCCCGCGGGAGGTGATGTAGTCGGTGCCGTCTGCGATCTTGCTCAGATCGACGAGACCGCCCTGCTTGACCCACCCGGAGACGGCGGCTGGGGCGATGTTGTAGACGAGGCACGGCGCGGTTCCCGCGGTGATCGCGGCAGTAATCGCCTCTTCCGAGGAGGATCCTGCCGGGATCTCCTGTGCCGTGACCTTCTCGTCAGGGTGGGCCGCGTTCCAGGCCTCCACGACAGCCTTGCCCCACGCGAGCTCCTGCTCGTTGTTGGAGAGCCAGACCTTGATGGGTCCCGTCTTGTCGGCGGATCCCGAAGCGGTCCCGCCGCCGCCGCCGGAGCATCCGGTGGCGGTGAGGGCGACGATGCCGATGACTGTTGCTGCTGCGATCTTTTTCATGGTGTCCTCCTCGACACGATGGGTGCGGTGTTCTGGATGCTGCTGGTGCTTTCGCGGAAGTGCACGATGTTGCAGTCGACGACTTCCGTGCGGGGCTCTGCGCCGAGGATGTCGGCGCGCAGAAGCCGTGCGGCCGCGCGGCCTCGGGCCGCGGGGTCCGAGGAGACGCTGGTGAGCGCCGGGGTGAGGTGGGCGGAGAGGTGGTCGTCGTCGAAGCCCGAGATCGCCAGGTCGGCCGGAATCACGAGGCCCTGTGCGCGCGCATAGGAGAGCCCGGCGATGGCCATCGTGTCGTTGGAGTACACGATGGCCGTGGGGCGGTCGGGGATCGCCAGCAGGTCCGCGGTCAGCGCACGACCACTCGCGGCTGTGAAGTCGCCCTCGCGGAGAAGGCGATCATCGCCGCCCACCTCATCCAGGTACGCCTCGGCTCGCGCGCGAGAGTGGACGTAGGTGAGCGGTCCGGAGACGTGCGCGATGCGCTCGTGACCGGCCTCGCGCAGCTGGGCGATGATGTCGCGGATGGGTGTGGCGTCATCCGTGCGCACGCAGGAGAAGGGGTGCGGCCCGTCGTAGGCACCCACGAGGACCGTGGGAAGCTCGAGGTCGTCGAGGAACGGCACGCGCCAGTCGTCGTCGCGGAGGTCCAGCAGGAGAGCGCCGTCGGCGCGTCCGTGCGACAGTGAACGGTAGGCCCGCTCCTCGGCCTCACGGTCAGGAACCACCTGCAGGATCAGCGCCGTCTCCGTCTCTGACAGCACCGACTCCACTCCGGCGATGAAGGCCGGGAAGAAGGAGTCGTTCGCGATGACATCGGGGTCGCGGGCGAGGACCACGGCGACGGCGTTGGCCCGTCGGTTGGCGAGCGCCCGTGCGCTCTGGCTGGGTACCCAGCCGAGCTTCTCAGCGGCGGCGAGGACCTTGGCCCGCGTCTCCTCCGAAATGGGCCGGTTGCCGCTCAGCGCATGGGACACCGTCGCCTTGGCGACTCCGGCCTCGCGCGCTACATCGGCGATCGTCGTACGGCTCATACCACCTCCTCGTGGAACCGGCGTGAACCGGTTTGATGAGTGTAAACCGGTTTGATTCGGGAAGTCAACGGGTTAGTCCGAGACGGCCCGTGGGATCGTGGAGCACGTGACCCTTCCCTCTGCGCGCCTCATCGATCCGTCTGCTGTACCCGCGTTGCGGTGGGGGGTGATCGGGACCGGATGGATCGCCGGCTACTTCGTCGATGCCCTGCACGGGCACACCGGCCAGCGGGTGACGGTCGTCGCCGCGCGCGACGCCGACCGCACCGGAGTCTTCGCCGCCGCGCACGGGATCGAGCGGGTGCTGACGCCGCCGGAGGCGCTGTTCGACCTCGCTGACATCGATGTGGTGTACATCGCCACCCCGCACGCCTCCCACCGAGACCTCGCACTCCGCGCGATTGCGGCGGGCAAGCATGTGCTGGTGGAGAAGCCGTTCGCGATGACCGCCGCGGAGTCGGCCGAGATCGCCGCGGCCTCACGCGCCGCGGGGGTACTGGCGATGGAGGCGATGTGGACGCGCTACCTGCCGCAGAGCGATGTACTCCGTCAGCTCATCGGAGACGGTGAGCTCGGCGAGGTCACGCAGATCGTCGCGGACTTCGGATCCGCCGCCACCTACGATCCGACCAGTCGGCTCTGGGACGCTGCACAGGGTGGCGGAGCGCTTCTGGACATCGGCGTGTATCCGATCTCCTTCGCCTCCTCGATCCTCGGTGCCCCCGAGCGGGTGCAGGCCACCGGACTCGTCACTGCCGATGGGGTGGATCTGCGCGCCACCGCGCTGCTCACCTCAGCCGGAGGCGCCGCGGATGCGGTCGTATCGACGTCGTTGTTGGCCCGCACGCCCGCATCGGCGATGGTGGTCGGCTCGCTTGGTCGCGTCGACGTGCTGCCGGCGTTCTTCGCGCCGTCGGGGTTGCGGGTCACGCGCGGGGAGCTGACGGAGGAGTGGATCGATGACCGCTTCTCGCAGCGCTACGACGCGCTCGGCTATCAGGCCACGGCGCTCGCGGTGTATGTCGGCGAGGGTCTTGTCGAGTCGCCGCTGCACCCGCTGGACGAGGTGACGACGGTGCTGCGTACGGTGGAGGGGATCCGCAAGCAGCTGACGGTGACCCCGCCTCTGTCGTAGCCGCGTGACAGGATCGACTCATGGGTCAGGGACAGAAGGCCACCACCAAGCGGGGTGTCAGCGCACTGGGTGCCTGGGGCATCGTCGCGCTGGTGGGTGTCGGTGTGTGGGCGGTGTTCTTCGGAATCCCGGCCGGCATTCAGACGCTGAAGACGCCGCTGATCTCTGAGGACTTCGGCCTCGAGGACGCTGTCGTGGCGCTTCGCCTCGATGCCGATGATCGGTCGTACCTGGTGCTGGTCAACGATGCCGGTGAGACGCGGTCCGTGCAGCTGGACGAGCGCGGATTCGAGGATTCACGCCTGGTGTGGACCGAGAACGGGCTGAGCACGGGTGGGCCATTCGACGAGTACGTCCTCGACGCCGATGATCTCCGATCCTTTCCACTCGACATCGCCAGCGAATCGTCGTCGGAGCGCGCTCGTGTCGCCACGGGCGATGGGTTCGCGGTGCTGACCGGATCCGCAGAGGGTGCGCAGCTCGCGTTCGTCGATGTCGAGGACGGCAAGCTCACCGAGCGTAACGTCGGCTACACCAGTGCGGGCCTGACGAGCTGTGACGGCGAGGCCGTGCTGGTGTCTGGCGATCATGGTGTCCGCACCGTGACAGGTGAGACCGAGGATCTGAGCGGCACCTCTCCGTTCACCGGTGTCGGCAGCGTCACCTGCGCGGGGGATCGCGTCTATGGCCTGGGCGAGTTCGTCGACGCGGAAGACCACGAGACTCAGACGCTTCAGATCTGGGACCGCACCACCGGTGAGCATCGCGAGGTGGAGATCCGCTATCCGAGGTCCGTGCTCGCCTGGATGTCCGGGACGCCGTTCGTCTGGGAAGGGCGACTGTACTGGGCTGCGTGGACTGCACTGTGGTCTGTGCCTGTCGGCCCGGAGCTCGGCGACTCCGTCACCGCGACCGAAACGGTGGATCTCGGTGGATTCCTCGATGACGTCGACGTCGAGATCATCTCGGGGACAGGCGAGGGCGTTCTCGCCGCAGCCGGGGGACGTGTGTATGGCGTCGCGACGGACGAGAGGTTCATCAATCCGCGGCGGGGCGCATCGTACGACCGGCTGGATCGCATGACGATCTTCGGTGCCGATGCGGCCTCGGGCGAGCGGCGAATCGAATTGGAGTTGCGTGGCATCGACTTCCCGAAGCGGGACATCCACGTCCACGCGATCGCGGTGAACCCGCAGTGGGCGGCCGAGCGCTGAGGCACATCTTTTGAGACCAGCTTGGCCGTTGGTCTCAGGTTTGGCGGAGTTCGGGCTCCTGTAGTGCACCTGGTGAGACCAGCTCGATGAGTGGTCTCAGGTTCGGGGTTCGTGGGGTCGGTGAGCGGCATCTTCTGAGACCGTTCGCCGCCGTGCCTGCAGGAAGCCGGTCCCGCGCGAGCGCGCAGGACCGGCTTGTGACCTCACGTGGGTCAGGCTGTGATCCACACCGTCGTGTCGGCGGGAACCGCGCCGTTCAGGAGCGGCGCCGTCGTCAGCACGACGTTCTCGCCCGCGAGCGGGAAGGGCTCACCGCCGAAGACCGTGATGACCTCCCACCCGTTCGGGCGACGGAAGCGCAGCACATCATCGCGACCCGTCTCGATCCACTCCAGCTGCTCGTCCGTCTGCAGCCGGTGCCGAAGCTCCAGCGCCTTCCGGTACAGGCTCAGCGTGGAGTCGGGATCTGCGTCCTCCACCGCGACGGCGTAGTCGGCGAACCACGACGGCTGCGGCAGGTGCGCGCCGTTCGTGCCGAATCCGAAGGAGGAGCCCTCCGTGGTCCACGGGAGCGGAACACGACAGCCGTCGCGGCCGAGCCGGTCGTACTCGGAACCACGGAAGAAGCCCGGGTCCTGGCGCTGATCGGGCGTGATCTCGGCCACCTCGTGAAGCCCGAGCTCCTCCCCCTGATACAGGTAGGCGCTGCCGGGCAGGGCGAGCATGAGCATCGTGGCGGCCCGCGCACGACGGAGGCCCCCCTCGCGATCCAGCCAGTCGGCAGGGCCACCGGCCTCGACCCACTCCGTGCCCTGCTTGACGGGGCGACCGTTCAGCGGCTCCAGGCCGTAGCGCGTGGCGTGGCGCGTGACGTCGTGGTTGGACAGCACCCACGTGGTGGACGATCCGGTCGCCGCCGCCTGCGCCAGATTGTCGGTGATGATGCTGCGGAACGAGGGCGCATCGAAGTCGGCCACCAGCAGATCGAAGTTGAACGACTGGCCCAGGCTGTCGGGGTGCGCGTATTTCGCGCGACGTTCGGGGGTGCTGACCCACGCCTCGGCCACGGCCGTGCGCGGAGGGTCGTAGGAGTTGAACACCGCGCGCCACTCGGCGTACACCTCGTGCACGTCGTCGCGGTCGATCAGCGGGTGGTTGCCGTCCTGTGGCATCGCGTCCAACTCCGCTTGTGACGGCAGCGGCTCACTGAGGTCCTTGGTGAGCATGTGCGCCACATCGATGCGGAAGCCGTCGACCCCGCGATCCGACCAGAACCGCAGCGTCTTCAGGAAGTCGGCGCGCACCTCCGGGTTGTCCCAGTTGAGGTCGGGCTGTTCCACGGCGAAGCGGTGGAAATACCACTGACCGTCCGCGACGCGCTCCCAGGCCGATCCACCGAACACGGACTGCCAGTCCGCGGGCGGCAGCTCGCCGTTCTCGCCCTGACCCTCGCGGAAGATGTAGCGCTCGCGGGCCGCGGATCCGCGACCGGCGGCGAGCGCCTCCTGGAACCACTCGTGCTGGTCGGATGTGTGATTGGGAACGATGTCCACGACCACTCTGATGTGGCGCTCGTGCAGACCCGACACCATTTCGTCGAAGTCGTCGAGGGTCCCGAGCCGCGGATCGACGTTGCGGTAATCCGCCACGTCGTATCCGCCGTCGGCGAGCTCCGACGGATAGAACGGGCTCAGCCACACCGCGTCGATTCCGAGCGCCTGGAGGTAGTCGGCGCGCGAGACGACGCCGGGGATGTCGCCGATGCCGTCGCCGTTGGCATCCGCGAAGCTGCGGGGGTAGATCTGGTAGACGGCGGCCTGACGCCACCAGGGGGCGGTGGTGGGTGTGGTGTCGGACATGACTGCTTTCTCGGTTGTGCTCCGGGGAGCGAGCGCGGACAGGGACGCGGGTGATCCGATCGGAATCGGACCACCCGCGTGAGGATCAACCCTTCACGGCTCCCTGCGTCACGCCCTCCATGACCCATCGCTGGGTGAAGAGGTACGCCACGATGGCCGGAGCCATCGCCATCAGGTACGACGCGAAGGACACGTTGTAGTTGTTGCTGAACTGGTTCTGGAACAGGTTCTGCCGCACGGGCAGGGTCTGCAACGCCGGGTCGGAGATGATCAGCGACGGCATCATGAAGTCGTTCCACGCGTAGAGGAAGGCGAAGATGCCCACCGTCGCGCTCATCGGCGCCAGCAGCGGAAAGATCAGCCGCCAGAACGTCTGCCACGTGGACGCGCCGTCGATGCGCGCCGCCTCCTCCAGCTCCATCGGAATCGAACGGAGGAACGCGGTGAACAGCAGCACACTGAAGCTCAGCTGGAACATCGTCGCGAGGATCAGCACGCCCACCGGGTTGTCCAGATGCACCAGACCCGTGAGCTGGATCTGCGGCAGCGCAACCACCGGGAACGGGATGAACATCGCCGCCAGCAGGTAGAAGAACGACCAGCGGAACAGACGCTTGTCCCAGTTGCGGACGATCGCGTACGACGCGAACGCCGACAGCAGGATCGTCAGCACCACGGTGCCGGCGGTGACGAACATCGACACCGCCGCTCCCACCGGGAACTTGGTGAGGTTCCAGGCTTCCACGAAGCCGTCGATGGAGAACGGTGCGGGCAGTGAGAACGCGTTGCCGTCCACCGCCTGCGCGCTGGTCTTGAATGCCATCGAGACGGTGACGTACAGCGGCAGCAGCACGGTGACCGCGCACAGGATGAGGATGATCGTCCCCGACCAGTTGACGCGTTCCATCGCCACGCGGGGCGACTTGCCGGGCTTGCCGCCCAAGACGATCGTGCTGGTGCTCGGTGCGGGTGCGGATTGAATGGCCATCAGAGTGCGTTCCTTCCGCGCGTCAGCGACAGCTGGAGGAGGGAGATGAGGATGGCCACGACGAAGAAGATCGTCGCGTTGGCCATCTGGTAGGCGTAATCGCCGCCGTTGAAGCCGGTGATGATCGTCATCGCAACGCTGCGCGTGGACGTTCCCGGTCCGCCGTCGGTGAGGCCCTTGATGATGTCGTAGGCGTTGAGGAAGCCCTTGAATCCGAGGATGAAGTTGATCACCACGTAGCCCGCCACCAGCGGAAGCGTGATGCGGGTGAGCTGCTGGAACTTGCTGGCGCCGTCGATGTCGGCGGCCTCGTACACGTCACCGGGTACCGAGAGCAGACCCGCGATGTAGATGAGCAGCGTTCCGGGAATCGCCTGCCAGGCGGTGACGATCACGATCGCGACCCAGGCGAAGTCGGGGCTGGAGAGGATGCTCGTCTGCAGCCAGTCGATCCCCGTCGCCTCGCCGAACGCCGGCAGGGAGTTCGAGAACAGAAACTTGAAGACGTAGGAGATGATGATGCCCGAGATCACCATCGGGATCACGAAGACGGTGCGCAGGCCGGTCTTGAAGTGGATGCGCGAGGTGAGTCCCACCGCCAGCAGGAACGCGATCACGTTGACGACGATCACGGTGGCGATGGAGAAGCCGAAGGTGAAGAGGTAGCTCTGCACGATGGCCGGGTCACCGAACGCCGCGATGTAGTTGGTGAGTCCGTTGAAGCTCCAGTCGCCGATGCCGATGGAGTCGGTGAAGCTGAAAAAGATGCCCATGACGCCCGGGACCGTGATGGCGAGGGTGAACAGGATGATGCTGGGCAGCAGGAACAGGTAATAGATCGGCTCGACGCGGCGCGTGGAGCGTGGCAGCTTGGTCTTTCCCGCCGTGACGATGGTGGACGTCGTTGTCATTGCTCCGTCTCCTTCTTCGCGGGTGCACGGAACGCCAGTCGAGCCCAGTCGGCATCGAGCGTGCTCAGTGTGTTGGTGATGCTGCCGCCGAGCGCGATGGTCTGCGCGTAGTTCATGACCGGGATGGTCTTGGGAACGAGGACCGACGCGCCCTGGTAGACCTTGCCCTCATCCACGTAGGAGGTCATTCCCTCGATACGCGGGTCTGACGGCGGGGCTGCGGTCTTGGTCGGCGTGAAGCCGAGTTGTGACTCGTTGTAGGCCTCGATGATCTCGGGCTGGAACAGGTACTCCAGGAAGTCCCGAGCCGCATCCTTGTGGTTCGATCCCTCAGGGATCATCGCGGCGAGGTCGAGGTTGACGCGCACGGCGAGGTCGTCGGGATCGTCGGTCATCGGCAGCGGGAAAGTGCCGAAGTTGCCGTTCGGCGCGGTCTTCGCGATCTCGCTGAACGCCCACGGTCCCTGCAGGTACATGGCCGCCTTGCCCTCGGCCATGGCGGTGTTGCCGTCGTTGTAGCCGCGGCTGCGGGCATCGGCGTTGATGTAGGTGCCCAGCAGCTGCTGCATCTTGTCCATCGGCTCCGCGAAGTCCTTCGAGAAGGACACCGCCGAGTCCGGACCCACGTCCGCACCCTCGGTGGCGAGGTCGTTGTAGAAGTCGACCACGTTGAGCGATCCGCCCACCGCGTAGTCGAACCAGCCCTGACCCACCGTCCAGGCATCGGCGGAGGCGAGTGTGGCGTAGAACGGGTCGATGCCCGCGGCCTTGAGCTTGTCGCACGCGGCGATCAGCTCGTCCCACGTGGTGGGGACGTCGATGCCGTTGGCGTCGAAGATGTCCTTGTTGTAGATCACGGAGGCTGCCATCACGGAGTAGGGCAGCGCACTCTGGCGGCCGGCGCAGACGCCGTACTGGTCCAGCAGGGACTGGTACGTGTCGGTCATCTGCGATGCGGCGGTCGTCTCACTCAGGTCGCTGAGCGTGCAGCGATCGATGAACCGCGCGATCTCCATGTTGTAGTTGGCCAGCATGAGATCCGGCGGGTTGCCTCGCACGAAGCTCGCCGAGACCACGTCCACACCGGAGGTGTCGATGACGACCTCCACCTTGTCCTGCGAGGCGTTGTAGTCATTGACCACCTGGGTCATGAACTCGATCGCCTCGCGCTTGCTGAATGTGAAACGGATCGTCTCCGTCCCATCGCTCGAGCACCCGGCGAGCAGCGCTGCGCTCACCCCGATACTCACCCCCGCAGCGATCGCGCGCATCGCGCGTCTTCTGCTTCCTGTCACCGTCGTCTCCGTCCGCTTCCTTGCGCCCGTCGGGGCAGAACCTTCGGATATTAGATTTACTAGCGAAATCAATATCTGGAAGGCATCATGACAGAACGATCCCGGAGAGGTCAAGACCCGTGAACCCCCTTGCCATTGCACCCTCGCGCCCGGCGCGCCTCGACTCCGTCCTGACATTCGCCTGGGATTCGGGCGAGTTCACCGCGTCTGACGCGATGGCCGCCACTGGTCTCACCCGATCCACCACCATCGAGGCACTGGACGAACTGGTGGAACTCGGCCTGCTGGTGGAACTGCCCAATGCGCGTGAGGCGGGGGAGTACAGCAAGGGCCGGCCCGCCCGCCGCTTCAGCCTGGCGAGAGACGCAGCGGTGCTGGTGGGAGTGGATGCGGGCGAGCGGCACATCACCGTGCGCGTCGCTGACCTGCGCTCGCAGCCCCTCTCGACACTGTCGATCGAGGTGGACTCTGACGCGGACGCAGCTGATGTGCGCTCGCGACTCGTCGTGAATGCGATCGAGACCGCGCTCGAGGAGGCGCACCGATCCCGAGACGACGTGCTGTCGCTGTGCATCGGCGTTCCGGCACCGGTCGGCAGCGACGGACGCTCGCCTCGGCATCCGCAGAACTACTGGGCGCGCACCAATCCCAGCTTCGTCGATGCGATGAGCTGGGCTCCGATCGTGCGAATCGACAACGATGCGTCGCTTGCCGCTGTCGCGGAGGGATCGGTGGGCGGAGCGGTCGGCAGCGAAAACTACATCGCGCTGCTTGCCGGCGAACGCCTCGGTGCAGGCGTCGTGGTGGACGGGCGCCTCCTGCGGGGCGCGCACGGTGGTGTGGGCGAGATGGTCGCCTTCGCCAATGTGGTGGGCGTCGGCGGCTCGGACGGTATCGGAACGAGACTCACGCGCTGGGCCATCAATGCGCGCGCGCATGACGAGTATGCGGCGGATGCCCCGCTCGCACGGCTCGCGGTGGACGAGCTCACCGGCCGCGCGATCCTCGATCTCGCGGCCGCCGGAGATCCCGATGCGGTTGCGCTCATCGAGCGAGCCGGCGTGCTCCTCTCGCGGATCGTCAGCGTGATGGCGGGGATGTTCGACCCGGCGCACTTCGTGGTGTCCGGTGCAATCTCCGCCGGTATCGCGCCCGTCGTGGAGTCTGCGCGGCAGCATCTGCCGAAGGACATGCACTTGCCCGCGCCCGAGCTGGTGATCTCACCGCTCGGCGGCGATGTCGTGGTGCTCGGTGCGCTCGCTGCCGCCTCGACGGCCGCGCGGGACCGCGTGCTAGACGTCTGGGTCGAGCGCACGCCCGTCGGCTGAACGCGCACGCCCGCGTTGCCACTCCGGCAGCGTCACCGGATGGAAGCCAACACCGGGTTCCGTAACTGACGCCATCGACCGGACGCGATCCCCACGGATCTCTCCACCTCGGCTGTGCTGCTACAACCAGTCCGCTCGCCGGCGGTGTCTATGCCGGCCCGAAGAGCCGCGGAGGACGGGCCTATTGGGCACCGAAATGACCTGTCGTCAGGTGGTAACGCGTGGTTCACTGGAATGACCGGGAGGTGCCTTAATGACTGGGTTGGATGCGGTTGCTACATGGCCTGAGTTGCTCGTGAGGCTTGACGACACACAGCGTGTATCCGGCCACCAGACCTTCGCGATGGACTACCTCGCGGAAGAGAGCCGTGATCGTGCTGCTGTGGTTTGTTTGCTGAGTCTGAAGCTCGGTAGCCTCGACTGCGCTGCGTACCTTTCGCGCGGCGCGAGTTGCAGCTCCGTGTAATGCCAGCTCGGATGACGGAAGCTTGGGAAGCGGATCTCGACCCCCAGACGAGTAACCCGGGGACATGGCAGGGCGCGCTGCGTCATCTGCACGGTGAGCGACATCCCCAGCGGAGATCGAGGAGCACCTCGATCTCCTGGGCGAGAGGGCGAGTCCTACCCGTCCCTTCTCAGGAGGACTGAGCGGTGGTGAGGGGTCGGGAGGGCCTCCCCGACGAGATGGGGCGATATACCGCTGGAACCTTCTGCAGCTCGGTAGGTACCGCGACCTTTCGGTCGATCGTTCCGATCCTTGCCGTTACGACGCTGAGTGTGGGTGCCGACGCCGTCGGAGTTCTCAATGCGCTGAGCATGATTGGTATGACGCTGCTCGGCATACCAATTGGCGTCTTCGCTGATCGGTTCAGCACGCGGCGCATGATGATCTTCGCTGATCTGGCCAGAGCGCTCTTGCTACTTCTCGTAGCCGTCCTTGGGATCAGCGGCAGGCTCTCCATCGTTGCGCTGGGCATCGTGTGCGTGTGCGTCGGCATCGCGGAAGTCTTCTTCACGACTGCGAATTCTGCTCGCGTGCCTTCGCTTGTGGAAGATCGGCAGATTCCGCTGGCGTTTGGCAGGTTGAAAGCTGCATCGACTACGGGGGAAGTCGCGTCGCCGGGTGTTGCAGCAGTGATGCTTGGCGTCGTGGTCGCGCCTGCTGTGGCTGCAGTGGCTGCAGTGGCGTATCTGGGATCAGCGGCGTTGTTTGCCAAACCGAACGGGAAATTAAAGCACAAACAGGCATCGCGTCGGAGTCGGCGTACGTTCTTCTCGGAGGCTTTGGAGGGACTGAGATACTCCCTCGGAAACCCGGTCCTTCGTGCACTCCTGCTGTCTGGCATGGCGGCGTCAACAGGGGCGATGTTCATGAACGCATTCAATGTTGTGTACCTCGCCAACGTAGTTGGATTGAGTGCGGCATTGATTGCCCTCGTTACCACAGTCCAAGGCGTGGGCGGCCTCGTCGGAGCGCTCGTTGCGCCGCGCCTCATCGCGCGGCGGGGCGAAGCGACAACCAAGATCGCCGCTAGCGCGGCGGCTGCTGTTCCCTGTCTGGGCTACTTCGCGGCGCCCTCTCTGGGCGCGGACGGTATCTGGGCGATCGTCATCGCGTGCGCTGGTGGGGGGTTCGTTGCTGTTATTGCCGGAGTGGCAGGAGCATCCGTCCCTGCACGCGTCGCCCCCCGAGCGATGCTCGGAAGGGTGATCGCTTGCAACCGCACGTTTGCTCTCGGAATCATGCCGTTTGCGAGCATCGCAGGCGGATTAGTGGTCAGTCAGTGGGGATATGAAGTGGGCTTGATCAGTGTCATTGTGTTCGCCCTCGCGTCGAGTCTGCTTCTGGCCCTCTCACCGTTCCGCAGGTGGACTTCAGCGAGCACCCGACAGGAGAAAGACGAAGATGAATGACGAAGGCGAGAGGAAGTACTTGGTACAACTCGCTGATACCAAAGGCGAGGTCACGCTGGCGAGGACTTGACCTCCTCAGCGCTTCTATGTCAGCCGAGATGTTCTGCCCGGTCGTCTGCGTGTGAGGTTCCTCCAGCCGGAACACAACGGGTTGCCGCGCGGATCGACGTTCGCGCGTTGAAGGTGGGCCACCGCGCGCCGTGGGGGTGGCGGGTGGTGATCGTATCGATTCGATGCGGGGTTGACGGCGACCGGCGCGGAGTGGTTGAGTAGACGCAATCGGCGTTGATTTGCAATCCGAATCTACTGGGACAGCGCCGTCGAAGAGAAGGAACATTGTGACCACGGATCTGAAGGTCGGCGTGATCGGCCTGGGCTGGGCGGGCCAGCAGCACTTGGATGCGTACAGCACCATCGACGGCGTCGAGATCGTCGCGGTGGCGGCGATGGAGCAGGATCTGCTTACCGCCGCGGCGGAGAAGTACGCGGTGGCGAACACGTTCGCGCGCTGGGAAGACCTGCTCGAACTCGAGGGGCTGGACGCCGTCAGCGTCGCGGTCCCGAACTTCCTGCACGCGCCCATCGCGATCGCCGCGCTGGAGCGGGGGATCCATGTGCTGAGCGAGAAGCCGATCGCTCGCAATGGAGAGGAAGGCCAGCAGATGGTCGACGCCGCCCGCGCTGCCGGTCGCGTGCTCGACGTGGCGTTCAACCACCGCCGTCGCGGCGACATCCAGGCGCTCAAGGGCGCCATCGACCGCGGCGAGGTGGGCCGTCCGTACTTCGCAAAGGCCGCGTGGCTGCGTCGTCAGGGCATCCCGATGCTGGGCAGCTGGTTCACGAACCCCACCCTCGCGGGTGGCGGTCCGCTCGCCGACATCGGCGTCCACGTCCTCGATTACGCGCTGGACCTGCTGGGTGAGCCGGAGGTGCTGGCGGTCTCTGCGAACACCTACTCGGAGCTCGGCCCGCGCGGCCTCGGCGGCAACGCGCAGTACAGCGCCGCCGCGACCGACCACGCGTTCGGCGTGGAGGACTTCGCCACGGCGTTCCTGCGTCTCGAAGGCGGCGCCACGCTCCTCATCGAGGCAGGCTGGGCCAGCTATCGAAACCCGGACGACGAGATGAACTTCCTCGTGTACGGCACCGACGGCGGCGCCGAGCTGCGCGTGGCGGGCGACCCCAGTGAGCTGCGCATCTTCCGCGACAACGGTGCCGAGAACGCCGACTACTCGCCCGAGGTCGGCGAGAGCGGCATGCACCTCGGTGTCGTGATCGACTTCGTCGCCGCGGTCCGTGCCGGTGAGGCGGAGTGGGCACGTCACGACGGCTCGCTCGCGCTGAAGCGCACGCGAGTCATCGACGCCTGCTACGCGTCGGCGCGCGAGGGTCGGGAGGTGCAACTGTGACACGCACGGAGAAGCTCAACATCCTGGTCTGGAACGAGGGTGTGCACGAGGCACGCAACGAGCCGGTCACCATGGCGGAGATGTACCCCGAGGGCATGCACGGCGCCATCGCCGCGGGCCTGCGGGCGCACTATCCGAACGCCGACATCTCGACGGCCACGCTGGTGGACCCGGAGCACGGCCTCTCCGAGGAGACCCTGGCGCGCACCGACGTGCTGCTGTGGTGGGGACACATCGCCCACGACGAGGTCAGCGACGAGATCGTCGCGCGCGTGCAGCGCCACGTGCTGGGCGGCATGGGACTGATCGTGCTGCACTCCGGCCACTTCTCGAAGATCTTCATCCGCCTGCTGGGTACCACCTGCTCGCTGAAGTGGCGCAACGAGGCCGAGCGCGAACTGGTGTGGACGGTGAAGCCCTCGCATCCCATCGCCGCGGGCGTTGAGAGCCCGCTGATCATCCCCGAGCAGGAGATGTACGGCGAGCTGTTCGACATCCCCGACCCGGATGACCTGATCTTCATCAGCTCGTTCACGGGTGGCGAGGTGTTCCGCTCGGGCGTGACCTTCACGCGCGGCAAGGGTCGGATCTTCTACTTCAGCCCCGGCGACCAGGAGTACCCGGTCTACCACCAGTCGCAGATCCACCAGGTGCTCGCGAACGGCGTCGGCTGGGCCGCGCAGCCCGCGCTGCATCGTGCGGAGCCGAGTGTCGCCAACGCGGCGCGCGACTGGTACGTCTGAGTCACTGAAGCTGTCCCGAGACGAGGAGAATGTCGCCAACGGAGGACGGGAACACGTGTTCCGGACCTCCGTTGGCGACATTCTCCTCATTTCGCGCCCTCACCCCAGGGCGAGTGGAACCACGGCGCACGCGACCACGAACAACGTCACTGCCGAGAGCCCCACACTCGCTGCGCCGGTCGCTGCGACTCGGATCACCAGCCGAGAGGTCGTCTTACTGGTAGGTGATCCGGGGCGTCCAGGCGGTCGTGTCGTTGTTCGTGGTCGCGCGCCCGTCTACCCGGAAGGAGATCACGTCGCCGGCCGCGACCGTGACTGCGGTGTTCGTCGCCACGCCGACGCCGTCCGATGCGGCAATCGTCTGCCAGCCACCTCCGACAGGCCAGAGCGTGGTGGTGCCGTTCTTCCAGATGCTCGCGGTGATGCCGTCCCCGCCGGACGTGTCCCACTTTCGGACCTGCCCGGTGATGGACACCGTGCCCGCGCGGGGTGCTGTCCATTCCATAAGGATCTGGTCACCATCCGGATGCATCAGTGTCTGACTTCCCGATGTCCACAGCGCATCCCACGATCCCATCCCACGCCAGCGTCCTTCGCTGGTGCTCCAGGTCATCTGCTGCGTACCGACACCGGCCTTCCACACCCGATAGTTCCATCCCTGGTTCCCCTGCTGGGGGGTGTAGTCATGGGCGGCGTCGTAGCGCGCGGCGGTCCAGTCCTCCGCTGGGGCGATTCCGATGGGGCCGTTGACGGTGACGGTTCCGGTCGCCGTCACGAATGACAGGTTGGTCACCAGCGAGTTGATCCGCAGGTGCGGATCGCTGGCCGAGGCCACCGGTGTGCCGTTGATCTTCACGTTCTTCAGCTGTACCCCGTCGATCCGCCGAGCTGCGTCCCAGCCGATCATGCGGATCTCGTTGGATCCGGGAGAAGTGGACGTGATGTTGGAGAACGTCACACCGGAGATCGATCCCGGCCAGCCCAGGTTGCCGAGCAGAGAGTCGAACCACAGACTGTTGCGGATATCGACGTTGATCAGTCGCTTGGCATGCTCCACCCGGATGTCGTCGAAGACGATGTCCGACATCGACGTGGCGTTGAACATCAGCACCGTGAGCGCCGCCCGGTCGGTGAGCTGGTCAGGGTGATCACGGTCGTCGAAGCTCTGCAGCACGTCGATGTTTCGGAACGTGATGTGCTCGTATCGTGCCGCGATCGTCTCCTCGCCGACCACGATGGCGTTGTTCGCGTCAGACCACAGCTGCGAATCGACATAGGAGATGTCGTGGTTCGGGGTGGCGGTGGCGGGGTTCGCGAGGCGGTCGTATCCGCCCTGTGGTGCGTAGCCCTTGATCGACACGGCGTCGTCGCAGGCGCGGATGAAGACGTCCTGGAACGTGACGTGGTTGCTGTTGTTGATGTCGAAGCCGTCCGTGCTCGCATAAGTCGGACTGACCACGTGATAATCGCTTACCCGCACGTCGGAGGATTCGCTGATGAATCCGGTCCATCCCACGACGCTGCGATTGGTGGTGATGCCCGAGATCGCGACGTTCTGCGAGCGGGACACAGCGATTGCGACGTCGTCATAGCCACCCGTGGTGGCGCTGTAGTCGCTGAGCAGAACGCCGTGTCCGCGGACGGTCGCCCCGGTGGCGTTCTCGATCCGGATCCGGGCCCGCAGGACCGCGCCGGGAGCGAGATACAGGGTCTTGCCCGACGGCACGAACACGGGAGCGCCCGTCTGGACGTGCAGGCCGGGGCCGTAGTAGATCACGTTCGGGTCTGTCGGCGACGGCGGGTTCACCTCGGGAGCCTGAGCGAACAGGTGAAGGGTGCGGCCCTGGTAGTCATCGTCGAGAACGAGGGTGACGTCTCGTGGTTGGTCCAGCGTGAAGGTCAGCGTCTGCCCCGATCGTGCGGGTACGAGTCCGAGAGACGCGGGAACCAGTTTCGCAGTCGTGAACGCGAAGCCCACGGTGACGCTCACCGTGACGGGCCCGCCGGTCATGTCGAACCGCCCGAAGCTCACGTGCTTGCCCCAGCCGTTCTGTCCGGCGTCGAACAGCCCGACGGCTTGGCCCGCGGCGGTCACGGTGAAATCGGAGCTGGTGGCGACGCCGCTGGGGATCGCTGGTGCGCTGACGGTGCCGATCGCGGCTGCAGGAGAGGCGACGGAGAACGCGGACCACGCGATCGCTGCGGTGATGAACGCCGCAGCGGCGCGCAGACGAAGGGATTGTCGGGGAGGGGAGGACGACATGGCTGCACTGCCTTTCGTGAGGAAGATTGCTATGAGCAAGCGGTTGCTCATAGAATCGCGATATTACCCTCGCGATTTCTGCAGCGTCAAGCGTTGCGCTGCTCGGAGCGCGGAGGAAGCCGTCAGGTCACCGCCCGTGACGAGGTGCACAAAACGCCTCGCCATCAGCGCGTGGCCGTCGTGATCGGGGTGCACGTCGTCATGCAGGTGGTGCGCGTCGTCGGGGCCGAGGAGACGGCGCCCATCGAGCACTCCGAGAAGCGGGTCGTGTCGGGCCTCCGCCACCTGTTCGATGGCAGCGCGTGTCATCTCCAGCGTGAGTGCGTCGGGGGAATCGGGCTGAGGTGTGCCTTCGTGACCGCCGCCGGCGCGAAGCCTCGTGGGGCCAGGAACGCTCTCGTGAATCGGGCACGATATCGCACTGATGAGCAGGATCGGCACACCGGGATGTGCGGATCGGATTCGATCGAGAAACCCGTGCCAGGCGGGAATGAGCGTGCGTGGTCGCAAGGCGGCCGTGCCGACGGGGTTGATTCCGATCTTGAGCGTGACGAGGTTGACGGCGGTGGTGGCGATCGTGTCTGCGACGAAGGGGTCCAGCATCGCGTTGCCGGCCAGTGAGAGATCGACGAGTTCCACGCCGAGGTCTCGCGCTGCGGACGCGGGCCACGAAGAAAGCGGGTCGTTCGCCTCATGACCGTGGCTGATCGAGCTTCCGTGATGCAACCAGCGCAGGGATGACCCCCCGGGAGCTGCTTGCGCCGGCGACGAGAGTCGAATGCTACGGATCAGGGTGGCTGCCGTATGGGGCAGGTGCAGGGCGACCTCGCGAACGCGAGTCCCGTCGCCTCCGAGGCGGAACTCGTGAGTGAGGGTATCGCCGGCTTCCTCCTGCATCACGCCGTCGCGCAGGCGTCGCACGGGACCGGTGGAGACCGCGACGCGATCGACCTCGTCGCCGTCGACGCGAGCGATGATCACCGCGGGGAAGGCGGGCGCGGCATTCCCATCGGCACTGCGGCTGATGTCTGCCTCGAGCGTCAGCGATTGTGCGGCGGTGAGCAGCATCAGACGGACACCCGCGGTGTCGTCGGCAGCGCGCAGAGCGCCGTGATCGGCCATGCGCAGGCGCGCTGCCCGGCCGAGCCGTCGAGGACGCAGGCCACGCGCGGACTCCTCGATCTCCGCAGCTCCGTGCAGTGCCTGGCGGATGGTCTCTCGCGCCATGGTGAACCCGTTGCTCGTCATCGGGAGCCTCCTCTCGTGTGGATACCTGGATTCTGACAGAATGGACAACCGATTACCCAAATGTGATTCCTGGTCGCCGGTCCGAGTTGACATGGCGAGACATGTCCCGCACAATCACAACTGGACAACCGCTTGCTCATCCTCTGGAGATTCAATGAAGAAGAACCCGCGCCGCCTGTTGGCGGCAGTGCTCGCGACGGGGACCGCCGCCGCCCTTCTCGCCGCGTGCGCCCCCGCCGATGCTGCCAACAGCGACGGAAAGATCACGATCGTCGTCGGCGACCGCCCACCCGCAGACCAGGCGGAGAGTCTCGCCGCCCTGGACAAGTCGATCGCAGCGTTCGAAAAGGCGCACCCCGACGTCACGATCGAATCGGTGGAGACGCGCTGGGCCGCGGACACGTTCCAGGCCATGGTGGCCGGGGGCACGATGCCGACCACGATGGCCGTCCCGTTCACCGAGCCGCAGTCGCTGATCGCCTCGCGCCAGATCGCCGACATCTCGGCGGAGCTGAAGTCCACCGGCCTCGGAGAGGTGCTCAATCCTGCAGTGGCCGCGGTCGCCCAGGATGCGAGCGGCAACAGCTTCGGTGTGCCCACTGATGTCTACTCGGTGGGACTCGCGTACAACCGCGCACTGTTCACTGCCGCGGGTCTCGACCCTGATGCGCCACCGGCGACCTGGGACGAGGTGCGCGCTGCGGCGAAGAAGATCGCTGACACCACCGGCAAGGCCGGGTACTCGCTGTACACGTCCAACCACTTCGGCGGCTGGATGATGACGGCTGCGGTCGCCAGCTTCGGAGGCACCATCGAGAACGCTGATGGCACTGCGAGCACCGTCGATTCGGAGCCGGTGCAGGACTACGTGAACGTCCTGCGCGAGATGCGCTGGACCGACAACTCGCTCGGCAGCAGCTTCGTCAACGACGCTCAGCCCACTCTGCAGGACTTCGCCGCGGGCAAGATCGGCATGCTCCTCAGCTTGCCGTTCGACTACCCGGGACTCGTGCAGCAGTACAAGATGAAGCCCGAGGACTTCGGGTTCGGTGCACTGCCGCAGGCGCCGGGTCAGTCCGCCACCCTCACCGGCGGCAACGTCCAGGTCTTCAGCCCGTCTGCCACGAAGGAGCAGATCGTGGCAGGACTGGAGTGGTTGAAGTTCAACCGCTTCAACGCCTACACGGATAAGGAAACCGCGGTAGCCAAGGCCGAAGCGGACGCCGCGGACGGCAACATCGTCGGACTTCCGGCGCTCTCTCCGGTGAGTTCCGAGGCCTACGCGCAGTACCAGGAGTGGATCTCGCCCTACGTCAACCTGCCGTTGGAGAACTTCGCGTCCTACTCCGCGGTGGCGGAGTCGCAGACACTGGTTCCCGAGCCGCGCACCAAGGCGCAGGACATGTACGCGGTGCTCGACACGCTGCTGCAAGGTGTGCTCACGACCGAGAACGCCGATGTCGATGCCCTGATCGCCGAAGCATCGGCAGCCGTGGATGCCAAGATCGCTCGCTGACACCGATCGCCCCGTCCCCAGGGGCGGGGCGATCATCCCAAGAACGGAGAACTCGGTGAGCATTGATGACGCTGCACCCCATCAGCGCGAGCACCGTCGGCGCACACGTGGTGCGTGGATTCGACGCGGTGGACTGGCGTCGGTCGTCTTCGCGTTGCCCGCGGTCTTCGTCTTCGGGCTCTTCGCGTGGAGTCCCATCCTGCAGTCGGTGGTCTTCGCATTTCAGAAGACCAACCTCGTGGATGCGGCCAGCTGGGTCGGGTGGAGCAATTTCACCTATGTGTTGAGCGATCCGCTGCTGCCCCGCGTCATGATGAACACTCTGTGGTTCGCCGTGCTGGCGCTGGTGATCGGCTTCCCGGTGCCGCTGGTCCTTGCCGTCTTCATGTCCGAATTGCGACGCAGTCGGGGACTGTTCAACGTGCTCTCCTACCTGCCGGTCGTGATCCCGCCGGTCGTGGCGATCCTGCTGTGGCGCTTCTTCTATGACCCCAGCGCCGAGGGACTGTTCAATCGCGTCCTCGCAAGCGTGGGGATACCTGCCCAACCGTGGCTGAATTCCGAGGCGATGGCGATGCCCGCCATCGTTCTGGAAGTCACCTGGGCGACCGCGGGCGGAACGGTGATCATCTATCTCGCCGCGCTCGCCGGCGTGCGCACCGAGCTCTACGAGGCAGCGGAGTTGGATCGCGCCGGAATCTGGCGTCGAATCTGGCACATCACCCTGCCGGAACTGCGCGGTGTGATCCTCGTTCTCCTCCTGCTGCAGGTGATCGGCACTCTGCAGGTGTTCACCGAGCCGTTCCTGTTCACCGGTGGCGGCCCCAACAACTCGACGAAGACGATCCTCATGATGATCTATGACTACGCGTTCGTGAACGGCGATTACGGTGCCGCGACAGCGCTCTCCCTCATGCTGGCCGTCGTGCTGGGCATCATCTCCGCCTTCTACCTGTGGGCCACGCGTCGTTGGAGTCGTTCATGAGCATGACAGACGAGCGCAGCGCGATCTCCTGGGCCGATCGTCGCCGACCGAGCGTGAAGTGGACGCTCCGCATCGCACAGACGGTGATCCTCATCGGTCTGCTGATCTCCGGTGCCGGAACGCTGCTATGGCTGGCCAAGGCCTCCCTGTCCACCACGCAGGACATCATCTCGGCACCGTGGGAGTGGTTCCCCCACGGCATCCACTTCGAGAACCTCGCGGTGGCGTGGAACGAGCTCCAGGTGGGCCGCTATCTCGGCAACACGGCCATCATGGCCGCCGGCGCATGGATCGCCAACATCATCGTCACCACGACGGCGTCGTACGTGCTGAGCATTCTTCGACCGCGCTGGGCACCGGTGTTCTCTGGAGCGATTCTCGCCACGATGCTGATCCCCAGCATCGTGGCGATGGTGCCGCTTTACGTCACCGTGATCCGGGTACCCGGCACGCAGATCAGCCTGCTCAACACGTTCTGGGCCGTCTGGCTGCCTGCGGCGGCGAGCGCGTTCAACATTCTGATCGTCAAGCGCTTCTTCGATGCGATCCCGCAGGAGATCATCGAGGCCGCACGTGTGGATGGCGCGGGCGCGTTCCGCATCTTCTGGCAGATCGTTCTGCCCTTCGCCCGCCCCATCCTCGGTGTGGTCTCCGTTCTGGCGATCCTCGCGAGCTGGAAGGACTTCCTCTGGCCGAAACTGGTGCTGCAGGATCCGAATCTGCAGCCCATCTCGGTCGCACTGCCGCGCTTCGCGAACACCACGGAGCTCAGCGTTCAGATGGGAGCGATGTTCCTCGGGCTGGTGATCCCCGTGATCCTCTTCCTCGTCTTCCAGAGGCAGATCCTCCGGGGCGTCAGCATGAGTGGGGCGACCAAGGGGTAGCATCGCTGCGGATGGCAGCCGACAGCAGAACTGATTCCAGAACAAAGGGGAACGAAGACGTGGCGGACGAAAGATCCGTGACTCTCCGGGATGTCGCGGCCGTGGTCGGGGTGTCGGTGCCGACCGTTTCGAAGGTGCTCAACGGCTCCGGACGGGTCTCGCCGGAGACACGAGCGAGGATCATCGAGGCCGCTGAGCGGCTGGATTTCCGACCGAACGCGCTGGCGCAGTTCTTCGCGCTCGGGCGCAGCTTCTCGGTGGGTGTGCTCGCGCAGAAGGCGTCCGGAACGTTCTCGATGCCCGTGATCACCGGCATCGTGCACGAGCTGAGTGCCCACGACGTCGCGACGCTCGTCTACGACGATGAGAACGATCCGTCGCTGCGCGCGGAGAACGTTCGAAAGCTCAAGGCCCGCAAGGTGGACGGCGTGCTCATCGTGGGAGACGGCACCGATTCGCCGGTTCCCTCGATCTCGCACATGCTCTCGGCGCCACAGGTGCATGTCTTCGGCGTCACCGACAACCCGAAGGACGTGACGTTCCTTCCGAACGATGCGATGGCCGGCCGCCTGGCTGGGGAGCATCTGATCGCGCAGGGCCGCACACGCATCGCTCATGTCACCGCTGACCCGGGCTTCCGCACGGTTCGAGAGCGTCACTGCGGCCTCACGCAGGCGCTGTCGGATGCGGGTCTTCCGCTGGCGCTCGGTGCGCCGTTATATGGCACCTGGCATCGAAGCTGGGGCTATGAGGCCGGGCTGCGCATCCGCGATCGGATCGATGAGATCGATGCCGTGTTCTGTGGAAACGACTTCATCGCCCAGGGGCTCGGTCGTGCCCTCACCGCCGCAGGTGTGCGCATCCCGGAAGATGTGGCGCTGGTCGGCTACGACAACTGGAGCTTCTTCGGCGGTGGGGAAGATCGCTATCTCACGACGGTCGATCCCGGCCACGTGGAACTCGGTCGTGGTGCGGCGCGTCACCTGCTCGATTCGGTGGGGAGCACCGTCGACGGCGGCGTCACGCTGCATGATTGTCGTCTGATTCCCGGCTTCTCCTCGGGGGCGCTCCCCGCGACCGAACTCGACTTCCCGTTCTTCTGAATGGTGCCGGTCCGGCCGCGGCGCCGCTCAGTCGCGTCGGATCACGGTCAGGACCGCGACTTCCTCCGGCCACAGAGTGGGCCCCTCGACACCGATTGTCGCAAGCAGTCTGCCCGGAAGCATGATTCCGGGGGACTCCATCCAGGCGGGTCGCCCGAGGTAGTCGTTGTCTCCGGAGGCGGGCCGACATGCCGTGACGAGGTACCGGCCCTCGGGGTCCAGACCCGGCAGGACGACGCGCCCGGTGGTGTACTGCGGATCGCTGCGGACGCTGGCCACAACGTAGAGCGCGGCGGAGCCGTCTGGGGACACGACGCCGGTCACGGTCACGGGGGAGGCGGGGTCGTCCCCGTGCACGAGGCTGCCCTGACGGAGAAGATCGCGATGCACCCGGTACAGTCCGACCCATTCCGCGAGTTCCGCGAGGTCACCCTCGCTCGCGTGGGAGAGATCCCACTCGATGCCGAAATCGCCGAGCAGCGCGGTCCCCGCCCGGAAGTTCAGACGGTGGTGACGTCGAGTGGAGCCGGCCATCGGAGCACCGACATGTGCCCCGAGAATCTCAGGCGGCATGACGAGAGCCGTCCAGCGCTGGATCGCCTGGCGATCGACCGGATCCACGCTGTCACTGGTCCAGAATCGATCACTGTGCTCCAGGATGCCCAGATCGATCCGCGCGCCGCCGGAGGCGCAGGCTTCGATCGTGAGCTGCGGGAACTTCGCGCGCAGGGCGCCCAGCAGCGCGTAAAGCGCGTGCGTCTGCGCGTGTGTACCCGCGATGCGATCGGGGCCGACACCCGCGTCGATGAGGTCGCGGTTGTGGTCCCACTTCACATACCCGATGCCATACCGCTCGATGATCTCTGACATCGCCGTGAAGATCGCTGACCAGGCGTCCGGATTCGTGAGATCCAATACCTGCTGATGGCGGGACGCGATCGGGACGCGATCCGGAAGGCGCATCAGCCATTCCGGGTGATCGCGCGCGAGATCGGAGTCCTCGTTGATCATCTCGGGTTCGAACCAGATTCCGGCTTCCATGCCGAGTTCGCGAATGCGAGTGGTGACCCGCTCGAGGCCGTCGGGGAAGACCTCTGGTGAGACGCGCCAGTCCCCGAGGGACGATCGGTCGTCGCGACGCCCGCCAAACCAGCCATCATCGATGACGAAGCGTTCCGCTCCGGCGCGCGCCGCGCGTTCTGCCAACCCGATGAGCCGATCCGCACTCATATCGAAGCCGATGGCCTCCCAGCTGTTGAACGTGACCGGACGCGGCCGATCACGGAGGTGGGGGAGAGAACGAGCGAAGCGATGGAAGCGGGCCGACAGGGAGTCGAGACCGTCCGGGCCGAAGGAGGCATAGAGCCAGGGCGTCGCATACTCCTCGCCCGGCGCGAGCTCAACCTCGCCCGGAAGCAGAAGCTCCCCGCCTGCGAGCATCCGCTCGCCGGTGGGCAGGCGCTCCGCGAATGAGCGCTGGTTGCCGGACCAGCCGAGATGAACTCCCCAGACGCGACCTCGTCGGAAGCCGAATCCGCGCTCGCCAGCCACCGTGACGTACGCGGCATCTGCGCCAGGACGTCCCCGGCGGGACTCACGGAGGCGGATGCCCGTCTCGAATGGCAGTCGTACGGGTACTCGTTCCAGGGCGTGTCTGCCTGTCATGTCCAGGAGCTCGGCAGCGTCCGCCCCTACCGGGAGGGATACGGTCAGTCGCTCCATGCTGTAGGCGCTCGCACCGACATTTCGGAGCGCGTGGCGCACCCGGAGAAGCCCGCCGGGCAGCAGTTCGAGCGTGCTGGTCAGCATGAGTGAGGCCGCGTGATCCACGGCGTCGATCTGGACCGAGACAGCCTCTTCGCCGACTCGCTCTTCGCGGATCGCCGTCGTCGCGAACCTCGGAGACCATGCCGATCGGTCGCGATGGCCAACGAGCCCCGGTTGCCCCAGCCAACCGGTGGTGGACGTCGGCAGGAGGGACGGATCCGTGGTGGGTGGGAGCGAGGAGCCCGCCATACGAGTGGTGGCGAGGTGGAGGTGGTCCGCGTCGCCGGGGGTGATGCGTCCGAGGTCTTCCCCCCAGTGCACCACGGTGGGCAGCCGGTCGGTGTCGGCGACATCGAGCAGGACGGAGACGCCGTCTCGACGTAGATGAAGGAGCGGGCCGGCAGTCATCGTCCACCGATCGCCGTGCGCGCGAGCAGTGCCGCGACGGCCGCGTGCTCGGAGGGAAGAGTCATCACCGCGGCGTGACGCACGCCATTCGGAACCTGCACGGCCGCGGGGGTCCACGAGTGCCCATCGGTGGAGGCGACAGCTCCGTAGCGGCCCTCCAGATAGTGGTCGAACAGCATCACGAGCTCATCGTCGTGCCGGTAGAGCGTGGGACCTTCGGTCGGCGACGGTGTGACCGCCCCGAGCTCGTTCGAGGCGGAGGGGGTCGTGCGGCGCACGTGAATCCGATTGTGCTCGCCCCCGACAACCGGATCTCCCCGCTCGTCCTTGTAGGCCATCAACACCTCGTCGCCCTGGACGAGCACGCTGGCGTCGATCACCGAGAAGCCGGGATCGAAGTACACTTCGGCGGGCGACAGCTCGGCGAAGTCCGTCGTGAGACAGCTCCAGATCGCCTGATGGCGGCGATTCCAGTCCTGGTCTGCCTGGGGCCCGTCGACCGGGTGGGGATCCACAACCGATGACCAGATGATCCGGGCACGCCCGGAGCCGGGCTCCACGAAGAACTCCGGTGCCCAGCAGTTGAGCGTACCGGCGACATCGGCCATCACGGGAAGCAGCGTCTGCTCATCCCAGGTGAGCAGATCGTCAGAAGCCGTGTGCACGATCGCGTCGGATTCCCATCCGTTCGTTCCGAGCAGATGGAAACGACCGTCCGGGCCGATGGCGATGAACGGGTCGCGAATGCTCCTACTGCCAATGGTGCCGCGCAGGACCTCGCGGCCGTCATCCACCGCGTAGAAGCTGCGACCATCGACGCTCACGGCGAGATGGAGTGATTCCTCCTCGGTGGTGAAGTACGAGAGCACGTGAACGTGGGGCATGGGTTCTCCAATCGGTGCGGTCGCGGTCACGACGCGTGGCATGGCTACACCCTAGCGCAACCGGTTGCTCATGGGTGCAAGAGACAGCGGGCCCGCCTGTACCGACGGGCCCCCTGTCTCTGCTCTGGCGTCAGGCCCGGGCGGCGACGCTGGACAGCACCTCCACGCCCGTCGTGAGCACCGGCGTCACGACATCGCGCTCTGCGCCCGTCAGCCGAAGCGTTGCCGCCACCGGCCGGTCGGCGACCGAGAACCCGGCGGACAGCACGATCTCTCCGGGCTCCACGATCCGCGTCCGCGCCAGCCCTGTGAACGAGAAGCGATCCGCGTGCACCGTGAATGCCATGCGGGCACGCTCGCCGGGCGCGAGCGCCACCCGGGCGTAGCCCATGAGCTGCTGCACCGGTCGAGTCACCTGCGCCACGGGGTCGGCGCCGTACAGCTGCACGACGGTCTCGCCAGCGCGGTCGCCGGTGTTGGTCACCTTCGTCGTCACGACGACGGTTCCATCGGTCGCGATCTCGGCGCGATCCAGCATCAGCTCACCCAGCTCGAAGGTCGTGTACGACAGCCCGTGACCGAACGGGAATGCCGGGGCGATCGACAGATTGCTGATGCGGTCGCCGTCTTGACCGAGCGGCGGAGCGAGATACGTGTGCGGCAGCGCCGTCGGCTCTGCGGGAACCTGCACGGGGAGGTGCCCACTGGGATTCACCTCACCCGAGAGCACCCGTGCCAGCGCGCCCGCACCCTCGACGCCCGGCATGAACGCCTGCACGATGGCGGCGGCACGACCGACGAAGCTGCCGATCGCGTACGGGCGGCCCGACAACACCAGCAGCACCACCGGCACGCCGGTCTCCAGCACCGCATCCACCAGCGCGCGCTGGTCACCGGGGAGCTCCAGAGACGGCGCGTCTGATCCCTCGCCAGACGTTCCCTTGCCGAACATCCCGGCATGATCGCCCACCACCACGACGGCGACATCCGAAGCCGCCGCAGCGGCGACTGCTCGCGACAACTCTGCGGGATCGTGCGGCGTCTGCAGGGGAACTCCGCGCTCCGCGATCACCTCTGCGTTGGGGAAACTCTCGCGCAGCGCCTCCGGGAGAGGCTGTGCGCTCAGCCCGAGTCCGAACTCGCGGTGCCGGGAGAGCACGTGCACCGGGAAGGAATACGCACCCATCAGCGCACTGGCGTCGTCTGCGCACGGCCCGATCACCGCGATGCGCGATGTCTGCGGCCGCAGCGGAAGCAGCCCGGTCGGGTTGTCGAGCAGAATCACCGACTTCTCCGCCAGCTCCCGTGCGATCCGGCGGTTCTCCGGGCTGTCGAGGTCGTGATCCGTCGGATCCGCGGGCGTCCATCCCTCGTCCAGCAGCCCGAGCTCGATCTTCTGGCGCATCACCCGACGCAGCGCCGTGTCGATCTCCGCCGCCGTGCGCTCCGGCGCGGGGTCATCGGTTGCGAGTTCGAGGTACGCGGAGATGTCAGGCAGCTCCACGTCGATTCCGGCATGCAGCGCCAGCCGCCCGGCATCGGCCATCGTGGCGGCCACGCCGTGCTTGGACTTCAGGAACGCGATGGCCCAGTAGTCGGCGACGACGGTGCCCTCGAATCCCCACTCGCCGCGCAGTAGGTCGGTGAGCAGCCACCGATCAGCGGCGGACGGCACCCGGTCCGTCTCCGTGTAGGAGTTCATCACGCTGCGCGCGCCGGCTTCGCGAACGGCCATCTCGAAGGGCAGCAGAACTAGATCGCGCAACTCCCGCTCGCCCATCGACACCGGCGCGTGGTTGCGACCGCCGCGGGAGCTGGCATGCCCCGCGAAGTGCTTGAGAGTGGCGATGACGCCCGCGCGCTGGAGCCCGGAGACGTAAGCGGAGGCGAGAGTCGCCACCACATACGGGTCCTCGCCCATGGTCTCCTCGACGCGCCCCCACCGGTAGTCCGTCACCACGTCGAGCACGGGCGACAGGCCCTGATGCACGCCTACGGCGGCGAGATCGCGACCGATGGCGTTCGCCATCTCGTCCACGAGCGCCGGGGAGAACGTCGCTGCCCACGCCAGTGCGGTGGGGTACACCGTGGCACCGAGCGTCGTGAACCCGGTGAGGCACTCCTCGTGCACGATCGCCGGAATCCCGGGGCGAGTGGTGTCGAGGAGATGCCGCTGCGATTCCTGCACCCGCGTCATGCCCTCGCGGGCGGTCACCGGCGCCGTGCCGAACACGCGGGTGAGCTGCCCGATGCCGTGGCGCGTGACGTGCTCGAAGGGCGATCGACCCTCGGAGAAGACGTCCTGCATGGGGGCGATGATGTCGTCCGAGGTGCGCTGGTCGGCCCAGAATCCGCCGAGCTGAGCGACCTTCTCCTCGGCGCTGAGGGCGGCGATCACCGCCTCGATCCTCGTTTCGATATCGACCGCGGGGTCGCGCCAGATCTCGCCTGCCATGGGTTCTCTCCGTCCTGATTCTTCACAGATCAGTCGCTATGACTTGCGCGATGGGGAAGATCGTGGATACTGATATGCAACGTTGTAAATATCTATGACGGAACAGCATCGTTCTGTCAAGGAGAATTGCGATCCCGGTCCCACAAGGGCGGTGCATTCGCGATCGACACACTCGACGACTCACCGCCAATAGGCGTCGTCGAGGCATCACTTCAAGGAAGAAAGTGCCATGACCGATCGAGCCCGAGGAACTTCCCCCGCATGAAGAAGTTGCTCTACAACCAGCGTCTCGCGCCGTACCTGTTCATCCTGCCGTTCCTGCTGACGCTGCTCGTCTTCTGGCTGATTCCGGTGGCGCGCTCGGTGATCATGAGCTTCCAGGAGGTGCTTTACGGGGAGGCGACGTTCATCGGAACCGCCAACTACGACCGCCTCTGGAAAGACCAGGTGTTCTGGAAGGCGATGTTCAACAGCCTCCGCTACATGGTGCTGACGCTCATCCTACTGGTGCCGATTCCGATGGTCCTCGCGGCCATCATCAACGCGAAGGTCGGCAGCGCTCGGATCAAGAACTTCTTCAAGTCCTCGCTGTTCGTCCCCGCGCTCACCTCGGTCGTGGTGGCCGGCATCGTGTTCCGGCTGATGTTCGCCGAGACGGACTCCGGACTCATGAACCAGATCGCCGACTTCTTCGGCTTCGGTCCGGTTCGCTGGCTGCGCGAAGACCTCACCGGACTCGGAGCGCTGCTGTTGCTGGCCCTCTGGCGATGGGCCGGCGTGAACACGATGTACTTCCTCGCTGGCATGCAGGCGATTCCGACGGAGTACTACGAGGCGGCATCGATTGACGGCGCGAGCAAGATCCAGCAGTTCTTCAACGTCACGCTCCCGGGCCTCAAGCCCACCATCGTCTACGTCACCACCATCAGCGTCTACGGCGGTCTGGCGATGTTCCTGGAGAGCTTCATGCTCTACGCCGGCAACAACTCGCCGAACAATCAGGGCCTCACGATCGTGGGATACCTCTACCGCAAGGGCATCCAGGAGAACGATCTCGGCTTCGCGTCCGCCGTGGGTGTGGTGCTGCTCGTGCTGGTGCTCGCGATCAACCTCACCCAGCTCACCGCCACGGGAACGTTCAAGAAGGAGTCCACACGATGAGCCGGTCGACCCTTACCGATCGTGAGATGGCTGCGATCCCCGCGACGCGGCGCCAGCCGCTGAGTCGCCGTGCCGTCGGTCTCATCCAGAGCGCGTTCCTCATCGTCATCGCGCTGATCTCCCTGGTGCCGGTGCTCGCGATCTTCCTCGGCACATTCCAGGACGGCAATGACGTCATCCGCAACGGGATCTCGTTCGCGATCGACTTCTCGAAGCTGAGCGTCGAGAACTACACGATGCTCTTCACCGACTCGGGACTGTACTTCCAGTGGTTCTGGAACAGCCTCGTCCTCACCATCGTCCAGGTGGTGGGAACGCTACTGGTGAGCTCATTCGTCGCGTACGGATTCGCGATGTACGAGTTCCGCGGCAAGAGCCTCGGCTTCATCCTGGTGATCATCCTGATGACCATCCCGTTCGAGATGCTCATGCTGCCGCTGTACGTGCAGGTGAACGATTTCGGTGCCGCGGATCAGTACTGGATCGTGGTGCTGCCCTTCCTGGCGCAGGCCGTGACCATCTTCTTCTTCCGCCAGTACTTCCTCGGCGTGCCGAAGGAGATCCTGGAAGCCGGGCGCGTGGACGGAGTGTCGGAGTTCGGCATCTTCTTCCGCCTGATCATCCCGATCGCCAAGCCCGCGTTCGCGGCGATGGCGATCCTCAACGCCATGACGGTCTGGAACAACTTCCTCTGGCCCCTTCTGGTGCTGCGCTCGCCCGACAAGTTCCTGCTTCCGATCGGTCTCAACACACTGTTGACGCCATACGGCAACAACTACGAGCTGTTGATCATCGGATCGTTCTTCTCGTTGATTCCGATCCTCATTCTCTTCCTCGCATTCCAGCGCTTCTTCGTCGAAGGCATGACCGCCGGAGCCGTCAAGGGCTGAATGCTCTTCCTCTCACTGATCGACCCTCCCTTGCAGTACCCCCAAACACAGTCAGGAGCATCACTATGCGCATTCGAAAGATCGTGACGGCGGCCGTCGTCGCCGGTGTCGCCGTCGGAGTCCTCTCCGGTTGCGGCGCAGGCGGCAACTCCACCGGTGGCGGCGACGATGCCGCAGCGGGCGGCGCCACGAAGTTGGACATGTGGGTGTTCGCCGAACTCCACGGCCAGGTCTATGAAGAGATGGCCGAGAAGTGGAACGAGGAGAACCCCGACAAGGCTGTCGACCTCAACATCACCGTCTACCCGTATCAGGACATGCACGACAAGCTGCTGCTTGCCGTGAACTCGGGACAGGGCCTTCCTGACCTCGCCGACATCGAGGTCGGCAAGTTCCGCAACTTCGTCAAGGGTGCGACGCCGCCGCTGGCCGACCTCACCCAGGCCGCAGAGCCCTATATCGACGACATCGTCAAGGCCCGCCTCGATCTGTACAGTCGTGACGGCAAGATCTACGGCTATCCCACGCACGTGGGTGCGTTCGTCGCCTTCTACAACACGGAGCTGCTCGACGCCGCGGGTATCGACTACACCACCATCAAGACGTGGGACGACTTCGCGAAGGCAGGCACGACCTACAACGCATCGACCGGCAAGGCCTTCAGCGTCGCCAGCACGGGTGTCTACTTCACCGAGCCGCTCGCCATCGCGCAGAACGGCGGCCAGCTGTTCACCGACGACGGCCTGGGCGACGTGGATGTCAACAACCCCGTGGTGGTCGAGACCATGGAGATGTTCCAGGACATGAAGGACGCGGGCGCGCTCTCCACGATCCCCGGCGGCAGCCCCGACAACGAGGAGGCCTACGGCGCGATCAACAAGGGCGACTTCGCGGCGATCGTCTACCCCGCCTGGTACACCTCCAGATTCGTGGACTACATGCCTGACCTCGACGGCAAGATCGCCATCGCTCCGGCCCCGCAGGTTCCGGGATCCGACGTGCTCACCATCGGTGGCGGCGGAACCGGCACGACCGTGATGGACAAGAGCGAGAACAAGGAGCTCGCCACGGAGTTCCTCGCCTACGCGAAGCTGTCGCACGAAGCCAATGTGGCGGTGTGGGAGGTGCTCGGCTTCGACCCGGTCAACATGTCCGTCTGGGAGGACGAGGCCGTCACGCACAACCCCGACAACAAGTTCAACAAGTACTTCCAGACCAACTTGTTCGACGTGCTCAACTCGGTGAAGTCGGGCATCGGCCACTTCACGTCCTTCTCCAACGAGAACCTGCCGAAGGTGGACAACCAGTTCCGCACCGTGACGCTCAATGAGATCTACGAGAACGGGACGCCGGCGAAGGATGCGCTGGATCAGGCGCAGTCCGATCTGAAGAACGAGCTGGGTCAGTAACTCCAGCCACTCCGAGGTGCGGGCGGGCGATGCGTCGTCCGCCCGCACCTTCTGAACTCCCCACGAAGGAATGAACCACGTCATGCTCACCGCTTCTCTCACCGTCGATCCCGCTTTCGTCGTCGGCCCCGTTCGTCGTCGCACGTTCGGTGCCTTTGTCGAGCACCTGGGTCGAAGCGTGTACACGGGCATCCACGATCCCGACCACCCCCGCGCCGATGCGGACGGCTTCCGTGAGGACGTGATCGAGCTGACTCGTGAGCTCGGCGTCTCCACCGTGCGGTACCCGGGCGGCAACTTCGTCTCCGGCTACCGCTGGGAGGACGGCGTCGGCCCGGTGGCGGATCGTCCTCCGCGACTGGATCTGGCGTGGCACTCCCTCGAGCCCAACACCGTGGGTGTCGACGAGTTCATGCGCTGGGCCGCGAAGGCCGGTGTCGAGCCGATGATGGCGGTGAACCTCGGCACCCGGGGCGTGCAGGAGGCGCTGGATCTGCTGGAGTACTGCAACGTTCCGGCCGGGTCCGCGTGGGCGGAGCAGCGTCGCGCCAACGGCACCCCCGAGCCGCACCGTATTCGCATGTGGTGCCTCGGCAATGAGATGGATGGACCGTGGCAGATCGGCCACAAGACGGCGGAGGAGTACGGACGCCTGGCGGCTGAGACCGCACGCGCGATGCGCATGGTGGATCCGGGTCTCGAGCTGGTGGTGTGCGGATCCTCCGGTTCGGCGATCCCGACCTTCGGTGAGTGGGAGCGCGTCGTCCTGACGGAGACGTACGAGCACGTGGACTACATCTCTGCGCACGCCTACTACTGGGAGGAGGACGGCGACCTCGCCTCCTTCCTCGCCAGCGCCGTCGACATGGATCACTTCATCGACTCGGTGACGGCCACCGCCGACGCCGTGCGTGCGGCGGGCAAGCACACCAAGAGCATCAACATCTCCTTCGATGAGTGGAACGTCTGGTACCAGCACCGCGCGGAGTCGCAGCCGCCCACCGGCGACGATTGGCCGATCGCGCCGGTGCTGCTGGAGGACCGGTACAACGTCGCCGACGCCGTCGTGGTGGGCGGGCTGCTGATCTCGCTGCTGCGTCACAGCGACCGCGTGCACTCCGCCTCTCTCGCACAGCTGGTCAACGTGATCGCCCCGATCATGACGGAGCCTGGCGGGCGGTCCTGGAAGCAGACCACCTTCCATCCGTTCGCCCTCACCTCGCGCTTCGCGCAGGGTGAGGTGCTGCGGCTGGCGGTCGACTCCCCGCGGATCACGACGGCGAAGTTCGGCGAGGTCGACGCGATCGACGCGGTCGCCACGCACGACCCGGAGACGGGGGATGTGGTGATCCTCACGGTGAACCGGTCGACCGCCGAGGAGCTGTCGATCGAGGCTCGCGTCAGCGGATTCGGGCAGCTGCGCATCGCAGACGCGCTCACGCTGTCCAACCCCGACCACACCTGGAGCGCGACCGCCGATGACGACACCTCCGTGGTGCCGCGGGAGAACGCCACGGCGAGCGTCGAGGACGGCCGCCTGCACGCGGTGCTTCCGCCGGTGTCGTGGTCGATCATCCGGCTCACCTCCGCTGCGGCCTGAGTCTCCCTCGCGGGGTCCGTCATCAGACGGGCCCCGCGGCGTCGGGCTACGGGGCGGCACGCGCGGCGAGGATAGAGTGAGTGGACGCTCAGAGACGCGTGGGGGAGTGAATCGATGGAGCCGACAATGCACGACGTCGCACGTCTGGCTGGAGTGTCGATCAAGACGGTCTCGAACGTCATCAACGACTACCCGCACGTGCGCCAGCAGATGCGGGACCGCGTGCGCGCCGCCATCGATGAGCTGGGCTACCGCCCGAACCTGTCTGCCCGCGGTCTCCGCTCCGGCCGCACCGGGGTCATCGGACTCGCCGTTCCCGCGCTGAGTGAGAACTACTTCGCCGAGCTGGCCGATGCCGTGATCCGTGCCGCTGACACGCATGGCCTCGGTGTGGTGGTAGAGCAGACCAGCGGGGATCGCGAGCGGGAGCTCCAGGTGATCAGCGGAGGGCGTCTCCGCCTGACGGACGGCCTGCTCTTCAGCCCGTATGCGCTGGGGCAGGCCGATGCTGACGCCCTGAACACCGGCTTCCCGCTGGTGCTGCTGGGAGAGCGCATCTTCGACGGCCCCACCGACCACGTCACCATGAACAACGTCGCCTCTGCGCGCGCGGCCGTGGAGCACCTCCTGGAGATCGGGCGTCGGCGCATCGCGATCGTCGGTGCCGAATCCGATCCGACGATCGACACCAGCTCCGCGACGCTGCGTGTGGCCGGCTACGAAGAGGCGCTCGCCGCGGCCGGCGTCGATCTCGATCCCAGCCTCGTGCGCATCGCCCCGCACTGGAACCGCACCGCGGGTGTGCTCGCGGTGCGTGAGCTCATCGCTTCCGGCGTGCCCTTCGATGCCGTCTTCGCGCTCAACGACGCCCTGGGTCTGGGCGCGCTGCGTGCCCTGGGCGAGGCGGGACTGCGCGTTCCCGAGGACGTCGCCGTGATCGGGTTCGACAACATCGACGAGGGCCGTTTCTCCATGCCGTCGATGTCCAGCGTCGATGCCGGCAGCAAGCAGATCGCGCGCGACGCCGTCGCCCTCCTCATCGAGCGGATCGAGGAGAAGGGCGATCGACGCGCGCCACGAACGCTGCAGCCGGGCTTTGAGATCGTGCGCCGCGAGTCCACCGGATTCCCGGTGCCCGCGGTCTAGGCCGGGATCACCTCGCGGTCGGACGTGCGTGCCGCAGCGACGGCCGCGTCGATCGCGGCCTGGATGCGCGCGGCGGAGCGCTTGCGCTGCCGGCGGATCAGCCACCAGGCCAGCAGCGCCAGCAGCAGTACGGCGAGATAGACCCACGGCGGCGTCCAGACGGTGACGGCGGTGGTGCTGGCCCGGAGCGGAACCTCGATCTCATCGGTGCCGACCGCCTGTGGCTGCAGTGAGATCTCCCCGAAGGCGAGGACGAGCGGCCAGGCCGGCAGGGTCGCCTCAGCGCGTGCCGACTGGCCCGGGAGGATCTCCCTGCCCTCGGCGATATCGGTGCTCACCGGAAGCACACCGAAGGGTCCGGACAGCGTCACGGTGCTCGAGGCCGCCAGGCGCACGTTGCCGCGGTTGGCGATGTCGAAGGAGATCGTGGCTGTGCCGGGAGTGAAGGGGTTCCAGGCAGCCGCGTACTGCAGGTCGACATTCTCTGTGGCGAGGGCGGCCTTGATGTCGCCGTTCACGCGAAGATGCACGCGCACGCCGACACGCGTGGACAGGTGAACCTGGGTCCGGGAGTCGGCGAGCAGCTCGGCGACGATTCCCGCCGGATGATCGCCAGGGGTCGCGCCCGCCGGAACCGCGATGCGGACCGGGATGATGATCGTGGCCCCGGCCGCGAGATCGATCGCGAACCCGCCGCCGGTGCGCGGCTGAGCCTGCGCGACCTCGCCGAACGTGACCCAGGAGCCGCCGTCCTTCGGCGCCTGATCACCGGGGAGGAGGTCGAAGCTGCCGCTGTCGGTGACGACGCCGTCGCTCGCATACACCGCGAATCGCGCGGGGGTGCCGCCGTGGTTGGTCAGGGCGAGGTGCTCGTCGATGCTCGCCCCCGGATCGACGCGCTGGCGGAGCGAGACGCGCCCGTCCGCAGCGTCCGCTGATGCGGGCTGCAGCGACCACGTGGTGCCCGCGGGCGGGTCGGTGGCCGCGTCGTCGGCGGTGGCGGGAGCGGCGCCGAAGAGCAGTCCGAGGCCGACGAGGAGAACGGTGATCGCCGTGGCGATGCGTGTGGTCATAGCAACCCCCGGCGCGGCCGATCGGTGAAGGAACCGATCGGCCGCGCGTTGTCGGGTTCCGGGTCAGTCGACCGGGAACAGGGATACGGACAGAACGCTGGTGTACTGGCCCGGCTGAATGTCGACCGGAACCTCCAGACTCAGATCGGCCGCGAGGGCGGCCTGACCGTACCGACCCGCGGCGTTCGCGCTGGCCAGCTCACCTGGGGCGGCGAGACCGAGCCCGCCGTCGAGGATGGTCTTGACCTGATCGCCCGCGGTCAGACCGTCGCGCGGCGTGAGCACGCGCGGGGTCCATCCGAGGTGTCCGGCGTCGATCGTGCGACCGGCGGACGTGAACGCCTGAGCCTGAGCCGCGACGCTCCAGCCGCCGAGTCCCGCCTGCTGCGCCGTGCGTGAATCCGTCACAGCAACCTCGGGCAGCGCGCCGGTGAGACGCAGGCGGTCGCCCGCGTTCTGCGGTGCCGACAGCGCCACACCGTCGCCGAAGTCGGCCACGGTGAGCGCCAGCACACCGTTCTCGCCCTCGGCGATGGATGCCGTCACGGGGATACCGGAGGTGGTGTCCGCCTTGAACAGCTTGGGCACGAAGTCGATCAGCGCCTTCTGCCAGACATCCCAGCTGTGGGGGCCGGGAATCGGCGGGTTGAACTCGTGCACGATGCCGCGCGACTCCATAGCGCTCACCAGACTGAGGGTGTTCTGGTACGTGAAGTCCTGCATGTCGCCGGTGTAGATGGACAACAGCTTCGTGCCGGCGTTGATCGCCGCCACATCAGCGTTCGCGGGAGGCGAGCTGAAGGCCGAGAAACCGCCGATGTAGGCGAACTGACCGGGCTTCGCCCACAGCGTGCCGAGCGCGTGCCCGGAACCCATCGACAGTCCGGCGAGGCCGCGCTGTTCCGGGTCGGAGCTCACGTTGTAGGCGGCGAGCGAGGCCGGAACGATCGCGTCGGTGATCTCCTTGGGGAAGTCGACGCCGTTGCCATTGGACATCACCACGACCATCGGCACGATGTTGCCGCGAGCGTAGTGGTTGTCCAGGATCTGGGCCGCACGACCCACCTGGATCCAGTCGCTCCACGTCTGGCCGCTGCCGTGCTGCAGGTACAGCACCGGGTAGGGTTCTGCGCGATCCGCGTCGTAGCCCGGCGGAGTCCACACATACGCGGAGCGGCTCTGCGCGTTGGCCGTGCTGGTGTAGGTCATGGTGGTGACCTCACCGCGCTGCTCCGGAGCCACATCGCGGGTGAACTGCGCGCGCAGCGTGTCGCCCTCCACGTAGAAGGTGCTCCAGTTCGGCTCGGAGTTGACCACCGTGGGGTTTCCGGTGTCCTTGCGATCGACGCGGTCACCGGTGAGGCGGTAGTAGTACGAACCGCCCTCGAGGCCGCCGACGGTGAGACGCCAGCGGTCGCCGTCGCGCACCATCGGAATGCGCAGCCAGCCGCCAGACGGACCCCAGTTCGCCCACACGTTCACGTTCTTCGCAGTGGCGAACTCGGCGGTCTCGAACGTGACGACGCCGTTGTCCTCGACCCAGGGCGTGGGGGTGGTCCCGGGTGCGGGCAGCGAGTGCGCTTCGGTCAGGGCGAGGTGTCCCTCGCTCATTCCGTGGTCGGCCGGCGACGTGAACACGCGCGCTGCGAAGTCGTGCAGGGCGCGCTGCCAGGTCTCCCAGACATCGCCGGAGGCCGGGTCGGAACCGTCGGACTCGAACTCCACGCCGGCGGTGCCGAGCTTCGTCGCGAGGGCCACGTTCTGGTTGTACGAGCGGTCCGTGACGTTGCCGAGGTAGAGGCGGAGCAGGTCGGTGCCCGCGTTGACCTGCGCGGCGCGGGATGCACTGATGCTCGTCAGAAGGCTTCCGGAGAAGGAGCCGACCTTCGAGAAGGTTCCCGGATCGGTCACCATCAGATTGAGCGCCTGCGTGGCGCCGCGGCCGATACCTGCGATCGCCCGGTCTGCGGCATCGGTGGAGGCGTTGAACTCCTCCTGAACCGCGGGAACCAGGCTGTCGAGAACCTCGGTGCGCACGTCCGACGACGTTCCGTCACCCATGACGACGATCATCGGCTCTGCCTGCTGCTCGACGGTGAGGTTGTCGAGGATCTGAGCCGCGCGACCCACCTCCGTCCACTCGGTGTACGCCTGCCCGCTGTCCTGCAACAGGTACAGCACCGGGTACGGCTCGGCGCGGTCGGGGTCGTAGCTCGGCGGTGTCCACACCTGTGCGGAGCGCTCGCCGTTCTGCACCACGCTGTCGTAGGTGAACGTTGTCAGCTCACCGCCGGCGGGGACGTCGGCCTGCCACGCCGCAGACGCGCCCTCGACGAAGAACGTGCTCCACGTGGGCTGCGCGGTGACCGTCTGCGGGATGTCGGGATTGCGGAACCCGACTTCGGTCTCACTGCCCGCGATGGTCGCCTCGTACTGGAAGTAGTACTGACCCGGCTCCAGCGGGCCGATGTTGGCGACCCAGTTGTTGCCGCTGCGATCCAGGTTGAGCAGCGACATCTCGTGCCCGGGCCCGAAGTTGCCCTCCACTCTCACCGTGGCGGGAGCCGTGCCCACGGCGGCCAGGACGGCGCTGTTGGGCACGGTGAAGCGATGCACACCGTCCGCGGGCTGCGAGATCCACGGGTCGGTGGCACCGCCGGTGTCGGCAAGCGCCGGTTGGGCGACGAGTATCGCCCCCGAGCTCACCGCCGCCACGGTGAGAGCAGCCGCGAGTCGTCGCCTCCGCTGCGGAGGCGCGACATGTCTGCGAGTTTTCATCAACGTTGATTCCTCTCGTTCCTTAGAATTTACAACGTAGTAAATTCGGCACTCACAGGATGGCGGCGTCCGCGCCCGGTGTCAAGAGTCGATTCGGGTTCGTGGCTCGTGGAACGCGCGCATCCGGGCTCGGGAGCAGGCGCCGCGGCCTGTGGAGGCTGTGGTTCTGGGGTGGTCGGACGGGCGCGGTGCTGGGCTCAGGTGCTGGGTTCCGGAGGTGGTCGGGCAGGCTGCAGGTCGGGGCAGTCCTGGTTGGGAAGGAGGTGTGCCGTCGTCGCCGAGCGGGGGACTTCGGGCGGGTGCTGTTGCCAACCGCGCCGGAGGAGTACGGTGCTCTCACGGACGCTGTGGGGGCGCTCGGTGGTGGCGATCTGGGGGTGGTCAGGCGATGGCGCTGGACTACATCACGGAGGTGCGCCCAACCATCGACCGCATGATCCGTGGCATCACTGAGTCGATCTTCGGACTCTTTGCATCGTCGAATCACTTGTCGCAAGGCAGCCTCTCATCGGGATCATCGGCTTCGTTCTACTGGTGACTTTTGCGACGATGGCTCGGGCTCGCGCTCCCCTGGTCAGGTGGGCGAAAAGCTGGTGCGCTGATCACGATGCCGTGTTCGTGACCGCCGCGATCGGGTGCCAGGTGATCTCGAATGGCGATGGTGCGCAATGCGACAACGGGTGGCTGGCGATACGGGGTAGCAAGCTGATGTACATTCCGGACGGGTGGGCTCCCGAGGGTCCAACCGTCATCTCGTTGCCGGGTGAGCTGCCTCTCTCGGCCGTGGTCGATCGTGGAGTCATCCTGGCGCCACACACGACCTTGATCCGTTACACCGTGGGCGAGGCCGAGAAGGAGGTGCGCGTGTATCCGATCCCTCGCACCGGCAATTGCCTTCGTGACGTCTCGCGCAAAGAGCTCGACACGATCCTCGCCGCATTGGCGCAAGCGTGAACGCGGCCGGGGCGGATTCGACGCCCGTTGAGAAGCCACGCCGTCGTGCGTGGCCCGCGATCCTGGACCCGCGGAAGAACGTGCACCTCAATGTCTTCCTTCGGCTCGCCGCTGCGTGGCTGTGCCTGTTGGGGAGTGGTGTCGTCCTCTACAGACTCCTGTTCTTCCCGCCGGGTGATCGGTTCTCTCTGACGTGGTCAGACGATCCGTTCACGCCCGAGCTCCTGGTGACGGCAGTCGCCTTCGTCCCTGCGGCCTTCGCAGCCCTCGCCGCGCTCAGCGGTCCTCGGCGTCTCCTGGCGCAGGTGCTCGCGATAGCCATGGTGAGTGTCGGCTTTGCCCTGCTGGCCGGGTCGATGTTGTTCGTACCCGGGGATGCGCCGCGCGGTACGTTCGTCGTGATCGAGACGGCGGTCATCGTGCTCGTGTACTCGACCGCCCTGCTGACGCGTCGGGACCTCTGGCGACGAACGCCGCGGTCGACGGAAGGCGACAGGGCTGTCCAGATCGCTGCATCGCCGTGGTGGAGACGGAACCGCGGACCACGAACAGCGGCTATGGCTTTCGTCGTCGTCGTCATTGTCGCGGCAGCCGGGGTGGGCGTGTGGATGTGGAACGCTCGAGACGCACTGCCGACCCGGCTCGGCGAGACGGTGTCCATCCCGGCGACCTTTGCTCTCTCCTCGTCGTCCTGGTCCCCGGACTCCGATCGTGGAATCTCCGTGATGATTCGCCAAGACGGCACAGCTGTTCTGTCACGAGCTCCCCTTGGCGTTCTCGGCACCGATGAAGATGGTCGCTCCTGTGGCACCGAGCGAGGAACGGAGTTCAGTGGCGAAGGGGAGTGGCACCTGGACTCACGCGGTGCCCTCCAGATCGACTCCGACGCCGGATCTCTGGTCCTTTACCCCCGGCGGGGGATGGTGGGCGATACGAACTGGTGGCAGACGAGGTTCTTCCTCTGCGATGGCAGCAGCATGAACTTCAGCGTGATGGGGTAGATGGAAATGAGCCGATACACAGGAGATCTGTGAAGCTCCGCTTCCCACGGCGCGCTGTCGTCTGGACCGCGGTGGGAGTCGTCCTGGTCGTGATCGCGGCGGGAGTGTGGTGGCTTTCCGCGCGATGGCAATTCTACGAGGCCGACGGGTTGGATCTTCCCGCAATGTACGGGGCGGAGGCCGGCGAGGAAGTGGCTGCTGCCGGCTCGCAGATTCGTCTCTACGCGGACCACACCGCGCAACTGCATGAGGTTCCCGTCGGGGATCTGAGCACCACGAATGATGGGTGGCCTTGTCTTGCCTCCGCGACAACGCAAGATTCGACGGAGGCGGCACGGTGGGAGTACATCGCGACGGACACCATCGTTGCGCACGCGACGCAGGGCGACATCGTCTTAGTTGCACGCCGGGTTCGACTTGCGAATCTCGAGTGGGTTGTTCTGCGAACGCCGCTGTGTGAGTCCGGGGCAATCCAGTGGACACGATAGATGCGCGAGGGCGAGGGCCCGGTCTGTCCCTGTCCCTCGCGCACAAACACAACCCGCGAGACTTCCGTCTGTGGGTCAGAATCCGCGCAACGCGGCGATTGTCGCCCACAGACGGAAGTCTCGCGGGTCATGGGGTGACCTTGTTGCGACTACCGCGTGGGGTCATCGCGCTGACGGGGCGCGGACTGAGGGTCTGACTTCCGTCGGGACCCCTACCCTCGCGCGCGGAGATCCGCGAGCCCGAAGCGTCCGGCGTCGGGCAGGGCGGCGCGGATGGCGGCCGTGTCGAATCGTCCGACGGGGGCGAGATCGCCGGGTAGCTCGTCGGCGGGCGGTGCAGCATCCACCACGCCCTCGGCGAGCATCATCACCTGCGCCTTCGCGAGGAGTGGCACGCGCATCGTCCACTCGGCGAGCTGCGCGAGGGCGTAGTGGAAGGCGATCGGGGCGGGCGTCACCCTCACCCGCCGCCCGATGGTGGCGGCCACGCGTCGGACTGCATCGCTGAGCAGGAGAGTCTCGCCGCCCCGGACCGCCACGGTGCTGCACGTGAGTCGACCCTCGATGGCGGCGACGGCGACATCGACCAGCTCCTCTACCGCGATCGGCGCGATCGGCCTCTCGTGGAATCCGACCGACGCGAACAGCGGCAACGTCTGAACCGTGCGGCTGAGGTGATCCACCAGGTGATCACCGCGACCGTAGATCATGCCGGCCTTGAGGATCGTGTAGTCCAGTCCCGAGGCGCGAATGAGCTCCTCGGCCTCCCACTTCGACTGGTGGTATCCGGATCGAGTCCCCGGTCGGGCGCGGAGGAAGCTCAGCAGAATCACCTTCCGCACCCCGGCACGCTGCGCTGCCTCGATCACCGCAGCGGTTCCCTCCACGTGCACGCGTCGGAACGTCTGCGCGCCGATCTCCCGGTTGATGCCCGCGAAATGGGCCACGACGTCACACCCCTCGAAAACTCGTGTGAGGGAGTCGACATCGGCGACGTCCCCACCGTTGCGTCGTGAGGCGAGGACGACCCGTTCGGTCGGGTATCGATTCGCGAGATGTCGGCCCACGAAGCCGGTGCCTCCGGTGATCGCGATACGGGGTGAACTGAACATGTTCGAAAGTCTAGGTCCTGATCCCGGCGTCGGCAACAGATGACGGTTGCCGTTCCATACTGAACGTGTTCAAATGAGCACGGTGTGGCGAGCGGAACCTGGGTGTGTAGCCGAGAACGACGGAACGGAGAAGCCGATGAACGTCTACCTGAATGTGTTCCTTCGCGGTGTCTTCGCGTGGATGCTGGCCGTCATCGACGGCGGCGTGCTCTACGCATCGCTGTCCGACGCTGGGCCCTCGGGGCCGGAGGGGGTCGAGACCATGGCGTTGGGGATGTACGGCATGCTCGCCTTCGGTACTTTCCCGTCCTTCTTCGCGGTGCTCGCGGCGCTCTGCGCCCCGCGAGTTCTGCCCGTGCAGGTGCTCGCCGTCGCCATCGTCGGCTTCGGTGCGTGGTTCCCGTGGGGTTGGATGGTCATTCATCGGACCGGCGAGATGAGCGTCACGATGGGCGGTCTTCTGGGCGGCGTGCACGTGGCCTTCTTCGCCGCAGCCCTCCTGACGCGACGCGAACTATGGGTGTGGAGGGGGCGTGCTCGCCATCCGGAGCGCGCGACGCCCGACATCCGCTGACCCAGTGACGAGTGGCGCGAGAACAGGACGCGCATTGCCGACGCCCGGAGGGCGAGGTACCTTCCGTACATGGCGGTTGGGCGCGAATCACCGGGGAGGCCACGACCCCTCGTGCTGTGGTGTGTCTGCGGCGCGCTCGCGGTGATCGTCGTCTCGCTGGTGGTCATGCCGCTCGAAGATCCGACGTGGCCTGCACGAGTCATCGCAGGCGTCACGAATGGAGACAGCACTCTGTGGCAGTTCGCGCTGACGGCACTGTTCATCATGATCGTTGCGACCGCCGGTGCCTTCGCTCTCAGTCGTCAACTGACGAGCCCGGCGCTGATTCGCGTCGCCAATGCGACGGCGTTCGTTGCGGGCACCCTCGCGGCCTCGGTCTGGTGCGCACGACTGTGGGTGACGGGTCAAGAGGTCGATGAGTCCCCGAGCGGGTGGATCGTGCTCATCTTGGTTGCCGTGGCGCTCCTCGCACCCCTGCTGGTGGGGGCGGGAGCCATTGCTCTGGTCGTCGGAGGCATGGTCCAGCGGCGGGCAGCGAGGTTCCCTGCATAGGGGTTGTGAAACAGCGCTGCCGGGGCCGTGGTGCGGCGGATCTCGCCTGGGTCAGCCGTGAATCCAGGCACCCACAGGGCCGCGGGTGAGTGCGGGATCCGAGTTCACGTGGATTCTCGCGCGGCGAGAGCTTCCTCGAGGCCTGTCACATCGGCGACGTCGTAGAACGCGATGGGAAGCCCCGAACCCATCGCAGCGAAGAAGTCCAAACCGGTGTTTGCATACACGAGAAGAACTCGGGCGCCGGGCAGGCCGCTCGCCGGTCCTTGTTCCATGCCGAAGGTCACGTCGAGGTGCGCGCCATCGCTCCGAATCGAGCTGGTGATCTGGGCCGTGGCCAGCCCAACGTAATGCGTGCCGGCTGGATCGATGACGATCGCGCGTTTATTGGTCAAGAAGTAGTGGGTTCGGCGTTTCCGCGCTGCTTTGACGAAGAACCGTCCGATCACCATGTAGAGAGCAAATGCGATGAAGACGAGACCGAACACCCACATGAACCGCGGACCGCGTGTTGAGGATGCGGCCAGGACGGTCCAGAAGATGGCGAACCCCAGCGTGAACACGCTGAATGGCACCAACATGGAGTCCGACCGTGTCGTCCACACCGACGCGTCCGGGCTGCCCTGCCACTGGATCTCTTCGCCGTTGTGAAGGTGCGGGTCTGGCTGCATTCCCTCACCGTGCCATGCGTGTGCCCGCTGGAGAAGGAGATCGCTCCGCCCGCGTGTCACGCGTGATGCGCGGGTGAACGCGGCACGGTTCGGAACGTACCCACGACCGGGATGGCGGACTGTGTGGTGGGGATTGAATAGTGAACGTGTTCAAATCAGTCTCGATGTTGCGCTGCCGATGACGGGGGCAGCGCTGAAACACCACGAGGACGTGCGGAAGAGTTGATGATGACCCGCAGCAACGCGAGACGAGAGCGCTGGCAGTTCCTCTCAACACTCTGCATCTGCCTCGGTGTGGGCCTTTTCGTTTCCCTCGTATGGTCCACCACGTTCGTGCAGTTTGATCTCGTGCCATCCGCGGCGATGACGAATCGGACCGTGCCACAGGTCTGGAGCGAAAGCTGGATGTCGACCTTCCTGGGCGTACTCGCGGGATCGGTTGTTCCATCGCTAGCCTCGGGGTTTCATCGTTGAGTCGCTTCGGGGTCGTGTCTCGGGTATGAAAAGTGCTCCTGATCTGGGAGAATTGGGATTGTCTGGAAACCAGTTCGCTCAGTTCGAGGAGCACCTTCAAGGTGAAGAATATCGGAGCCTATCTGCGCGCCCGTGTTGATACTGCGGCGGTGTCTGCGGTTGGTCATGCGGGCGGGGTGTTGTTGACCGAGACGATCCGCGTGACGGGCCTGGATCGGGTGCTCTCGGATGCGCTCGGGCTGTGGCGGAAGCCGCTGGCGACGCATGACCCGGCGAAGGTGATCCTGGATCTCGCGGTTACGCTCGCGCTGGGCGGTGACGCGCTCAGCGATATCGCGACCGTGCGTGCCGAGCCTGGCGTCTACGGGCTGGTCGCGTCGGATCCGACGGTGTCCCGGACGATCACCGCGTTGGCCGCGGACGCCGAGCGTGTGCTCGCCGCGATCGATACCGCCCGGCAGCAGGCGCGGGCGACAGCGTGGGCACGGGCTGGCGCGCATGCCCCCGATCTTGCTGTCACGGCTGACGCTCCGTTGGTGATCGATCTGGACGCGACGCTGCTGACCGCGCACTCGGAGAAGGAACACGCGAGCCCGACGTTCAAGCACGGGTTCGGGTTCCATCCGCTGCTCGCGTTCGCCGACCACGGGCCGACCGGTTCCGGGGAGATGCTCGCGATCCGCCTCCGCCCGGGGAATGCGGGGTCGAACACCGCGGCCGATCACATCGCCGTCACCCGCACTGCGCTCGCGCAGCTCCCCGGCGGGAGTCCGCGTCCCGGCAAGAGCGTCCTGATCCGCGCCGATGGCGCCGGCGGCACGAAGGACTTCGTGTCCTGGCTGACGAAGCGGCGGTTGTCGTACTCGGTCGGGTTCACGCTCCCGTTCCATACCCCGGAGCTCTACAAGCTGATCACCGACCACAAGGCCTGGGAGGCGGCGCTCGATGCCGACGGCGACGTCCGCGACAGGGCCGCGGTCGCGGAGCTGACCGGGCTGCTCGACATGACCGGATGGCCCGAGGGGATGCGAGTCATCGTGCGGCGGGAACGCCCACACCCGGGCGCGCAGCTCCGCTTCGACGACGTCGACGGCTACCGGCTCACCGCGTTCGCCACCAACGGCAAACGGGGTCAGCTGCAACGGCTCGAGTTGCGCCACCGGCGCCGCGCGCGTTGCGAAGACCGCATCCGGAACGCGAAAGACACCGGGCTCCGCAACCTCCCGTTGCACGGCTTCAACCAGAACCGCATCTGGGCAGCGGTCGTCGCCCTCGCGTCCGAGATCACCGCCTGGACGGGCCTGCTCGCCCACCCCGAACACGAAGCGCGACGTTGGGAACCGAAACGGCTCCGACACCGGCTCTTCACGATCCCCGCGGCCCTGGCCCGCCACGGCCGCCGCACCATCCTGCACCTGAGCAACCGATCCCGCTGGTCGCCCATCATCCTCGACGCGATCGAACGGCTCCGCGCACTACCCGCACCCAGCGGCTGACACCACTGACCCCGCCGACCATCACAACCCGAGGACCTGGAGAACCGCCCCGCAGCGCCACGCGGCGCTCTGTCACACCCTCATGCCAGAATCGGCACCAGAAACGACAACGACGTCACCACCGCCCCAATCAGGTCACCGCTGAAAGATCGAGGCTAGGCGTGGCATTGCCGCTCGTGGGGCGAAGTAGGCAGCGTGTTCGGTATCTGCTGGGTGTCACAGCCGCGTGCAACCTCGTGCCGGCGCTTGTTCCCGCATACCTTGTTGCCGGCGTGGGCGGAGGTGTGAGCGGTGCCGCATGGTTTGGCCTGCTCGCCTGGTGTGGTGCAGTGGGGATGTTCTTGTCGCTGTATCCGTGGCGTCGCAAGCGACTGGCCACTCGCGATGATGCCGGGGCCGATCGCGCCGGCCGACAGCGGGGGTGAGGCGGAATGCCGGGCCAGGATGACTCCTGTCGGGGATGGCTGGTCGCGCTTCTTCCGCGAGCGCTCTCAGCTGATCCCGAGACGCGCGAGCGCGGCGAGGGCGAGTGCCTCCGCCTCCGCCGCCGTCGGGGTCGGCGTGAGCCCGAGGAGTCTGCGGCGGTGCGGCTCACCAAGCAGAAGCGAAAACAGCGCCTCAGCGAGCTCGGGATCCGACACGTGCCCCCGAAGTGCGGCGATGTAGCTCTCCGGCCCGTCGCGATAGAACTGTGCGCCCAACTCCGGGAACTCCCGCGCCGACGCGATCACGAGTCGGTGCAACGCGATCGCCTCATCCGAATGCAGGATCGCTACGATCCTCGTCGCGAGCTCCTGAATGCTCCCCTCGCCGGGATGGGCGAGGGCGCGTTCGCGGAGACGTTCCACGGCCGCCAGGAAGATCTCGGCGCGCGTGGCGAAGTGTCCGTAGATGGTGCGCTTCGTGACGTGAGCCTCTTCGCGGATGTCGTCGAAGGTGACCCCGCCGAAACCGTTGGCGATGAACAGCTTCACCGCGGCGTCGAGGATCTCGTCGCGGCGCTGCACGCGCTCCGCCTCGGTGGGGCGGCCGCGTTTGCGGGCGGGCACCGCGCCGTCGGTCATCATCGGTCTCCCTTCGCCGAGCTCCATTCTATAATGAAACGACAGACGTATCATTTATCGTGTTCGCACCCCGAACCGATGCCGGGCGAGAAGGAGATCCCATGCCCCCGACCAAGAGGCGAGCCACCAAACCGGCGCAGGCACCGGAGCTGCTCGCGCTGTACCGCCAGATGGTGGGTATTCGGCGCTTCGAGGAGCGCGCCGCCCGCGCCTATACCGAGGCTCGGGTGGGCGGCTACTGCCACCTCAACCTCGGCGAGGAGGCTACGGTCGTCGGCCTCATGAGCGCTCTGCGCACCGACGACTACGTCTTCACCAACTACCGCGAGCATGGCTACGCCCTGGCGCAAGGCATCGCACCCGAGCGACTCATGGCCGAGCTCTACGGCCGCAGCGACGGGGTGTCGAAGGGGTGGGGCGGATCCATGCACATGCTCGATGCCTCAGCCCGGTTCATGGGCGGCTACGGCATCGTGGGCGGCCAGATCCCGCTCGCCACCGGTGCCGCCCTCGCCATCGACTACCGCGGCGGCAGCGAAGCCGTGGTGTGCCTGATGGGCGACGGGACCACCAACATCGGCGCCTTCCACGAGTCGCTCAACATCGCGGCGCTGTGGAACCTGCCCGTGGTCTACGTGGTGGTGAACAACGGCCTGGGCATGGGCACCACGGTGGAGATGTCCTCCGCCGAACCCGAGCTGCACCGGCGCGCGACCTCGTACCGCATGGCTTCCGCCTGCGTCGACGGCAACGATCCGATCGCCGTCCGCGACGCCGCTCGCATCGCGCTCGACAGTGCCCGCGCGGGCAAGCCCTACCTGCTCGAGACCCGATCCGGCCGCCTGAAAGGACACTCCGTGGTCGACCCCGCCCGCTACAGGTCGCAGGACGAGATCGCCGCCGTGCGCGATGCCGATCCCATCGCCGCGTTCGCGCTGCACCTGCGGGATGCCGGCGTCCTCACCGACGACCTCGTGGCGGAGATCGACGCCGCAGCCCTCGCGGCAGCCACCGCGGCGGCCGACTTCGCCGAGGCCAGCCCGCACCCGGACGTCGCGTCTCTCTTCGACTACACCTACGCGACGCCGGTGCCGAACGACTCTCGTCGCCTCCCGGGTCACGCCCTGTATCCCGCAGCCCCGAGACCCGCAGCTCGCGAGGCCGAGGCGGTGAACGCATGAGCGTCATCAGCTACCGCCAGGCCCTGCACGACGCGCTGCGCACCGAGATGCTGCGAGACGAGAACGTCTTCCTCATCGGCGAGGAGATCGGTCGATTCGAGGGGTCGTACAAGATCACGGCGGGCATGCTCGACGAGTTCGGTCCGAAGCGCGTGCGCGACACCCCCATCGCGGAGGAGGGGTTCACCGGCGCCGCGATCGGTGCCGCGATGCTCGGACTGCGCCCCGTGGTGGAGATCATGACGATCAACTTCTCGCTGCTCGCGCTGGATCAGATCGTCAACCACGCCGCGAAGATCTACGGCATGTTCGGCGGTCAGGTGAGCGTCCCCCTCGTGATCCGCACACCCGGCGGCGGTGGGCAGCAGCTCGGTGCCACGCACTCGCAGAACATCGAGCTGTACTACGCGTTCGTGCCTGGAATGAAGGTCGTCGCGCCCGCCACGCCCGCTGACGCGAAGGCGCTCATGCTCGCCGCCATCCGCGACGATGACCCGGTGCTGGTGCTGGAGAACCTCGCGCTCTACAACACCACCGGCGAGGTGCCCGACGACATCGAGCCGGCCGAGATCGGTCGCGCCGCCGTCACGCGAGCGGGTGCGGACATCACCGTGATCGCTTACTCCCGCATGGCCGTCGTCGCCCTGCAGGCAGCCGAGGAACTCGCCGCCGAGGGGATCGAGGTGGAGGTGGTGGACCTGCGAAGCCTCCGACCCCTGGACCGCGAGACCATTATCGACTCGGTCCGCCGCACCTCCTGCGCCGTGGTCTTGGAGGATGACTGGCTCACGTACGGGATCGGCGCCGAGATCGCCGCCACCATCTCCGACGGCGCGTTCGACTGGCTCGACGCTCCCGTCCGCCGCGTGGCCATGGCCGAGGTGCCGATGCCCTACGCGAAGTCCCTGGAGCTCGCCGCGCTCCCGTCGCTGGAAGACGCGAAGACCGCGATCCGCGAAACCCTCGACGCCGTCGCTCGGCGCCGCTGAAGAGTCGAAGGAACAGCAATGATGATCGACATCCTGATGCCCCGCCTGTCCGACACCATGACGGAGGGGGCGATCGCGGCCTGGCTGAAGCAGCCCGGCGACACGGTCGCACCCGGCAACCTGCTCGTCGAGATCGAGACCGACAAGGCTCTCATGGCGCAGGAGGCGTACGACGCCGGCGTGCTCGCGGAGATCCTGGTGCCGGTGGGGGAGAACGTCCCGATCGGCACGCCCATCGCCCGGCTCGACGACGGGAGCGGCGATGGGCCGGGCGCCGCGTCGAGCGGGGAAGCCGTACGGGCGGCCGACCACGCAAGCCCCGTTCCCCCTCAGCCGACGGGAACGAGTCCCGGCGCGGCGAGCCCGTCGTCGGCCACATCCAGCTCTCTCGCGGGTGCGACGGCAGACGACACGCACCTGACACCCGAACCCCCGGGAGACGACTCCAGCCCCGCGCGCCGCGCTGCGACCCCCCTCGTCCGGCGGCTCGCACGTGAACGCGGCATCGACCTCGACGTCGTCGCCGGCTCCGGCCCGGGTGGCCGGATCGTGCGCGCCGACCTCGACGACATCCCCGCGGTCCCTGCGGCTCCGCCCGCGCCGCCCGCCACCCCCACGTCGGACGCCCGCGAGCCGGAATCCGTCCCGTTCGACGCGATCCGCGAACAGATCGCCGCGCGTCTCACTGCCAGCGCCACCACCACGCCCACCTTCACGGTGACCGCTACAGCCGACGTGACCGAGCTGCTGACCCTGCGCGCCGACCTCAACGCCCAGCGAACGACGGATGCGCCGCGCGTGAGTGTGAACGACCTGCTCGTGCGCGCCACCGCGCTCGCGCTGCGTGCGCATCCCGGCGTGAACGCGTCCTACGCGAGTGCGGGCCGCGGCGCCACGCTGGTGCACGGTCGCGTGCACATCGGCATCGCCGTCGCCTCCCCGGCGGGCCTGGTGGTTCCCGTCATTCGTGACGCTGATCGGCTCGCCGTCTCCAGCATCGCGGCGACATCCGCCGCTCTCGTCGCGAAGGCCTCGGAGCGTCGACTCACCACGAGCGACATGACCGACGGCACGTTCACGATCAGCAACCTCGGGATGTATGGCATCGATCAGTTCGACGCGATCATCAACCCGCCGCAGGGGGCGATCCTCGCCGTCGGCGCGGCGCGCGACGACCTCGCTCTGAATGAGGACGGCACCGTGATCAGCCGTCGCACGATGCGGCTGACGCTGACGGCCGACCACCGCATCATCGACGGCGCGCTGGCGGCCGCGTTCCTCTCCACCCTCATCGACGTGCTGCGGCGCCCCCTCGCCGTGCTCGCCTGAGTCAGCGGGGGAGGGGTATGCCGATGAGATGCTCCGACGCGTCCCACATGCGCTCGGCATCGGCGGTGCTGCGCAGCGGCCGATAGAGGGCCTGCTCCGCGGGCATGCCCCCCACGTGTCCGAGGCCGCGGGGACCGTAGAGGAGGCCGCCGCTGCCAGAGGTGGCGGCCAGCAGGGCAGGAAGGGCCGCTGTTTCCGGCGTTCCCACGACCAGTCCGCGTGCCGCGGCCCAGCGGATGACGCGGACCTCCAGCGTGTCTGTCGTGCGCCCGAGTTCGGGTCGCGCCGACAGCAGGCTCGTGGGGGCGACGCCGGGGTGAGACAGGTTGCTGGTGATGCCCCAGCCGGCTCGAACGCTGCGACGGTTCAGCTCCAGGCCGAACAATCCCAACGCGATCTTCGACTGCCGGTACGCCCGCATGCCGTTGTACGAGCGCGCGCTGTTCAGGTCATCCCAGGTGATCGGGCCGCGACTTGCCGCGACGCTGACCTGTGAGGTGACGCGCGCCTGTCCCTCGCGAAGCAGGGGGAACAGGTGGGCCACCAGCGCCACGTGACCCAGGTGATTCGTGCCCAGCTGCAGCTCGAATCCGTCCGCCGTGCTCTGGCGCTCCGGCGGCGTCATGACTCCCGCGTTGTTGATGAGGAGGTGGATCGGCTCGCCGCGTTCCTGCATCACCGCGCCGAAGGCGGCGACCGACGACAGGTCGGACAGATCGAGACGCTCGATGCGCACACGTGCGTCCGGGACCGCGTCGCGGATGGTCTCGAGCGCCGCTTCGCCCTTTGCGGGGTTTCGGACGGGCAGCACGATGTCGGTGCCCGCCTGGGCGAGCTGCGTGGCGATGCGCAGACCGATCCCGTCGCTGGCACCGGTGATCACCGCGCGTTGGTGCGTGAGGTCCGACAGGTCGATGTTCGTGTTCATGCCCTCAGCCTGCGCCGACCCCGCTCCGCTATCCAGGACTTCTCAGGTCGTGGATACGCGACCCCCGGAATGCAAGGATCATCCTGATCGAGGGGAGATCCCATGGCGGTGGACCGAACGGCCCTGGCCGAGTTCCTGCGCACGCGGCGCGCTGCGCTGCAGCCGGAGGACGTGGGACTGGCGCGGGGATCGCGCCGTCGCACCGAGGGACTGCGTCGCGAGGAGGTCGCGGGGCTGAGCCACATGTCGCCTGACTACTACGCGCGACTGGAACGGGGCGACGGGCCGATCCCATCCGAGCAGATGCTCGCGGCCATCGCCCTGGGCCTGCACCTCAGCGTCGACGAGCGCGACCACCTGTTCCGACTGGCGGGCCATGAGCCGCCCGCACGGGGCAGCGACAGCGAGCACGTCAGTCCGGGCATGCTGCGGATCCTGGACCGGTTGACCGACACGCCCGCCGAGGTCGTGACCGAACTGGGGGAGACGCTGCGGCAGACTCCGCTCGGCGTTGCGCTCACCGGCGACGCCACCCTGCTCCGCGGGTCGGAGCGCAGCATCGGCTACCGCTGGTTCAGCGATCCACGAAGCCGGAGCCTGTATGACCCGAGCGAGCACGAGTTCCTGTCGCGGCTCTGGGTCTCGGGTCTGCGCGGGGCGATCGCGCGCCGCGGTGCCGACTCTCGAGCCGCGCAGTACGCCCGCGCCCTCCGCGAGACGAGTGAGGAGTTCCGGGCCATCTGGGAGCGCCAGGAGGTGGGGCTGCAGCCACGCGCCGTCAAACGATTCCGCCATCCCGAGTTGGGGGCGCTCGAGCTGAGCTGTCAGACGCTGCTCGATCCGGAGCAGTCCCATGCTCTGCTGGTCTACACTGCGGCACCGGGCTCGGAGAGCCAGGAGAAGCTGCGGCTGCTCAGCACGCTCGCGCCGCGCACCTCGCTCACGGTCGCGTAGGCACCGCTGTCGGGGCCTCACGCTTCACCGCTCGGCGCAACGCGACGAAGAACACGATCAGCCCGGTGGGGAGCAGGACATGCCCGCGCATTGTCAGAACGTCCAGACGTGTGCTAAAGTTGGCTGTTCAGGCAACTGAAGCCGCGTTTCTCCCCCGAAATCCTTCGGACCGGCTTCCGGCTTGTCACCTACGGACAGATGATCTCCGGATCATCCGCCACGCGGCACCAAGGTCGGTGCGCGCCCCTTCATTTTGATTGGCTGTTTTTCATCTCTTTCCCTGTAATACTCCCTCCGCCTCCGTCCACCCACCTGGTGTGGCGACAGGCCGACCACGACGTTCACGTCGCGACGCTGCACGGTGAGTTCGCCGGCTTCGTCGCCGAAGTCGCCGGACGATTCGTCACGCACGACGCTCACGCCGTGCCGCTCGCGCACACCGCCACGCTTGACGAGGCGCGCGACATCCTCGATACCGCTCACGCTCTCGCGTTCGTGGCATCCACCCCATCGGCGAGCGCCCACGCGCGGCTCGCCCGCACAGCCCCGCGACGGTTCCGTCGCGGTTACGGGGAGCGCACACGCGGTCCCAAGCACAGAAGGAATGACGTTATGGCCACTGGCACCGTCAAATGGTTCAACTCCGACAAGGGCTTCGGCTTCATCGCTCCCGATGATGGCTCGGCCGACCTCTTCGCGCACTTCAGCGCGATCTCCGGCAACGGCTACCGTAGCCTCGAGGAGAACCAGAAGGTGGAATTCGACGCCGAGCGCGGCCCCAAGGGCATGCAGGCAGCGAACATCCAGGTTCTCTGAATCTTGAAGTAAACGCGGGGAGGGTGCGAATATTCGCACCCTCCCCGCGTCATATTCGGAGGACGTATTCAGTCGGCGGCATGCATCGCCCCGTAGCGTGAGGGGGAAGCGTCGGCACACGCCGTTCGTTTCCGCCTCAGTCGCGCAAGCGGGGCTGCCCAGAGAATCGACGTTTCTTATCTCTTCCATCACCGCCGACTCCGTCAGCACTCTCGGTCCCGTCCGTCAGACCTACGCGCGCAGCGAGGATTTCCCACCCATCGCGCGCGCCTATACCGAGCTGGCGCAGGTGGTGCGTGAGACCGGCCTGCTGCGTCGCAGCCGCTGGTTCTACGCACTCACAGCTCTGGCCATCGCCGTCGGCTTCGGCGGGGCGATCACCGGCTTCATCCTGCTGGGTGACAGCTGGTTCCAGCTGCTGATCGCTGCTGCGCTGGGTATCCTCTTCACGCAGGTCGCCTTCCTCGCCCATGAGGCTGGGCACCGGCAGATCCTCACCACCGGACCCGCGAACGACCGACTGGCCAGCGTGCTGGCTGCCGTCGTCGGCATGAGCTTCTCCTGGTGGAACAGCAAGCACAGCCGTCACCACGCCAACCCCAACCGTGTGAGCAAGGACCCGGACATCGAGGTCGACACCATCTCGTTCCTCGCGGACGACGCCGCAGAGGCACGGGGCCTGCGCCGCTGGATCACGATGCGCCAGGGGTGGCTGTTCTTCCCGCTGCTGACGCTGGAAGGTCTGAACCTGCACTACCAGAGCCTGCGTCACCTGCTTTCTCGCGGTCCGGTCACGGATCGCTGGTCAGAGCTCGGCATGATCGTGGCGCGATTCGCACTCGTGCTGATCCCCGTCTTCCTGCTGCTTCCGGTCGGGATGGCCTTCGCCTTCCTCGGTGTGATGCTCGCGGTGTTCGGTGTTTACATGGGGGCCTCCTTCGCCCCGAATCACAAGGGCATGCCGGTGATCGCTCCCGACGCGAAGCTCGACTTCTTCTCGAAGCAGGTGCGCACCTCTCGCAACATTCGCGGTGGATGGTGGGCCACGATCCTCATGGGTGGCCTCAACTACCAGATCGAGCACCACCTGTTCCCGAGCATGGCTCGCCCGCAGCTCGCCGCCACGCGCGAGATCGTGCGCGAGTACTGCGCGAAGCACAACGTTCCGTACGTCGAGACCTCGCTGTGGCGCTCGTACGCCATCGTGATCGACTACTTGAACACGGTGGGTCTCGCCGCACGGGATCCGTTCGACTGCCCGATGGTGCAGCAGTACCGCCGCGTCTGACGGGCGACCCACGTCGCGAAACACGACGCGAAGCTCCTCGTCGTGAAACGAGGAGCTTGTCGCGAAACGAGGACGGGAGCCCGACTTCTGTGACGGGCTCGGCGAATTCTCCTCGATTCGTGCCGTGATGAACACCCGCTCATCACTCCCGCTGTGACGCGGGAAGATAGCTGGCGTGAGGGCTTCGACACGTGATCGGATAGCGACGGTCGTCTCCGAGATCGGAGGCCCGTCACCTCTTCTGCTGGTCGGCCTGCTTCAGGTGGGGCTGCCAACGGGTGCTGTCCTCCCGACTCTCATCTCGGTTCTCGCGATGGCCGTGGCCCCCTATGCCGCTACCATCTGGCTGGCGCGCGCGGGCCGGGTCGATGGTCGCTTTGTCGCTGACCGTCGGCAGCGGATGCCCATCCTGCTCGCAACCCTCGTCGTGGTGATGGCGGGTGCCGTCGCGGTCGCGCTTCTGCGTGCACCCAGCAGCCTGGTCTGGCTCTCTGTCGTCGCCGTAGCCGCGCTGATGATCGTGACGGTGATCACCCTGCGCTGGAAGATCTCGATCCACGCGACGATCGCGGCCTTCTTCGCCGGCCTGCAGGTCGCTCTCTTCGGGCCCATCGGCCTGATCGCGATCGCCGTCCCGCTTCTTGTGATGTGGGCGCGGTATCGCCTCCGCGCGCACACTGCTGGGCAGCTCGTCGCCGGCGCAGCGCTCGGTGGGGCACTGGCGCTGGGCTACGCGCTGCTCGTCTGAGGCGGGGTGCTCGTCGCGGACCACGGCCGCCCGTCGAGGCCCGGTGGCACCGCGACGCCCAGTACGTGGAGGGCATGGACGCCCACATCGGCCTGGGATGCGCCGATGACGACACCAGCGTCGATCCCCGGACCCGACGCCGCGATCCAGCCGGTGCGCTCGGCATCGCTGTCGCCACCATGATGACCGCCGTCACGGTGGCCGTGATCGGTCAGCACGACGACCGTCCACTCCTCCGCCGAGCGACGGGGTCGGGCGGCGATGGCGGCCAGCAGCACCCCCACCTGTTCGTCGGCGCGCTCGATCGCTGCCCGATAGCGGTCGGTGATTCCTTCCGCATGAGCCGCCATGTCGGGCAGCAGGAGATAGGCGAATACCGCGGCGTGGTCGCGCGAGAGCAGCTCGCGCGCGGTCCGTGAGGTGACGACCTCATCCATCACGGCGATCGCGGCCAGGGCCGCATCGTCGGTGCCGTCTTCGACACCGGTCGGCAGGTCGGGTCGAAACCCGCCGGGGGCGAACACGGGTCCTCCGGCGGCGCCGGTGACGAGGGGTGCCCAGGCGGCCGCGGCGAACGTCGTCGCGGCGGCATCGTGGGCGCGAACACGAGAGAGGAAGTCCGGGTACTGATCGAGGTGATGATTGTGGAGGTCGTTGTCGTCGATGCCATGGCGGTCGCGATGCACGCCGGAGGCGACACTGGCCCAGACCGGAGCCGAGATCGTGGGGTTGCGCTCGTCCACGCGAACGTCCTCCCAGAACCCGGCCTCGCCGATCGCCGTGATATGGGGCACGTGAGCCTTCCTCAGCACGTCTGCGCGAACGCCGTCGATGCCGATGACCAGGACATGCCGCGACATCCGTACTCCTCACTGCCCGGCGGCGTCCGATCGCCGCCCCGGTCCACCCTAGGGCGGAGAGACGGATCAGGGTGCCGAGCGCTCGTCCCGAGGCGCGGGCCGCTTGTTGGCGGCGCTGACCCCAACGTTGGGGTCATTTCAATGAACGTTGCGGATCGTTACCTGAAACGAGGCGGTTCTGAGCGCTCGTGACCGGTCAGGATCTCATCGTCGCCACATCGGTGCCTTCCAGCGACATCTCAGGGGTCTCCCACGCAGCACGGATGTGAAAACGCTCTCCGTGGCCGGGGCTCTCACTGCAACAGGCCGGTCAGGAGCTCTTCCGCGACCCTTTCCGAGCCTTCGTCTAGCCGATACATTCAAGAAGCTGGCCTACCCCAGGATCAGCTGCCCGCGCGCCCGGGATCCCCGACAGGCGCGGTGCACTCTGCGTGCGCGGCGACGCGCAATCGAACAGGAGTGATCTGTGAAGAGGCTCATCGCAGGAGGTGCGGTCGGTGCTCTGGCTGCAACCTTGCTGACCGTGGGGGGAGTGAGCCCAGCCGCTGTCGCAGCGACCGGTGACGGCACCATCTCCGTCACGGTGGTGCGAGACAACAATGTCAACAAGGAGCACGACGCTCTCGACGTCGGGCTCGAAGGTGTCAAGGTTCATTTCTTCGACATCGCCGGCGACGAAATCGTCGTCGACACCGACGCGGATGGTGTGGCAACTCTCGCCGCCGCCGCAAACACGCTGGCCGGCGGTCGCTACCGCGTCGAGGTCACCAACCCGGACGCCGGCAAGTACAGCGAGGCGCAGATCGCGGACGGTCACGCCGACCCGCAGTTCGCCCCCGCCGTGTCGTTCGTGGACGTGCGTGGTGCCAAGGACGCGACCCTGACGGTCGGCTACGTCGACTACACCACGCTGGGACCTGATGGCGCCCGCCTCTACTCCTCCGTGATGGGCAACGACATCTGGCCGTCCCAGAACAACGGCACCGAGGTCTACAGCACCCGGTATGACATGACCGGCAGCCCGACCGACATCACCACGACCGGCACGATCGGTGCGGTCTACGGAATCGGCATCGACAGCCGAAGCCTCGACATCTACGCGGGCGCCTATGCCAAGCGCGGCTCGCTCTACGGCCCCGGTGGATCGGGTGCGGTCTATCGCGTCAACTCCGTGACGGGCGCGTGGGAGGTCTACGCCACGGTGGCGGACGCCGGTGACACCGAGCACGACCTCGGCCCGCTCGACCCGGCCGCAGGCTTCGTGCACCACGACTTCGCGTTCCGCGAGGCCGTCGGTCGTGAGGCCCTCGGTGATGTCGACATCACCCCGGACAACAAGTTCCTGACCACAGTGAACCTCAACACTGAAGAGCTCGTGGTTTACCCGGTGCAGGCCGATGTGAACCCGGCACCGATCCAGACGTTGAAGATCGCCGCTCCGCAGAGCTGCGACAGTGACTGGGCTCCCATGGGTCTCGGGCAGAAGGACTCCAGCCTGTTCGTCGGCGCGATCTGCGGCAGCGACATGAAGACCTACCTCATCGAGTACGAGCGCGCAGCAGACGGCACGCTCAGCACGTCGCCGGTGAGCACCCGCCAGGGTGAGGTCGCGCTGACTGTGCCCCGCGCCGGACAGAACGGCCCCTTCGGCGGTTCCATGGCCGCTGAGTGCAACCCTGTTGCCTGGCGTGTCTGGACTGACGACGTCCCGCAGGCCTGCGTCAACGGCGGTCTGAACGGTCCCGCTGTCGGCTGGTGGCCGCAGTTCGTGGTGCCGCAGCCGATGTTCGGTGACATCGAGTTCCTCGAGAACGGCCAGATGGTTCTGAGCTTCCGCGACCGCAGCGGCGACCAGTACGGTCTCGGCATGTACGTGGGGCAGAAGGATGCCGACACGCCGTCCTACGGAAACATCGTGGCAACGGGTGACCTCGTCGCGCTGCCCGCGGACGCAACGTCGCTCGACTTCGCGAACCCGGTGCATGACTTCCAGGACACCGGTGCGTTCCACGCGCAGGCGGCCTACTCCGGAATCGCGCATGTCCCGGGCACGGACACGGTCGTCAGCAACACGATGGACGCAACCGGTGCCATCAACACCAACGGTCTGCGTGCGTATGACGTCGAGACCGGCAACGCTGTCGGGAACACCTTCCTGACCAGCGCGTTCTACAAGGGCATGGGCCTGGCGGATCTCGAGGCGCTGGTGCTGGAGCAGACGCAGCAGATCGGTAACCGTATCTGGTCCGACCTGGACCAGGACGGCATCCAGGGTCCGAACGAGCGTGGCATCGCCGGCGTGCAGGTCAGCCTGTACGACGCCGACGGCAACGTCGTCGCGACGACGGAGACCGACAAGAACGGCGAGTACTACTTCGACACCGCAGATGGTCTGCTTCCCGACACGAAGTACGAGGTCCGTCTGGACCGCGCCAGTGACTTCACCGCGGGCGGCCCGCTGGTCGGCTACACGCCGACCGATGCCACCGCGGGATTCAACCGTGACATCGACAGCAACGGTGTGCTCAACGATGGCGGCGTGGTCGTCTCTGCGATCACTTCGCCGAAGGCTGGCGTGAACGACCACTCGATCGACTTCGGTTTCGTGCCGAAGCTGGTGTCGGTGGGCGACTACGTGTGGCTCGACGCTGACGCCGACGGTATCCAGGATGCTGGCGAGAAGCCGGTTGCCGGTGCCGAGGTGATCCTCTATGACGCAAACGGTGTCGAGGTTGCTCGGACCACCACGGACGCCAATGGCTTCTACGCCTTCGGTGACCTGGAGGCCAACGCCGAGTACACGATCGTGTTCCCGACGACGGTCACCGTGGATGGGAAGCAGGTTCCGCTGACGCGCCCCAACCAGGGAAGCGATGACGGGAAGGACTCGGACGCTGACCCGAAGACGGGGAGTGTGACCATCAACGCTCCGGCTGACGGCAACAACTCGATCCTGCCGGGTGAGGTCGATGACCCCACGATTGATGCGGGTTACGCGACGCCGGTGCTGGTTTCGGTGGGTGACTACCTGTGGATCGATGCGGATCGTGATGGTGTCCAGGATGCTGGTGAGAAGCCGGTTGCTGGTGCCGAGGTGGTTCTGTATGACGCTGCTGGTGTTGAGGTTGCTCGTACGACGACGGATGAGAACGGGTACTACGTGTTCCCGAACCTGTCCCCGTCGACGGATTACACGATCGGCTTCCCGACCACGGTCACCGTGGGTGGCAAGGAGTACCCGCTGACGAAGCCGGGTGCTGGGTCGGATCGTGGTGTGGACTCGAACCCGGGTGCGGATGGCAAGTATTCGTTCACGTCGCCGGCGAAGGGTGGCAACTCGACTGCTCCGGGCAAGGCTGATGACCCCACTATCGATGCGGGTTATGTCCCGCCGGTGCTGGTGTCTGTGGGTGACTACCTCTGGCTTGACGCGGACCGTGATGGTGTCCAGGATGCTGGTGAGAAGCCGGTTGCTGGTGCGACCGTGGTTCTGTATGACGCTGCTGGTGTCGAGGTTGCTCGTACCACGACGGATGAGAACGGGTACTACGCGTTCCCGGATCTGACGCCGGGTGCGGACTACACGATCGGCTTCCCGACCACCGTCACGGTGGGTGGGAAGGAGTACCCGCTGACCAAGCCGGGTGCGGGTTCGGATCGTGGTTCGGACTCGAACCCGGGTGCGGATGGCGAGTACGCGTTCACCGCTCCGACAAAGGGTGGCAACTCGACCGCTCCGGGCAAGGCTGATGACCCCACCATCGATGCGGGTTACGCACCGCCGGTGCTGGT